>NZ_JACSWA010000357.1 GCF_016888125.1 Spirulina sp. CCY15215
AGGAACTCACCGCTAAGTCCTCCGGACTCTAGCGGGAGCTTGAAAAAGCCCTAACCTGACCAGACTCAGCGAGAAATCGCTACGTTATTTAGATGGGTCATCGGTGATGGGTAATGAAAACTGTGTCATTACCCGTTCCTGGCTACTCGTTACTCCCATCGTTAAGTATTGTGTAGCGATCGCTAAATTTAGCCAAAGAAACCCTGAAAATAGGGCAGATACAGACAAAGAAATTTTAAGAAGTATTTATTTATGAATATTGCAGTTGTCGGCTTAAGTCACAAAACAGCCCCCGTTGAAATTCGCGAAAAAGTCAGTATTCCCGAAGCTCAACTTGAAGAAGCGATCGCCCATATTAAAACTTATCCTCACATTGAAGAAGTTGCCATTCTCAGCACCTGTAATCGTTTAGAAATCTATTTTATTACCACGGAAAGCGAGCCTGGGGTGATTGAAGTGACCCAGTTTCTCGCGGAAATTAGCAAAATTTCTCTCTTCCATTTACGCCGACATCTCTTTGTCCTTCTCCATGAAGATGCCATGCGCCATTTAATGTGGGTTGCAGGTGGTTTAGATAGTTTGGTTTTGGGAGAAGGGCAGATTTTGGCACAGGTGAAAACTACCCATAAACTCGCCCAAAAGTATAAAGGCTTGGGAAGATTGTTAGATCGTCTCTTTAAGCAGGCGATCGCAGCCGGAAAGCGAGTTCGCAGCGAAACCAATATTGGCACCGGTGCCGTCTCTATCTCCTCTGCGGCGGTAGAATTGGCGAAAATTAAGGCAGAAGACCTCTCCACCAAGCGCATTACCATCGTTGGGGCGGGGAAAATGGCACAATTGCTGGTCAAACATTTGCTCTCGAAAAAAGCAGAAAATATCACTATTGTCAACCGATCGCAGAAGCGATCGCAAGCACTCTCCCAAAAATTCCCCGAGGCAAACCTGAACTTAAGTCCCTTGGAGGAAATGATGGAGGCGATCGCCGATTCTGATATTGTTTTTACCAGCACCGGAGCCACAGAACCCATTTTAGACCGCGCCAAATTAACAGCGCATCTCCCCCCAGAGCAGTCGTTAATGCTTATTGATATCTCCGTCCCTCTCAACGTTCACGCAGATGTCAAAGAATTGGCTCAGATTCAACTCTATAACGTTGATGACCTAAAAGCCGTCGTTGCCCAAAATACCGCCCAACGCCGCAAAATGGCACAAGAAGCGGAAATACTACTGGAAGAAGAAGTGGTGGCTTATGAAGTTTGGCGGCGATCGCTAGAAACCATTCCCACCATTAATTGCCTGCGTCAGAAAATCGAAGATATTCGGGAACAAGAATTAGAAAAAGCCCTCTCTCGCTTAGGTACAGAATTTGCCGATAAGCACCAAGAAACCATCGAGGCACTCACCCGAGGTATTGTTAATAAAATTCTCCACGATCCGATGGTACAACTCCGCGCCCAGCAGGATATCGAGGCACGCCGCCGCGCCATTCAATCCTTGCATCTGTTATTTAATCTCGACACGGGAGAACAGTATAGTTAGATAGTTAGATAGTGATGGGTTTAACTCCAGAACACTTCAACGCGGTCTTTTGCCTTTTCTTCTTGACGAAAATCTCAGTCAAAAAACAGGGAAAAAACCGCACGGAAATTCCGTAGCTGAAAGAATCCCCAACCAAATCAAAGATTATGGTTGGGGAGCGTTCAACAATGGTACAATCGCAAAGAAATTCTTTTTACGATCTATAATCCCAAGTAGCGAAGTTTCGCTAAACTCGATATAGAGCGTATCGGAAGCAAGAAGTAAAGGAATTGGTTCTATCGCCCTATTTATTGGTTAAGTGTGAGGATGTATTCATGTCTAAAATTCCAGGAAAGGCTTTATTTTCCACCCCTGCAACCCTTATTGCAGTATTGGCAGTGCCGTTAGCAGTGCCGTTAGCAGTGTCGGGAGACGCATTTGCGAATCCAACAGAACCCTCCCCTAGTTCTTCCAGTAGCGATGTCCTACAACAAATCAATAATTACAGTACAGAAGGCATCCCCGGTCAGGCTCAATTTACCGGAGCATCTAAGTTTAGTGATGTTTCCCCCGGAGATTGGGCATTTCAAGCCTTAGATGATTTGGTTCGTCGCTACGACTGTCTTAAAGGCTATCCCAACGGCACTTATCGCGGCAGCCGCGCTTTAACTCGCTACGAATTTGCCGCCGGTTTAAATGCCTGCTTGCAACAGGTCGAACGCCTGCTTGCAGAAACCACTGCTGATTTTGTGACGCGGGACGAATTAGAAACCATCCGTCGTCTCATGCTGGAATTTGAGGTGGAACTCACAGCCCTGGGAACGCGGGTAGATAACCTTGAAGGACGAGTCGCTTTCCTAGAAGATAATCAATTTTCTACCACTACCAAGTTAGTTGGAGAAGTCATCTTTAACTTGGATACTGCGATCGGCGATCGCGCCAAGATTTTTGGCTTTAATGGTGCTGAATACTTCGATTTGGGTCTCTTAGACAATCAGACCATCGCTGACTCAGCCTCTCTGGCTAACACTCTCGATCAGAACCGGATGATCGGTCTGTTTGAAGAGGGGGGAACAGTTGACTCTGTTACCTTGGGACAATATCTCGCAGCTACTGGAGTTGGTGCAACATTCATCAACGACCTGGATACTATTCATGCAGACAGTAACACCACAGCCACAAACTTCCGAACCGATCGCAATAATAGCGTTGCCTTTGGCTATCGGGCGCGTTTAAACTTCGATACCAGCTTCACCGGACGCGATCGCCTTCGTACCCGACTGCAAGCGCGAAATTTACGGAATATTTCCCAGTTTGGCACCGGTTCCCCGCAAAACGACCCCAACAAATACGGGTTTACCGCCGACAATGATGTGCGTCTCGCCAAATTGTGGTATCGCTTCCCCGCAGGAGAAAATGTGATGCTTCACGTTGCCGCATCAGGCGTTAGCATTGACGATATTATCGATTCGGGAAGCACCAGTCCCTACGCCATTGATGGTATGCCCTTGGGTTTGGCTTATAATAACCTCTTCTATGAAGCCCCCGACGGTGGTGCCGCATTGGGAGCTAATATCAAACTGAATGAATCTTTCGGTGTCGATCTTGCCTACTTCTCCAATAATCCCAACGATGCCGGTACAGGAATCTTTAACGGTGGCTATACCGCCCCCATCCAACTGAATCTTGCACTGAATGAGGACTTCAAGTTAGCTTTGGGTTATGCCCACAGTTTCTCCCCCGGTGGCGCTCGCACGGGCAATAATATTACCCTTGGGGGAGCAACAAGCGTTTTGGGTGAATCTCCCTTTCTCTATGTCAACAGTAGCGGTAATATCCGAGAATCCGCCACTTCTGCCAACCATTGGAATGTATCTGGTAGCTTTGACCTCAGCGACAGCATTAATTTGAGTGCTTTTGTGGGGTACACCCAGGCGATCGCCGAATCTGGTGTACGTCGCGGTGATGTTGCCGATCTTTGGACCTGGGGCGCTAATTTAGGCTTCCCTGACTTGCTCAAGGAAGATGATGTTTTAGTATTGGGCTTCGGTCAACTGCCTTATTTAACCCGCGCTGAAAATGGTCCAAACGATCGCGGCGCGGCTTATATGGCTAACTTTGAGTATCGTTTCCCCGTTTCTGACAACATTGAGATTGCGCCTGGGGTTTACGCTGTTTTCAACCCCAATGGCAACCCCAACAATGATACGACTTTTGTAGGTATGCTGCGGACTACGTTTAGTTTCTAAACTAACCTAACCGCCTAAATTCCCGCCAAGAAGGGAAAAATACACATACAAGAGAGAGATTCCTAGGAATCTCTCTTTTTTGTTTACTGAATCGCTGCTTTTAAACTCTGGCAAAATGCTTCAATTGCTTTTAATCCTTCTTCGGGTGTTCCTTGTGCTAAAAGTTTCACTACTGCACTCCCGACAATCACTGCATCTGCACCCCATTCTTTCATTTGTTTGGCGTGTTCGGGTTGAGAAATCCCAAAACCCACCCCGATCGCCTTATCGGTGGTTTTGTGCAGTCTGGGAAGCAGGTCTTTAACGCGGGAAGCAACTTCTGTCCGCGCTCCGGTCACTCCGGTGACACTCACTAAATAAACAAAGCCTTGAGATTGTTTGGCGATCGCCTCTATGCGCTCTTGAGGACTCGTAGGGGCAACCAATAGAGTTAATTCAATTCCCACCTCCTTGCCTTTGGTTAGGAGTGCCTCAGCTTCTTCTAGAGGCAAATCCGGCACAACTAAACCCTTAACCCCTGCTTGAGCAATACGCTGCAAGAAAGGTTCAATACCGCGATATAAAATAGGGTTGTAATAAGTGAAGAGAACAATCGGGGCTGTAATCTCATCCCGCACTGATTCCACTACCCCTAGCACATCTTCCAGTTTAACCCCCCGCCGTAATGCCCTCGTTGCTGCTGCGTGAATGGTAGGACCATCAGCAAGGGGATCGGAATAAGGAACACCCAATTCAATGATATCTGCCCCCGCGCGATCGAGAATCCGCAAGGCTTTGGCAGTAGTTTCCAAGTCCGGGTCTCCCGCCGTGATGAAGGGGATGAGGGCGCATTGAGACTGAGATTTGAGGGTTTGGAGGCGATCGGAAACGGAGAGCATAAACGAGTTAGGTAATGGGTAATGGGTTATCATTTTATCTTATTGTTTTAATCTAATCCCAGATTGTTTCATTAATCAACTAATTTAAAGACCAATAATAATCAATTAAACTTCCTTAATGCGATCGCGCAACCTCATTTTTTCTTGTGCATTATCTCCTTCTCACTGCAATTCTTTGTCTCGGTACAATTCTCCGTTTCTGGCAACTCGATCGCAAACCTTTATGGGTAGATGAAATCATTACCGCGCTTTTTGGTTTGGGAAAAGGGTTTAAAAACTTGCCCTTAGAACAGATTTTAGCCGTCGATCGCATCCCAGATATTTTTATTTTAAATCCTCAAACCCAGTGTAGCGAAATTGTCTCTTATCTTGCCATGCAATCAACTCATCCTCCCTTATTCTTTTGTGCTTTGCATGAATGGTTGCTGGGAATTGATTCATGGGATGTTTCTTTAGCTTGGAAATTGCGATCGTTTCCAGCAATTTTGGGTGTTTTTGCGATCGCAGCTATATATCTCCTTAACCGTCTGGCTTTCTCTCCTCAAGCAGGATTAATAGGTGCAGCAATGATGGCTGTCTCTCCTTTTGCTGTTTATTTATCCCAAGAAGCACGACACTACACTTTACCCATTCTACTCTTAATCTTTGCACTCTGCTGTTTAATTTTAATACAAAAACAGCTTCAAAAAAAGAAATATTCACCGCTTCTTTGGCTACTTTGGGGAAGTATAAATTGTTTGGGAATCTATGTGCATTATTTTTATATTTTTGCCATCATTGCTCAATTTATAACGCTTTTTCTCGTTCTTTATAGAACGCCAAAAGTAGGCATTATTCGTCTTTTCTGGCCGTTTATTCTGGCGATCGCACCCTTTCTATTTTATCTCCCCTGGTTGCCCATTCTCCTAGAGCATTTTAACAGTCCCAAGACCAGTTGGCTCCCTGCGCCTAATTTCCTCCTTCCTATTCTACAAACCCTCGGGGGATGGAGTGCTATGTTTATCGCCCTTCCTGTGGAAAAACAGCCCCTATGGTTGCAAATTGTTAGTGTTACCTTTACTGTAATATTTATGGTCTGGGCGATCGCCTATTTCCTGCGCGGTTTCCGAAAATTGTACGCTTCCCCTAACACGCGAGAAAGTACCATTACTCTCTCTTGTTTTACCCTCTGCGTCCTGTTAGAATTTGCCGCAATTATCTATATTCTCGGCAAAGATATTAGTATTGCCCCTCGCTATCATTTCATCTATTATCCTGGCTTCTGCGCCCTCATTGCAGCCAGTTTTAGTCGCGATCGCCAATTCCCTTTATCCTCCCCACGATCGGCTATCATTTTCCTCCTTGTCGGTGCGATCGGCAGTCTCTGCGTGATTTTTAATTTTGCCTTTCAGAAACCCTATTATCCCCTCAAAGTAGCCCAACAATTTAACCAGTCTTCCGATCCAGTCATGGTCATGATGGCATACGAAAACACTCTCGAAATTGCAACTGGGTTAAGCTATGCCCTTACTTTTGCAGATATCCACGATCGCCCCGCTTACTTTACTTTTCTCAATAAAACCGATTTTGGGGGCTTTGAATATGTCTGGCGATCGCTGTCCCAATTCCCCCTTTCTCCTGCTTCTTTATGGGCGATCGTCCCCGGTTATGTCGAAGCATCCTACCCTCGCGAAATTGCTCTCAAAAACAGCAAATGTACAATAGATATTAAAGAACATTATCGCATCGGTGGCTTTCCTTATCAACTCTATCATTGCGATCGCGCAGGGGGGGTTTAAAATGTGATTAGCTTTCCTTTTTTTTTGCGATCGCATCGGTATTTTTATCTATATTTGCAAATCAAAGAAATTGAGAATACCTGTGAATACTTGTAAGGTGGGCAATGCCCACCGTAGATTAAACAGCTTTAATAACCCCTTTTTCAGTTTGCATGGGGAGAATATCAAGAATATCTGTTTTAGCGCAATATTCGAGGTCTTCAAGTAAATTCAAACCGGATAATCGCTTCCCGTGGCTCGCTTGGTGGAACAAATCTACTAACTTATCTTGCCAGCGATCGTAAAGGGCGATCGCCCCCAAAACTTCGTCATTACCAATCATGTCTGCATTCCCTTCATAAAACGGCATGGCGATCGCCCCCGCACAAACCGTATCTTCGAGGGAATAGTCTCCTTGCCAACCCGATCCCACCAACCAAACGGTTTTCGGTTGCTGTTGGCGTAAATATTCTACCGCAGCGTGACGGTTCACCTGTGCCGCAGTGAGAACCACGGGGGCATCTTCAACCCGTTGTAATGCCCTCGTTCCATTGGTAGTAGTGAGAAATAAACGTTTATCTTTAACTCTTTCTCTAGTACAAAAAAGAGGAGAATTACCCATATCACAAGTTTCAACTTGTTTGCCTCCTCGTTCTCCTGCCCGCAAGCGCTTCTCTACTGGCCACTCAGCACTCACTTCTAATAACTTATCAATATCGCTAAAAACTTGGACGGCTTCAGCACCAGCATTTAAAGCAGTGGCAATAGTTGTCGTAGCCCGTAGCACGTCGATGGCGATCGCGCAGTCGGGTAGCGAATCCGTGGGGGTCAATTCTGGCGTATGGTAAACAAAAAACTGCACGTTAATCCTTCATCTCTGCTGAAATTCCACCATCTATCTTACAGGGGAAGGGGCAGAATTTAGACAGAATTATGTTCGCGATCGCGAGACTTCGGCAGATAATCGCTGTACCTATCTTGATTGTAAAAATAGAGGGTGCGAATTGGATAAGGAATGCTAATATTAGCATCATCTAATGCCTGCTTAATGGCAAGAATGGCACGAGTTTTAGTAACGCGAACTTCTTTTTGTTGCGATCGCGTCCAATAGCGCACGAGAAAATCAATAGAACTATCCCCAAAACTGACCAAATCAATTTCGGGTTCGGGGTCTTGCAAGACACCTTCAACACCTTTAATAATGCCTTCTAAAATATCAGTTGCTTCGGGCAAAGAGGTATTATAGTCTACTCCTACAGCTAAATCGGTTCGACGAGAATCAAAAGCCGTTTGTACTTGCACTGCACTCGTAAAAACCTCTGAATTAGGAAGGAGAACTCTTTCTCCTTGATAGGTACGAATTTTAGTGGTTCGCACGTCAATTCGTTCCACAGTTCCTTCAAAATCTCCAACAATAATTTGATCCCCAATCCGAAAAGGTTCTTGCAAGAGAATCAAAGTCCCAGCAAGGAAATTTTTAAAAATATCTTGGAAGGCAAAACCAATAGCAACGGAACTCAATCCTAATGTTGCAACAATATCACCCAAACTCAATCCAGGGAAGGCAATAACTGCCGCAAAAAGAACCCCAAAAATCCAAGTTGCGATGTCAGCAATCTTCGTAATCAGGTGTTGTAGGGATTTACTGCGAACGGATTTTTCAGAAATTCTAGTTGCCAGTCCTCGCACGAACTGAGACAGATAACGAGTGAGAAAAAGAACGATAATTGCTGTTAAAACTGCTGGAATACTTTTAACACCACTGGCAACAATTTCTCTAAGACTGTCAAGAATTGTACTCAATAAATCAGTCATATTTCTATCTTAAAGTGCGAGGTGAATGAAGTGCGAGATAAATATAAAAAAGCGCCAAAGTTAAGAGGTTATATTACAAAATCAAGGGGCATTTCCACCGACACCGATCGCCGTGTTAAAGACGACGGCATTAGTTAGATCGATATCTTCCATTGACGCACCCACAACATGAGCATCATAGATTATAGCATGGCTGAGATCCACGCGATCGAGGTTGGCTCGATTCAAAACAGCATTGGTTAAGAAAGCACTGCTTAAATCCGCATTTTCAAGATTAGCACCGGTGAGATCTGCACCTTCTAGATTGGCTTCTGATAAATTGGCTCCTTCTAAGGAAGCATTTCGCAGATCTGCACCGATCAAATGTGCTTGAGATAAGTCTACATTAGATAGATCGCATCCAGGACAAGCATTAGTTCTGAGTAATTTTTGTTTGGGATTACCCGCTTGAGAAGGGGCAGATGCTAAAGTTAATAAAGCTAATAAAATAGAGGGGACGATGACTTTTAAATCCATTTTTTCTTGAAATAACAACAAAGTAATTGGGTGCATCTCAAAATGTAAATCTATACCAAGGAATCAAGATTCCTGCTTTTGATTTCCATGTTTCTGCAAGTTTTTTTAAAATTGAGATGCACCCAAACAAGGAAATAACAAAGCTGTGGAAAATAAATTTACAACCGAAATTTATTTCACCTTAAGAATAACCCAAATAGCATGAATGATTCCAGGAATATAGCCGCAGAAGGTCAAAAGAACATTGATCCAAAATTGCGTACCGATACCAACTTGCAGAAAAACGCCTAATGGGGGAAGTAAAATGGCAACAATAATGCGAATAATATCCATGAAAGTCTCCTTTTGAATTGAAGAAAAATGTTTGAGAAAGAGCTATTGCAGAAAAAGTGCTTTTCTGGAAATACTGAAATCAAGATGATAAGGTCAAGACGATGAGCAATGCAATTATACTATTAAAATTATAATATTAGAATCTAGAGGATGCACGTTCAAAAGCGGTGGTTAACTCATTCCATGCCTTCTCAAAACCAACTTGTAATTCTTGCCATGCGTCTTCGCTTGACTGCTGCATTTCTTGTAATTTAATATTTACGGCATTTTTTTTAGCTTCGAGTTCTTCCATTTGACTATAATACTCTAAAACTGCATCGGCTTTGGCTTGATTTGCTTTTGCGTTTAACTCATCAATTTGAGCGTTGATTTTATCAACTTCAGCTTTAACCTTTGCTTTGTATGCCTCTTTGTCTCTAATTTGAATTGCCATAACTCTAAATCCTATTGACCTACTTTGAGTAAAGGGGTAAGGTGGAAAAATAAGTAGAATTTTTCCACCTTTCATGATTATTGGAATTTATTAGACGCACGTTCAAAAGCTGTTGTTAACTCAGTCCATGCACTATCAAAACCATTTTGCAGGTCTTGCCATGCGTCTTCACTGGCTTGCTGGACTTCTTGTAATTTGGCGTTTACAGCATCTTGTTTTGCTTCGAGTTCTTCAATTTGGCTGTTATATTCTAAAGCTGCATCGGCTTTGGCTTGGTTTGCTTTCGCTTTTAATTCATCAATTTGAGCATTGATTTTATTAACTTCTGCTTTGACCTTTTCTTGGTATGCTTCTTTTTCTTTGATTTTCATTTGAGTTACCATAAATATGAACTCCTTTGCTTGACTTAACTATTATCATAATAACTCGGACTTTATAGTTTCTTCATCTATCGAGAGAAATAAATTTATAACTTTATGGTTATATCAAAAGGATGAATATATTATAAATCTATAATAAATACAGAGCTTACTTAATAAAAAAGGTGGAAGAGTTCCACCTTTGTTCGTGATTTAGTAATTCTGTGCTTGTTTTTGTTCTACGATGCTAACTGTGATGTTAACTGTGCTTCTTCTAGTACCCGATCGCGTGCCATTTCTAACTCTGTAATGATGGCAGAGATTTCGAGATCGGATATATCTTCTCGAACTGCAAAGATGCGTCTGAAAAAGAAACTATTCAATTGAAACAAACGATTTTTCAATTGCGAAAAATTTGCCTTTGGATCCCAAAGTAGCTTTTTAAAGTCGCGATCGATCCCCTCGGGAGAGAGTTCCTGTTTGGGAGTCGTAACAAGATAAAGTTGCACTTTGGCGATTAAGTTCATTGCCTTTCTTCGTTCTCGGGCAGCATTTGCTGCATTGACAACTTCTTGGCAAATTTCTTGAAACCACTGAGAAAAACGTAAAATTCTGGCTTGGCCTAAGATACCGCGTTGTCGTAATAAACGAATGAAATCTAAGCGATTGACATTTTCAAGTTCTTCGGCGATCGCATCGGGATTATTATTGCGATGGTAAAATAACGCTCGAAATTCCTTTTCGACAATTTCTTGTCTTTTTTTCCAAAAAGGGGTATTCAGCAGGTAATTTTCGACTTTTCCCCAGATATTGTTCTGTGTTCTTTGTTGCAACAAAGCATTACTGACAACCACAATGTTTTCTCCTTTTTCTTTTGACTTCTGATATTCTGATGATATTCTGATATACTGCTCTTTTTTCAGTTAGTTTGATTTACAGCACATAGCAATTTTCACTCTTCCACCATCTTAGAAAAATTTTGTTGCCCTATCATCTCCCTTGAGTAGTAGATTGCAGAGATTTAAAAATGGTAATCTCCATCTTAGGGAAGAAATCAAAGATGCGATCGCCCTACCAAATGAAAGAGGGTAGGGGAAATTCTCGGGTGCATCTCAGTTTTGTAAAAATAGCGAGCAAGATTTTGTAAAAATAGCGAGCAAGATTTTGTAAAAATAGCGAGCAAGATTTTGTAAAAATAGCGAGCAAGATTTTG
>NZ_JACSWA010000358.1 GCF_016888125.1 Spirulina sp. CCY15215
GTTTCTCGAATAATTAGAACTCTAGTTTCTCGAATAATTAGAACTCTAGTTTCTCGAATAATTAGAACTCTAGTTTCTCGAATAATTAGAACTCT
The DNA here is from genome assembly GCF_016888125.1 of Spirulina sp. CCY15215. Classification (GTDB taxonomy): domain Bacteria; phylum Cyanobacteriota; class Cyanobacteriia; order Cyanobacteriales; family Spirulinaceae; genus CCY15215. Next base: position 96 of record NZ_JACSWA010000358.1, read on the forward strand.
AGGGAGCGAGACGCTCCCACTACAATACCCGATCGGTGAGGTAGTGGGAGCATCTTGCTCGCTGTTTTTAAAAACTTATGGCCTTTTCGCTGTTTTTAAAAACTTATAGCCTTTTCAGGATTTTCTCAGATCGTCATGGGATAAAGATAGTTAAGCTGTTACGCATTTAAAGCGCCGATTTTACAGGCTGAACCCTTTTGACAGCTTAGATCGAGCCAGAAATTTGAATGATTAACAGCTTATAAACATAGTAGTAAGTTCCAAACTCTTTCTTAAAACCATGAATTTAACTAAATATCTTATTATTGTCGGTTTTACGCTTCCTCTTCTCACGGGATGCAATTCTCTCCCTTTTCTACAAGCGGCTACTCCAGAAAATGCGATCGAAGAAACGCGATCGCAAGATTTTAATTTTACTTACGATGAATATGCCGATGTTCTGAAAACCTATGTTGATGAGGATGGTTTTGTGGATTATAAAGGACTACAACTCAATCGACAAAAACTAGATCGCTTTAATCAATCTCTCGCTTTGGTTTCCCAAGAAATGTATGATTCTTGGAATGAAAAGGAACAAATCGCATTTTGGACTAATGCTTATAATTCTTTTACTTTACAATCCATTATCGATCAAGAACCTTTAAAAAGTAGTATTAAGGATATTTTAGGGGTTTGGAAAGGCCGCCGTTTCCAAATTGCTGAACAATCCAAAACTTTAGATGATATCGAACATAAAACCTTACGACCTAATTATAATGAACCGCGAATTCATGCTGTCATTAATTGCGCTTCGATTAGTTGTCCCATTCTCCGAACTGAACCCTATACTGGAGAGAAATTAGAGGAACAACTAGAAGAACAAACACAAAACTGGATTTCTAGCCCTCACGGTATGCAAATCGATCGCGAAAAAAATATTGTTTCTCTCTCTTCTCTTTTTGATTGGTTTGGTAGCGATTGGGAAAAAGATTATAGTGTAGAAGAAGGCAAATTTACGGGTAATAACAAACAACGGGCAACTTTAAACTTTATCAGTAACTATGTTAGCGATCGCGATCGCCAATACCTAGAAGCGGGAGAATATGAAATTCGCTATCTCGATTACAATTGGAATCTAAACATTCAAAAATAACTGACAAGGCAATACTCTACAATTGTAGAATATTGCCCCTATTGTTTAACATTTGTCTAACATTGAGTTATTTAGATTTGTTTGCCGATCGCAGGTTCTGTACCTATTAGCAAGCGTTCGATGTTACTGCGATGGCGTATAATAACATAAAACCCTGCAATGGCTGCGAAGAGGCAATAAGGTAGGGGTTGATGAAAGAAAACCATCAAAATATTAACCGCAAATGCCCCAGAGATAGAACCTAAAGAAACAATATGACGGAGTGCCAATACCAGTCCAAAAACGGTTAAAGTTCCCAAAGCAACCAAAGGATTCATAACAAATAAAACCCCCAAACTGGTTGCTACAGATTTTCCTCCTTTAAATTGTAGCCAAATAGATTTGCTATGACCGAGAATAACTAATATACCTACTAAAGTTACTAACCAAGGTTGCCAACTTAAAGGTAAAAGATCGCCGTTGGTCATCTCATAAAATACACGAACGAAAAGTAAGGCGATCGCGCCTTTCAAAATATCAATCGCCAATACTGCGATCGCCGCTTCTTTGCCGACGCTTCGTAATACATTTGTTGCCCCCGTCGAACCAGAACCGCATTGCCGAATATCAATTCCTTTGAGGGATTTAGCGATTAAATATCCCGTAGGTAAAGATCCTAACAAATAAGCGGTTAACCCAAAACATCCGCAAATTATCCAAGCCATTGACAAATTCCCCAATTTGTAAAAAAACGGTGTTAATTCAGTTTTATCCGACAGATTTTCAGTTAGCAGACCTGCCAACGCGATCGGAATAAATTCTTAATAAAAACAGGGGTGACTTAACCTTGCCTCTTGAAGATTAGTTTCGAGTACAAGGTTATTACCCAAATTATTACCCAGGTTATTACCTGAGAGAAAACGCAAAAAATTGCTTAATTCACAATACAACACTACAAAACCTAAATTTCGTCCTGCCTGCCCAATTTTGAGGCAGGCATAATTGCCAACTGCAAATTCGATCCAACTCTATGCGAGATTAACAGTTATCCTATCACTCAATTTGCAAATTAATACCCATAGCTAGAAATTTGGGTGGGATCTGGGGCAAATGCCAGCCACAAGGGGAATTGCAACAGGGATAAATTTACCATATCTTCGGTTTCATCCATCAGGATTAAGGGAAGTTGCTTCTCCTCAACCAAGCGATCGGCTTTCTGTACAAGGGCTTCTGGCGACTCAAACAAACTAATGCCTCGGTTTGGTCCAAAATCGCTACGAGAAATGCCCAAACAGTCTTGTAAACCCCTGCGCCATTCTCCTAAGCGTTCAGGTGTATTGGCAAGGACTAGAATTCGCAGGCGATCGTCGTAGATTTGCCGGAGTGAGGAAATTGTCGCCGAGGCAATAAGGATATTTTGCAAGCGACTTCCCATCGATCGCACGGTACCGCGTCCCCCTTGTTTAAAAAACCACTGTTGCACTCGTTCTGCGTGAATCGGTTCAAATGTTCGCCGCAGTTGCCAGGGGGGACCGTAATAGTCGGGACGAGTGCGATAGCGATCGAGAATACTATTAATTTGCCGTTGCTGTTCTTTAAAGCCTTGTTTTGCAAATTGGGGGTTGGGGGCTTCTGGTTCGGAAATGCGTGGCGATCGCCCTTCTCGGGGTGGTTGTTCTCGGGGGGCGCGATATTCCGGTAAGTCCAATTGTTCGGCAGTGGTCGCTAAATCTTGCAGGCTTCCCACCAGATAGTTTTTGAAACTCTGAACGCGAATGGAGATATCTTGGGAAACTCCCGAGAAACTCTTACTAATTTCTTCTCGCACGCGATCGCGTCGTTTGTACAGTTTTTCGAGTTCCGCTTGTAAGTTTTCTCGCCGTTCTTCCAGTTCTTTTGTTCCACTAAGAATCATCGAGGCGATCGCCTCTTGCACAGCAGTTGTTTCCGAGGCCAGCAAAAGTTCTCGTTTCCTATCAAGGGCATTCACTTCAGCTTCGAGTGAGGCTTTGCGCTGTTCTAGATCGGCAATACTTTCCTTGAGAGTTTCTTTACGTTGTCGGTTTTCTGTATTGTCTTCTTCGGGAGGAATGGGTTCTGCTTCGATAACCCGAAAAGCAACCGATTCAATTTCTACATCTTCCGGTTTTTCCTCAGCACTTGCTAATATTTCCTCTGTTTCTGATGTTTCTGAGGAAGATATTTCTGGCTGAGTTTCTGATGATTTGACAACGGGGGATACGCGATCGGGCAAGGGTTGTAAGGGGACATCTGCCGAAGCGGTTTCCGGTTCGGATACTGCGGGAGAAGATCCTAATTCTAAATTTTCTAAATTGACTGCTTTCGACTCAGAGGAAGAACTTGCAGAGGAAGTCCCCAAAGTTGTTAATTCAGGGAGGGGTTGTAGCTTGCTTTCCTCGGCTGCATCTTCAGAAGGCCAATTGCTAGATTCTTGTTCGGGGAGAGAATGTTCGTCTGAATTCATCAATCAACGCGAGGTAACGGTTCTAGGCAGTTTTTCAAGGCTTGAGGGTCAAAAAGAACGGGCAGAAAATGAATGCTTTTAACTTCTTTAAAATAGAACAAAATGGGAACAGGATGCCAATAAATTCGCCAATTTAGCCAGTCTTGATAAGGAAAATGGCGGATTAATTTTTCTCCTCGATAGACATCTAACGCTGTTTTGCCAAAGCGCAAGCGCAGGGTAGCGGCTTGGAAGAGGAGAAATAAACCAAAAAGGGCGATCGCACCTCCCAGCCAAGGCAGAAAGAGAATTAACGGTAACGACCCAATTACTACCGCTAACGGTAAAGTATAGCTGGGTGTCAGTTCAATTGTCCCAGAAGCAGAATTCACAGCCGTCATAATTATTCATAATTGTTTACCAAAAAAAGCCCTCGACTGGATTTGAATCGGCGACCCTTCCCTTACGAGTGTAACGGAAGGTTGTTCAATATTTACAATCGCACCAACCAATGCGATCGCGCTTTCCTATTCTGACATATCTGCGCGATCGCCTTTCCATGAGAAACTTAATTTTATTTTTCAGGAGTGCGATCGCCTTCCCATGAGAGACTTAATTTTATTTTTCAGGAGTGCGATCGCCAAAAACCATCATAGTTTTGTTGCAACTATTTTTTTTCAACTCTATCAGTTAATCTAAAACTACTCTAATTTGAGTTTGTAATTCATCAATATGTTTGTTTTTTTGTTCAATCCATAGCATTTCTTGTTCTCGTTGTTCAGGAGTTCTTTGTTGAAACTGTTCTTGTATTTCTAGAAAATTTTCGTATAATAAAATTGTCTTGTGTGCTAGTTCAGAAACTGATTGAACTCTCTGAATGATCGCCATTTCTATCACGTCACTTATTTTTTCAATCAGCTTTTCTTGAGACTGATTAAACTTTTCCCAAACTTTATCAAATACTTTTTGCGAAATAGAAGTTTGCTGAGGAAGTAAATGCCCACCAATTCCAAACTTTCCTACGAATCCACTCATACTTCCTAAGACAGAATCTGTGAAATCAGATGCAAGCTCAAACACATTAAATGAGTCTTCTGTATTGCTCAATTCTTTTGAAATATGTTCCGAAAAATTTTGCTTAGAATTCACTTTTTCAAGCTCTATAATAAGAGATTTTGCTAGAGTTTGGTTGCTCTGATCGTGTATGAATTCAATATTTTGAGAGATAATTTTTAGACATTTTTTAACAGTTTTTAGTCTATCTTGCAAAATTTTATCTATCCAAACTTCAATCTCATTTTTGATTGTTTTTGTTGCATGATTCGCATATTCTTCAGTTATTTTTGTCTTGTCTTCTATCTCATTTTCTTGGATAGGTAAACTTCTTAAATATTTCCACTGAACAGATTCTTTTAATGCACTTATATACTCATTCCAATTTTGTATAGTTTCTGATTTCAACCTTTTTTTATCTTCATTGACTATATTGTTCAATTGACTATAACAGCCACTGCATTCACCAATTTTCAGCCAAATTTGTTCTTGACTAATTTTACTTCCATCAGTTTGTGTTTGTAATTTCTCTTTTGCTTTTGTTAATTCGCTAAGGCATAGTTGTAATAATTCTGTAACTTTATTTGCGGATTTTTGGAGTGTCTTAGAATAGAATTTTGTATCATTTGTATCACTTTCTTTTTGGTGAGGTAATTTTTGTAAGATTTTTCTAACTTCATCACAGAAAATTGGTTCGAGGTGTTTAAAGTCTTCTAACTTGAGTAACGAACGAACATTTAAAATTGCTCTAGAATCTGGAGATGTATTGCGTCCAAATCCAGATTCTATAACAGCTAAGTGTTCTGTATGAATTCCAATTTTCTTAGATATTGCTGTTAAGTATGATTTTTCCCTATCACCGACTGTCCCTTCACAAGACGCAACTTGATAAGCTAAAGCAACACAAAACATTTTTTCTCCATCAGATAATGGTTGGGTTAGTAAGAATAATTTCTCGATACTTGTATGGATTTGCTGCTTTTGCGTTCCTGTAATCAGTAATTGTACCCATTGAAACTCGTCAATTCCCGCAGGTGTCAAGCGATCGATTACTTTCTGAAATTGTTGTTTCTCTTCACTGGTAATCGTACCATCAGCATAAATAGTCCCTAATAGAATAGGGATTAAACTTGCTAGAAAAAAAATTGAGGGGCTAAAGATAGCAGGATCAATTTTTTTATTTGTGATATTGCTAAGTATTGCAAGAGTTTCGGGATGCTTTTTCAAATCTTTCATAAGATATAACAATTGAAATAACCTTATGAGCAAAGTATAGTATACTAGGTAAGCCTATAATGTAAAATTTTGTTACCTACATTAATTAAGTACAATGCTTCCCTCAAACTTGCTTTTTACTTTCCGTCCCGAACACATGGCTGGTTTAATCAATGGGACACTCAAGATAGTAACTTCCAATGGTGTTGCCCTTGGGATGGTTCGTGATGCTGCAACTGGCCGTTTTATTGCTCATGCCGTTGGAACTGGCTTAAATCCTTTAATTGGGGTTGTAAATCCTGTGGGATTTATAATGGGGGGTATACAGATGATTCAAACCCACCGAGGATTTCAGAAAGTTTTGGGAGAATTGAATCTTGTTCAAGCTAGTATTGGAGTGCTACAAACAACCACTGCATTTATTGGTGTGGGTACCGTTGCAGGTGTTGCCCTTTCAGCCGTCAACCTTTGGCAAATTCTAAAACTTAGAGAAGATGTCAAGAACTTACGTCTAGAAGTTAAAGATGGCTTTTTGGATTTAAAACAGGCTTTAAAAGATCAAGAATCGGCAATTCTACAACGCATTAATGATGTTGCTAACGATATCAAATTTGAACAACATCGTCTGGTTCTCGTACAAGCCTATGGTAATTTTACTCAAGCTGTACAGCGCTTACGATCTGCTTTGAAGGTTTCCGATCCAACTCGTAGAAATGCTGAAATTGATGCTGTGCGAGGAATGCTTTATCAAGCCTTGGCAGAATATACTAATCCTCAATTGGTTGCTGACTTGAGTGCAGCAGGTTGGTTGCGACGTGCTGAGTGTAGTTGGCTAATTTCCCAAGTTATCATTCTGACTTATCACTTGCAAAATGAGATGAATGCAGTCAGCGATCGCCTTCAAAATCTACAAAACCAAATTAGCCAAGACTTAAGAACCATTATTGATCGTTGCAACTCTTCAGAAGAACTTGATTTTTTGTTTCCTGAAATTACCAGACTAAAAAACCATGATGTAGCGATTTTAAGAACTTGGCAAGCTCATGTTGATTGGATTCAAGAACTTTCTCCCTCTGAAATGCAAGAACTAGAAAATTTAGAAGCCGATCGCATTGAAAACGTGCAAGTAGATGTTTTAATAAAACCTGAAGAAATCTCAAGCTATGAAAATTTTAAAGAGAAATCGCACTATTTTGCATTACGGGATCAGCTTCGTTTTATGGTAAACCCCAAATCCCGTCGAGACCCTGAAGTTTATATTAGTCAAATGGCAACTAATACTGGACGAAAAGCCTTAGTACCTTCTAATTGGTTAGAAGTCCCCGATTTTACTGTAGCTAATCTTTATTGGTATTTCAAGCAACAAGAAACGGCGATCTCATAAAAAAAATCAATTCACTTCTTTGTTTATTCTAATCGACTAACCGAGTGATCGCGATCGCCTTCCCATGAGAAACTTAATTTTATTTTTCAGAAGTGCGATCGCAGAATACGGTAAAATTCAAAGACGCGATACTGAATGTAAGAATAATGACAAATTCAGAATCAGTTTTATTGGAAAAACTGCGTCGTTTACCTCCAGAACAGATTGAGGTTGTCGAACAGTTTATTGATGAATTATTAGTGCAAAGAGAAAAACGATTTTTAGTGCGTTCTGCTATGACACTCTCAGAAAATTCATTAGCAAAAATATGGGACAATTCTGAGGACGCAGAATATGACAATTTATAAGTTTGGAGATGTTATTTTAGTTCCGTTTCCTTTCACCGACCAAACAACTATCAAAAAGCGTCCGGCTATTGTTATCAGTTCTGATATGTATAATCAAATTCATATCGATCTCATCGCAATGGCAATTACCAGCCAATTGAAAAGTACGCTCATTTTAGGAGAGATTGTAGTTAATGATTGGAGTGCAGCAGGTTTGCTTAAGCCTTCAATCATCAAACCTGTTGTAATGACGGTAGAAAAAGGATTGATACTGAGGAAATTGGGAAAATTAGAGGAGAGCGATCGCTTGGAATTAAAGAAGACATTACAATCTATTTTTGGTTAAAACAATGCGATCGCGCTTTCCTATTCTGACACATCTGCGCGATCGCTTTCCCATGAGAGACTTAATTTTATTTTTCAGGAGTGCGATTTCACAAAATTGTTTAAAAAGCAAGAGTTTGTTACTTTTTTTAATAGAAGTGCGATCGCCTTTCCATGAGAGACTTAATTGATTATTAAGCGAGATCGCTTTGGTTAATTTAATTCTTTCAAATGAGTAGGTAAATCAATTTCTTGGAAATTTTCAACGGGTTCGGGAGGAATACCGGAAAGCTCTTGTATATCACGAATTTTTCGAGTGAGCATTGTTATAAATGTTGCATTTTTGCCTAATTTTAGAATCTCCTCTTTATTGAAAACAACGATATATTTCTGAGTTTTAGCATGAAAAATAACTTGACGTAGTTTACAATCGCTAATTTTTCTTTGTCTACTTTCTTGTTCTTTTATTGGAAAGCCTGTTGCTCCTTCTAAAGTAAAAAATATGCCCAATCCGCATCCAGTTAGATTTGACTCCATAATACTGCAAAGTCTGGCAAAATCTTTGTCTTGTAATTTATCTTTTCGAGCTTTAGATTCGGTAATAATCCCTCGTTGAGTAAAATCGAGATAGAGCAATTTACAAACAGTCATCCATTGTTGGTTATCTCCAGTCACTAAAAGATCGTATTGAGACCCTGCTGATTGAAAACTTTTAAAACTGGTTGCACCTTTCAATCCTTGAAAAACAAGATAGACGATTTGCTCTAATAAGTTTCCTCGCTTTTTAAGTTGAGATTGACTGGGATTTTTGATATTGAGATTATTGGCAAATTTTTCTAAGTAGTTGGGGAGTCTTTTGTCAGCCGTATAACAATAAGATGCCAATTTATCTGTTGCTGGATCGTTTCTATCTAATTTTTCTAAGTTAGAGAGAATCGCATTCACAAATTCTTCTTGATTTGCCATAAACTAATTAAACAAACTCAATTGAATCTTTAGCTTTTGCTAAAATGTCAAAAAACAATTCATCATAATTCTTAACTTCTTTCTCGCACGCTGGACAAGACCAAGGCAAATTGGGAAAACCTTCACCATAAGGAATTGCAGCAACAGGAACATTCGGTTTGCATTGATGATAGATTAAAAGTTGATTTTGGCAAAGTTTTTCTGCTTCTAAAATGACTAAAATTTCTAACGCAAGGGTATAATTCAGATCGAGGAGTGCTGCTAATTGATGAGCCGTTGCAGTTTTATCGGGATCTGTAAAGTGTTTGCTCAACTTCGCTTTTTGGTCGCTAGAAAGAAATTCTAATCGCTGGTGACATTGCAAGCGAAGTAGGGCTGGAGGTCTAGAAATCATCTTTTGTCCTCGTGCTGTTGAGCGATCGCGCTCTCCCATTCTGACATATTTTACGCGATCGCGACACTCTCCTCTGCTCTATTTTTTGCTAAGATAGAAAGAATGATAAGTTGGAAGGAATTTATATGACTGCACTTAATCTCTTGCGATCGCTAAAATTTCAAGAACTTGAAGGAAAACAAGTGGCCATTTTAGAGTTAGAAGATTGGCACAATTTATTAAATTTCTTGGAAACTCTAGAAGATATTCAAATTGTTAAAACGGCTTTGCACGACCTGCAAGAAACAGAAGGAGATCGCCAAAAGGCAGGTTGGTTAAAATGGAATGAAGTTGAAGAGGAGTTAGAGTGAGTCAATACGAAATTTATATTACACCGGAAACCTTTCAAACCATTAAAAAACTTCCCGGTAATATTAAGCAGAGAATTAAACGAGAGATTAAAGGATTAGGAGATGCACCGCGTCCTAGCAGTAGTAAAGTTTTAGATATTCCGGATATTGAGACCGAAATTAGAAGATTGCGATTAGACAATTGGCGAATAATTTACGCGATCGCTGAAACTGAGAAAATTATCGATATTTTAGCTGTTCGTAAGCGTCCTCCCTATGATTATGAAGATTTAGAGGAGTTATTGACAGACTTTGAGGATGATTAGGCGATCGCGCTTCCCTATTCTGACATATCTACGAGATCGCCTTTCCGAACTTCTTGTACAATTTCTAGAAATCACTCCTTCAGCAACTTCAAAAGATTTAACATCGGAAGTTCCCGCAGTGAACAGTTAGAACATCTCATGATTTTACTCAAGACTCGCGCTCTTGATTCTTTCAATCGTTGAGTTAAGGCTAATTTTAATTCAATAAATGTATTTTCTTCTGGGGAAAGCTGTAAAAACTCGGTAGTATTGCTAACTTTCCAACCTGCTGCTTCTAAACGTTGACGTTTCGCTTCATCCATTCGATTTTCCTCCTTTACTGAATTGCATCATATTGCTTAAGTCGTTTTTGGCAATTGGCGATCGCGCTTTCGTATTCTGACATATCTGTGCGAACCGCTTTCACAAAATTGTTCAAAAAGCAAGAATTTGTTGCTTTTCTTAATGAAAGTGCGATCGCTTCTTTTAATTACCTTAACTCACCGCAAATCCTGTATGTTCTCTTATTTTAGGATGGCGAAAACCGAGAACAATATCTTGTTTGGGAATTCCGGCTTCTATTAGATCCGTTGCGACTCCTTCTTCTGTATCATCATATTGAATCCAGATTTTATCGTTAATCAGATCGATATGAATGGGTGTTGCGTGTAAGTATTTGCGATCGCTCCAACCGATATCTAAGACTAAATAGCGCCCTCTTTCGTCATCAAATAGAACATGAGAATGATAGCGATCGGGAATAGAATCTCGGAATTCAGCATGTTCTCGTAAGATATTTTTAATGATTTCTTTGTATTTTATTGTGGTATCCATTGAATAATTTCCTCCTGTTCTGGATCGAAAACAATTAAGCGAAGGACTTGATTTCTAAGTAGAATTTGTCCTAATTCTATCGTAAAAACGCGCTTTGAAAGCATCTTGGGAAATTGCAAGATATAAAAGGCGATCGATTTTTATCTCATTCATCACTTGACGATATAGAGTATACTGTCCTAATGCTTGCTCTAAGTCTTTAACATCAGACTGTCCGATAAAGCTCTTAATTTCAATAACAATTTTTTCTGTTCCTTTTTCTGCACTAATCAAACGTTCTACACCCAAATCAACAGACAAGCGTTTATTCCCTACAACCAAGGGAAAAGGATCGTGAGTGATTTTCCATCCATCTTTTTCTAAGGCACGTTTCACAGTATTGTGATAAATATCTCTTCTTGCCATATTAATTATACAATCACTTTCTCAGTTTGGATTTGTTGCGATCGCACTTTCCTATTCTGACACATCAGTGCGATCTCGATCGCACCTCCCATGAGAGACTTGTATTTTATGATTTTAGCGATCGCCAGAAATCATCATGTTTAATTCCTCCCGTTTTTTGTATTCTTTCCTCTGCTTCGGTTAAGATTTGATTTAATGCTGCATTATCGGATAGTGCCAAACTTTCTAGATCGGATTCTTTAGCTCGTGCTAAAATACCAGAAAACAATAGAAAAACACAATGATTGATATTGATATTGCCGAAAAAATTGATGAAGTTGTTGGAGAAGTGAATATCGTCACTTTTGACATGACTTTTGGGGAAATTGTTCACTTATATGAAGCGGAGGAGTTTATTATTCAGCCTGAATATCAACGCCTTTTTCGCTGGACAGACGAACAAAAATCGCGTTTAATTGAATCTATTTTACTGAATTTTCCCATACCACAGATTTTTGTAATTGAGCGATCGGATTCAGTTTTTGAGCTTATAGATGGCTTACAACGAATTAGCTCAGTTATTCAATTTATGAATCCTTCCATTTTGAAATTAGGTTCTACTCCAGACAGTTTTCCACCTCTTGTCCTCCAAGGCTGCGATCTAGTTAAAAATTTGAATGGCTATACATTTGAAAAATTACCTTTAAGGCTTAAACTAACTATTAAGCGATCTGCAATAAGAATGGTTATTATTAAAAAGAAAAGTCAAGATTTTCTTCGATATGCAATGTTTAAACGATTAAATACAGGAGGGGCAAATCTAGAACCCCAAGAAATCCGCAATTGTTCTGCTAGAATGATGGGAGATAAAGGAATTAGTTTTTATACCTTTTTGAGCGAAAAAGCTCAACATCCTTCGTTTAAAAACTGTACCAAAACATTATCCCGATCCGCTCGAGAAAAAAGAGGTGATGAAGAACTTGTGTTAAGATTTTTCGCAAGTAAAAATGCTCCAGGTTTGTTTAACGAAAATATAACAGATTGGTTAGATGATTATATGGAAAAGATAATTCTTGAAGACAATTTTGAGTATGAACGGGAAGAAACACTCTTTGATAAAGTATTTACATTTCTAGAACAAACTATGGGAGAAGACGCTTTTATACAATATCGTGATGGAAATCCCTATAGAGATCTAGCCCCTACTTATTATGAGGCAATAACAGTCGGAACAGTTAGAGTTTTAGAAAAAATTCAAACGTTATCCCATGATACGATCAAGCAAAAAATAGTTGAAACTGTACAAAGCGATCTCTTTAAAAGCTATACAGGTTCGGGAACAAGTAAACAAAGCAAACTACAAGGTCGAATCAAAACTATTGAAGATGCCCTATTAGAGTTAGTTGAAAATGAGTGATTATTGGATTAAACAACTAGAAGATGATATAGAATGGAGAGAAAAAGAACTTAGCTTATTAAAGTTCCAAGTCCTTCAAGCATCTACAAAAAAAGATCCGCGTCAATATAAAATCCTCTTACGAGCAATTAGTGTCATGCTTTATGCACATTATGAAGGGTTTTGTAAGTTTGCATGGGATATCTATCTAGAAGCTCTTGCAAGAAAAGGAATTAAAAGAAAAGAATGCAAAGACAATATTGTTAAATTATCTCTTAAAAGCGAGTTTGGTCAACTTAGAAAAGATTTATCTTCTGATAAGATATGGGATTTTGCACAAACATTTCATTCTACTTTGCTAGAGAAAAAATTAGTTTTTACGCAGAAACTCGGTACTCAATCTAATCTTAGACCAACATTATTTATATCTAATATAAATGAAGTTGAGCTAAACTGTACTCTGGCAAATTTCTATAAAAATGAATTGGACGCATTAGTGGATAATCGAAATAGTATTGCTCATGGGGAAAACTTTAAAATATCAAATATTGCTGAGTATCAAAAGTATGAACAAATTGCTATAGAAGTAATGTATGAATTAGCTATTTCAATTATTGATGCTTTAGAAAAAAAATTATATTTAAAGACTCCTACTCCTTAGCTAAACTGAAAAAAACTTGACAAGAACTGAGTAAATCTGGTACAATGGGGGTAGTAAGTATATTTTTTAGTACAGATGATAATTTTAGTTCTAAACTTAACAACTATTCTAAATGGAAAAATTAAACAACAAACAAAAGCGAACTCTAAGCCAAGAGTCTCGTGTTCTATCTTTAATTCGTTTATCAATAATCTGCTTCTTTATTCTTGCCATTATCGAGCCAGATATACGCCCAAATTTTGCTGAGTTAGCAAAACTTGGTATTACTGGCATAGTTGGCTGGTTATGCCCACGAACAGAGGAAAGTTAATTTAGTGACAAAAGGGAGCTGATATAAATCAGTTCCCTTTTCTTATAGGTTTAAACTATCACACAGAGGAAAGAGCTTTTTCCTCACTCGCCACAGCACTCGCTTCCGGCGTATCAGCCTCCGAAGGCGGTACTACTTGCCAGAACTTGCCTAAATACTCAGACCAGTTCGCCAGAATAGCCTTCGCCTTCGCACTTCCGGTTCGTTCTGCATGGGCAGAAATCAACCCCTTCAACTGTGCCTCACCTGCGGGAGTTGTCACACGCTGAATTGAGACGATCTCTGGGTTGACCCGGGCGGCAAACTTGCCATCCTCATCGAGGAAATAGCCTAAACCTCCCGTCATCCCGGCACCGACGTTGCGCCCCACAGAACCGATCGCCACGATCGTTCCACCAGTCATATATTCACAACAGTGATCGCCGGCACCTTCAATCACCGCGACACCCTTGGAATTCCGTACCGCAAAACGTTCGCCCGCCCGTCCGTTGGCGTATAATGTACCGCCAGTGGAACCGTATAAGCAGGTATTGCCCACGATCGCATTCTCGGAAGGGTCGTAGGTGGCTTCAGCAGGAGGAGTGAGAATAATTTCACCCCCGTGCATTCCTTTACCCACATAGTCATTCGCCACCCCAGATAGGCGCAGAATCATGCCAGGTAAATTAAACGCCCCGAAACTCTGACCCGCAGCCCCTTTGAAGTTCAAATTCAATTGACCCTCAAAGCCTCCATTGCCGTAGCGTTTGGCGATTTCCCCGGCGATCCGGGTTCCCGTGGCGCGATCGGTGTTCACAATGTCAATTTCCTTCGTTACCGCCCCTTGATGGGCGATCGCATTTGCAATTTCTGCATCTTTCAAGAGGCGATCGTCTAACACGGGACCATTACTGTGAACTGGTTCGTGGTTTAAGAAGGTGCGATCTTCAGTGACAGGAGGCAGGGTAAAACAGGTTAAATTTAAGTGTTGGGTTTTGGTCACTTGTTTACCGCGCACTTTCAGCAAATTAGAACGCCCGATGACTTCCAATAGACTGCGATAGCCCAATTTTGCCAATAATTGCCGCACTTCTTCCGCGACAAACAAGAAGAAATTCACTACATGATCTGGGGTGCCGGGGAAACGCTTGCGAAGTCGTTCTTGTTGCGTCGCGACTCCCACCGGGCATTGATTGGTATGACAGACTCGTGCCATAATGCAGCCTTCCGCCACCATGGCCACGGAACCGAAGCCATACTCCTCTGCCCCCATTAACGCCGCGATCAGGACATCGTAGCCGGTTTTCAGACCGCCATCAGCACGCAATAAGACGCGATCGCGCAGGCCATTTTCCATCAGCATTCGGTGAACTTCCGTGACTCCCAATTCCCAAGGGACTCCCGCGTGTTTGATGGAAGATAAGGGAGATGCCCCAGTACCGCCATCATGTCCGGAAATTTGAATCACATCGGCATTGGCTTTGGCAACCCCCGCAGCTACGGTACCGATGCCAATTTCTGCCACTAATTTCACGGAAACTTTCGCTTCTGGGTTAATTTGATGCAAGTCAAAAATCAACTGGGACAGGTCTTCAATGGAGTAAATATCGTGGTGAGGAGGAGGAGAAATTAAAGGAACTCCTGCTTTCGATCGCCGCAACATGGCGATATAAGAACTCACTTTCGGTCCCGGCAATTGTCCCCCTTCTCCCGGTTTTGCCCCTTGCGCCACCTTAATTTCTAGCTGTTTACCATTCATTAAGTATTCCGGTGTCACCCCAAAGCGCCCCGAAGCAACCTGTTTGGTAAAGGAGGAAGCACTATCGCCGTTTCGCAGTCCTTTTAGGTGAGGGAAGGTGGGAGAATGTCCGTTTTCGTCCACATCGTTAATGGTGAGGAAGCGTTGGGGGTCTTCTCCTCCTTCTCCGGAGTTGGATTTTCCTCCTAAACGGTTCATGGCGATCGCCAATCCTTCATGTGCTTCTCGCGACAATGACCCCAAGGACATCGCCCCAGTACAGAAGCGTTTGACGATTTCTTCTACGGATTCCACTTCATTGAGGGGAATGGAAGCGCGATCGCTTTTGAAGTCCAACAAATCCCGCAAAGCCGTGGGGGGACGGCCTTCCATGTATTGTAAATAGGTTTCGTAATGGTCGTAATTCTCGGCAATTAACTCACTTCCCTCTTTCCCCCCCTTATTAAGGGGGGTTAGGGGGGATTCCTTATTAAGGGGGGTTAGGGGGGATTCCTTATTAAGGGATTCATTGCGGCTCTTTTTCATCTCCTCGAAACCCCGCACCGCCTTATGTAAGGATTTGGCCATTTCAGGAGAACCCATGTGATATTCTCCACCGGGTTTATAGTTAATAAAGCCGAAATTCTTTAACTTTTTATCTGCCAATTCTGGGAAGGCGCGATGATGAAACGCACAAATTTCTTTGGCCAGATCGGACAAATTCATGCCGCCTAAACGGGAAGTTGTACCATTGAAACTCAGATTTACAACTTCTTCACCCAAGCCGATCGCCTCAAAGATTTGCGCCCCATGATAGGAAGACAGCAGGGAAATTCCCATCTTCGAGAGAATTTTCAGCAGTCCCGCTTCAACCGCCTTGCGATATTGAATTTGGGCGGTTACTACGGTCATTTGGGGAACTCGTCCGTTCTCCATTAACTTCTGAGTTTTAGGATTATGCCACCAACCGCGAATGGTTTCCAAGGCCAAATAGGGACAAATTGCCGAGGCACCATTTCCCACCAAACAAGCAAAATGATGGGTACTCCAACATTGTGCCGTATCTACCACTAAAGAAGCCCTCAGCCGCAATCCTTCGCGAATCAAATGATGGTGAACTGCACCCACTGCCAACAACGGCGGAATATATAGGCTATCTTGATTCATCATGGTTAATTGAGCGTCGCTGCGGGAAACGCGATCGCTTAAAATGAGAATCTTACTGCCTGCTTTGACTGATTCTGCGGCATTGTTGCACAGTTTCTTCAGGGCTGCTTCTAAGCCATTTAACCCCGTTGCTACATCAAAGAGAGTAGATAGTTCCGTGACAGCAAACCCAGAGGCTTTAATTTCCTCTAACTCTGCATTGTTCAAAATCGGGGTTTCGATTTTGAGAACTTTCGCGCTTTCCGGTTGAATTTCTAGGAGATTGCCGCGATCGCCTAATGTCATATTCAAGGACATGACTAAACTTTCTCGCAAAGGGTCGATTGGTGGGTTTGTTACCTGTGCGAAACGTTGTTTAAAATAGTCGTAAAGTAAGCGAGGCTTATTCGACAACACAGCTAGAGGGATATCATCTCCCATACAAAAGGTCGGTTCTTTCCCGAGAGTCGCCATCGGTACGACAATCATATCGACATCTTCTGCGGTGTAGCCAAATGCCGTTTGCGTCTGCAATAATTCCGTGGCTTCTAAAGTTGGCGTTTCCGTGAAAGACTGGGGAGACACTTGCACCCGATGCGCTTTCACCCACTCTCCATAGGGATGCTGTTTGGCGATCCGTTCCTTAATTTGCCAATTTTTCAGCACTTCATGGGAGTCTAGGTCTACTGCAATGGTTTGACCGGGCCCGAGTCTGCCCTTTTCCACGATATCCGCTTCCGGCAGTTCGACCACCCCGGCTTCCGAGGAAACGACGATGTAATTATCCTTAGTAATACAGTAGCGGGCGGGGCGCAAACCGTTGCGATCCAAAGTTGCCCCAATGGTTTTACCATCGCTGAACACCAATAAAGCGGGACCGTCCCAAGGTTCTTGAATGCTGCTGTAATAGTCGTAAAAGCCGACAATTTCTGGGCGATCGTCCAAATCTGGTTGATTCTGATATGCCTCTGGGACGAGAATCATGGCCGCTTCTAAAGGCGATCGCCCGGTTCGGACCAACAATTCCATCGCGCTATCCAAGTTCGAGGAATCGCTGTTCTCTTGATTAACAATGGGGGTTAAGCCTTTTAACTCTGTAGAAGTCCAGCCTGGGAAGTTCAGATGATTTTGCCGTGCCGCCATCCAGTTAATATTCCCCAGAAGGGTGTTTATTTCGCCGTTATGCCCCAATAAACGCATGGGTTGAGCTAGATACCATTTGGGCATGGTATTGGTGCTGAAGCGGCGATGATAGACGGCAAAGGCGCTGCGATAATCGGGGTTCGCTAAATCCTTGTAAAACTGCTCTAAAATCTCAGCGCGAACCATCCCCTTGTAAACGAGGGTACGACAGGAGAAAGAACAGATGTAGAAATCATCGCTTAAGCGCTTACCGACGCGACTGCGGGCAATGTAGAGGGCGCGATCGAGTTCATCTCCGGCCAAGGTTGAAGATGTTACCATGACCTGTTCGATGCGAGGTAAATTTTCTTTCGCCTGTCGTCCCAATATTTCTGGAATAATGGGAACTTCTCGCCAGCCCAAGAACTCTAATTTTTCCCCCTTAACCACTTCTTCAATGTACTTGCGATGTTCTTTCGCTTTTGCCTCATCTTGCGGTAGGAAAACCATCCCTACCCCCAACCGATCCAGGCCGGGCATTGTAATATTATTCTCGCTAAACCATATTTGAAATACTTCTCGGGGAATTCCGGTCATCACCCCAGAACCGTCTCCTGTATCGCGATCGGCACTACAGGCACCCCGATGTTCCAAGCACCCCAAAGCAATTAAAGATTGTTGGACGAGTTTATGCGTTCTTTTGCCGGTCGGATCGGCGATAAAGCCAACACCACAGGCATCCCGTTCTTCTACCAGCCAAGGTTGACCGGGATAGGGATGTTCGGCAACGGAGAGGGTTGAGTGTTGCCGAAGCGAAGAGAAAGAGTTTCGGTTTTCCATATTTACGACTTGACTTAAACGAACAATAGCAACTTGGGGAAGGAGACAAGATTGAATCAAACGAAATGGCGAGAGACTATGAATTCTAGCCAGCTACATTTCTGAACCGCAAACGGCACAACTCAAAATGGATCTGGCGTATAAAAAAGGGGAAATAGTGTTTCCGCTTGTCTTTTGCCCTCGCAGAGTCTCTGGGATCGATCCCACTGCGCTTTGCGTAGCAATCGATTGTAATACGATCTTGCGATTCAATTAAGGTTAGTCTGAACATTATCATGGGGAATGCTTGAACTTGGCAAATTTTTCACATTATTTTCGATCGCCAACCCATCCAAGAAATCGCGTTTCGATCGCTAGGAGAGAAAAAGTATGAGTATGGAGAATCAGTATCGTAACCGAGGGCGCAGCCGCCACTTACGGCGCAGGAGAAGGGGTAGAATGTCTTTGCGCTTGGGATTGGCGATCGCGATCGCGCTACTCACTTTCGCGTTATTAATTTCCAGTTTATCGATGGCGCGAATGGTTTTCACAGCAGGCGATCGCCCTCCCCCATCTCCGTATCCTACAGCCCTACTGGTGGCCAATGATTCCCCGGTTGAAGCTGCCCCGGTTGAAGTTACTTCTGCGATCGCCATCGAGAAAGGCGATCGCCTCTCCCTGAATGGTAAAACCTTTTCTGGGGCCTGGATCCAGTGGCAAAATGGGGACGAGACAAGAACTGGACTCAGCGATACTGCGACGGAAGCCATTTTAGGTATCGAGTTACTCGACACGGAGGATGCAAATATTCAACCCATGCGCTGGTTTGGCATCTCTCAAACCTTATCCGTCCATTTTATCGATGCTTACCGCTATCTCGATATTACGGATATCCTCACAGAGATTAACTGCCAAGTGCAAACCCATGAAAGTATTTTAAGTATCGATTTTGCTCCTCCCAGAATTAACAATATCGAACAACAACATCAGGGGGAAGGAGGAAAAATGACGATTTCTCTCGATCGCCCCACATTTTGGCAAGTCAGCCAAAATCCCAAGGAAGGAGTTGTCATGCTGGAAGGAAGCAATATCGCTGAGTTGCCCCTTGATGGTAGCGAAAATGGCAGCCAATTTCAACATCTGTTTTTATTTCCCCAACTCTTCCCTTCCCGCCAAAATCAACCTGCAAAACTGAATGCGAAGATCGAACTAGAAAAATTACGCACTAAAATCCAGATTGACCTACCGGAAGGCAACCAACTCCAAGTAACCTCGACGGCTTCTCCTCCCCAACTTATCGTTGATGTCCGTCCCGATGCCCTGGCAGAACGAAATATTATTGTTGCACCTGGAATGCGCTGGCAGCAACGTTATGTTCCTTCTGATAATACCCGTTTTCCCGTCACTTCCTTAGAATTTAATCCCCGCGATCCTAATATTGCCCTGAGACCGATTTGGGGCAACCCGCGATCGATGCAGGGCACCGAACCTTTAGTGACGATGGGACGGCAGTGGCAAGCCTTTGCAGCCATTAATGGGGGCTTTTTCAATCGTGATAATCGTTTGCCTCTGGGGGCTATTCGTCGGGATGAAAAATGGTTTTCGGGGCCGATTTTGAATCGGGGGGCGATCGCCTGGGATGACGCGGGGAATGTGGCGATCGGGCGTTTATATCTGCGGGAAACCCTTGTCACCTCAACTCGTCAACGCTTGTTTGTGCTTTTCCTCAATAGCGGCTACTTACAGGCAGGAATTGCCCGTTATACCTCGGAATGGGGGGCGCAATATACCCCTCTCACCGATAACGAAACGATTGTTCTAGTGGAAGGCGATCGGGTTACGCAACAGCTTCCGGGGGGAAAAGCGGGACAGTCAGCATTTCCCATTCCTTCCGGGGGTTATCTTCTCACGATTCGCGGGGGCAGTGCTTCCTCTCGGGATCTGGCGGTAGGAACTCAGGTGAGTCTTGAAAGCGAAACCGTACCGCCCAATTTTGGCAATTATCCCCAGATTATGGGGGCGGGTCCCCTTTTACTCCAAAATGGACAAATTGCCCTCAATGCAAGCGATGAAAAGTTTAGCAATGCTTTCAATGGTCAAGCAGCCTCTCGCAGTCTTATCGGCATAACTCGCCAAGGTACTTTAATCATTGCTGCTATTCACAATCGTCCTGGGGGACGGGGACCCACTCTCAATGAACTGGCTCGGCTGGCTTTAAATTTGGGCATGGTGGATGCGTTAAATTTAGATGGGGGAAGTTCTACTTCTTTTTACTTGGGAGGTCAACTGGTCGATCGCTCTGCCGTTACTGCCGCCCGCGTTCATAATGGGATTGGGATTTATCTGAAAAGCGCCAACTCTCGTTAGCGATCTGTCATTCTGTATAATTCTGTATAATAGAGTCAATTTGTTTGACTCTTTCTTAACTTTGAGGCAATGGTACAACAACTTTTTCCTCCTTCCATTCAAGAAGACCTTATCTATCCCGATAGCGACGGTAAACCTTTGGCTGATAATACCACTCAATTACGGTTAATTTTTACCATTAAAGGGGGTCTCGATGCTCTCTTTAAAGACAGAGATGATGTGTTTATTGCTGCGGATCTCTTGTGGTATCCGGTTAAGTTAACCAAATCTGAAATTATTACTCAAAAAAAGCCGAAAAAACAAGCGCCCGATGTGATGGTCGTATTCGGACGACCGAAGGGAGACCGAGGTTCTTATATGCAGTGGAAAGAGGATAATATTGCTCCGCAGGTGGCTTTTGAAATTCTTTCTCCCGGTAATCCAAAAGCAGATATGGAGACCAAATTTGATTTTTATCAAGAGCATGGTGTCGAGGAATATTACTTGTATAATCCGAAAAAGAATCTGCTGCAAGGATGGTTGAGACAGGGGAAGAAGTTGAAAGAAATTGCTCAAATGGACGGCTGGAGAAGTCCACTGTTAGGCATAAGGTTGAGTACAAGTGAGGGAGATTTAGCTTTATTTCATCCCAATGGGGAGCGTTTTGTTGATTATGTTACGGTGGTTGAACAACGCGATCGCGAACGATTAGAAAAAGAGCGGGAAAAACAAAGGGCTATTCTGGCTGAAAACGATCGCGATCGCGAACAATTTGAGAAAGAACTCGAAAAACAAAGAGCCGATCGCGAACAATTGGAGAAAGAACGAGAAAAACAAAGAGCCGATCGCGAACAATTGGAAAAAGAACAAATCCAATCCGAGTTACAAAAACTACAAGAAAAACTAAAACAGTTGAATATCGATCTCGATTCTCTCACTTGATTCTTGATAGCGCAATGGTATTTTTTCTCACTATTCTAGAGGCGCGATCGCCATTTTCAGCCAATCTACTCAGAGGGACAATATGACAGAAGATTTTTACCAAGAAGGACTCGCAAAAGCCAAGCTGGGGGACTATCTAGGGGCGATCGCGGCATTTACCCAAGCCCTGCAATGCAATCCCTATTTTGCCGATATTTATTACCAACGCGGTTTGGCTTATTTTGACACGGGGGAATTACATCAAGCCAGTTTTGACTATTCCCAAGCAATCGATCGCGATCGCGACCATTTTTCAGCCTACTACAGCCGCGCTTTAGTTCGTGTCGCCTTGAAAAATCTACCCGGTGCGTTGGAAGATATTGAATGCGCCCTTCGTCTCAAGGATAACTCTGCCCCAGCCCATCAATTACGAGGAACGATCCGGCGTAAAATGGGAGATGGTTCCAGTGCAGTTCTCAGTTTTAAACGAGCAGGAGAACTTTATCTCGCACAAAATGATAGTGAGAGTTGTCGTCGTTGTTTAGCACAAATTGAACAACTCAAACCAAAAACGCCTTCCCCCACTCCTCCCACTTCTCCCACTCCTCCCACTTCCCACGCTTCCCAAAAAGAATACTACCTTCAGCTTTTAGAACGGGCAGAAAAAGGGGACGATCGCCAAGCCATTCAAGATTTAGATTGGTTGCTGCAAGTGGATTCTCTTGATGCCCGCGCTTATTGCTGTCGTGGTATTCTGAAAGGTAGAAAAGGCGATCACCACGGTGCGATCGCGGACTTTAATCAAGCCTTGCGACTCAATCCCCAAGATGATATTGCCTATCGTAATCGAGGTAAAATACGCAGCCAACTGGGGGATAATGGGGGCGCGATCGCGGACTTCGATCGCGCTTTACAAATTGATTCTCACAATGCTTTGCTATTCTCTGCCCGGGGAGATGCTTATCAAGCTAACAATAATTACCAAGATGCGATCTTAGATTATTCGCGATCGCTGGAATTGAATCCCGAAAATGCGGAAGTTTATCTCTCTCGCGCCAAAGTTTACGAGTATTTAGAGGACAAAGAGAAGGCGATCGCCGATTATCAACAAGCGGCGGATCGCTTTTGTGAGAAAGAAGATTGGACGAGTTACCAACTCGCCTTAAATGGGCTGAAAAAATTCCAATGGTTTCTACCGCGATCGGTCGTTTCAGAAGGTTCTGATATTCCTCAAATCTCAACACCTTATGTTCAATCAAATGCCTCTCATCGACAACTTTTAACTCTTGTTGGAGGTCATTGGTCCCTTGCTGAACGCTTAATTGGCCAAGCTAAATATGATTATCCTGGAAAATCTGAGATTTGGTATTTAGAAAAGGTAATTTGCGATATTGAACGCGATCGGGGTACGTAGGGGTTTGGTCTCCAAACCCTCATCTTTCTGTTTCTTGAACTTGGCTGCCATGACTGCGAGGATCTTCGGGAGTTGCATTCGGTTTAATTTGGGCATCAAATTGAGAAACCTTGCCCGTTGTATGGGCATAAGGCAGCGTAACATCGGCAATTAAGGCTTGTAAATCTGCCTCCAAAATAGAGCGAGGTTGTTCCCCCAAAGATTCTCCAACGGTTTCTCCCTGTCGATCCAAATAGACAAAATGAGGAATACCATCAACTCGATAACGAAAGATTTCTGGCAACCATTTGTTATTATCCACATTGAGCATGACAAAATTTACTGCATCCCCATACTCCCCCTTAAGTGCCTGCAAATCTCCCGCCATTACTTGGCAACTGGTACACCAAGTCGCATAAAATTCCATTAACGAGGGTTTACCATTCTCTAAAGCAACTTCTAAAGGTATGGCTGCTTCTGCTTGACTGTCAAGAGATGCGTCGCTTCTTTCCGTTTGCAGGGCAAAGAAAAGCGCAAAACTTAAAACAAATGCTACCAGTGCGATCGCAATTTTTCCGAGACGATTGTTCATAATAATTAATAACAGGATATTGAGAAAGTCTTCTGTTTAATACTTTAGCAAATAACCAATCACTCAGCACAACACAATGAAAAAAAGAGTAACTTTAACTTTTCCGAAACGTACCGTACAGATGGCAGTCACTTATCGACTGGCAAAAGATTTTAATGTCGCTGCTAATATTATTCGAGCGCAAGTTGCCCCCAATCAAATTGGTAAATTAGTCCTCGATCTTTTGGGGGATATTGATGCCATTGAAGCAGCCCTCGAATGGATGCGATCGCAAGATATTAATGTTTCCTTAGCAAGTCGAGAAATCCTCATTGATGAAGAAAGCTGCATTGACTGCGGTTTATGTACGGGAGTTTGTCCTACAAAGGCATTGACCCTCGCGCCAGAAACCTTTAAACTACAGTTTCATCGCTCTCGATGTGTCGTCTGCGAACAGTGCATTCCTACTTGTCCCGTCCAAGCGATTTCAACTAACTTTTAAAATAGCCTGGTAAAATAGCCTATATCATAAAAATTTTTAAATTTAGCGAATGCAGAACAAATTTGGTTCTGAAAAATCTTCTCATGCTTCAAAAATGGAGCGAGATCTCGATCTCGATACAACCCTCCAAGAACTTCCTCTCTACGATAGCGCGATCGCCATTTCTTGTTTAGGGGTTGAACTTGCCGATCTGATCGCCCAAAATCCTCGGCTTCCGGGGGTACTGTTAACAGATGGCGAAGAATTAGTGGGCATTGTTTCTCGTCGTCAGTTGTTGGAGTATTTATTACTTCCTCAAGGCATGGGCTTCTTTTTAGATCAACCTTTGCAAGTATTTTGGGGACATAATAACGCCGATATTTTGATTCTACCCGGTAATATGCACATTTTAACAGGAATGCAACGGGCATTAAAGCGATCGCCTCGCATTATTGCGGACCCTATTGTTGTACAACTCTCCTCTAGTGAATACAGAATTTTGGATTTTGGACAATTGAGTTTAGTCTCATGGCAAATTCGCGGTATCGAGGCTCAAGTTCGCTACGAACGTTCTCACGCACAAATGATTCAAACTGAAAAAATGGCGAGTTTAGGGCGTTTAGTGGATGGAATTGCCCACGAAATTCTCGATCCAGTGGGTTTTATTTGGGGAAATCTGACCCATATTTCTAGCTATAGTCAAGATTTATTAAACTTACTCTCTGCTTACGAAGGAGATAATATGAGTGTTTCTCAAAAAGTCGAGAATCTTCGCGAAACCATTGAGATTTCCTATTTACAAAAAGACTTTCCTCAAGCAGTTGAAAGCATTGCCACAGGAGCAAAACGCTTGCGGGATCTCGCCATGAGTCTGCAAAACTTTTGTCATGTTGATGAAGTTTATCCCAAACCTGCGGATCTCCATTCTTGCTTAGATGGCATTATTTTGCTCTTAAAAAGTCGTCTTAGTAGCGATATTCAGATTGTGCGAAATTATGGACATTTACCTCCCATTGTCTGTTATATCGGTAAGTTAACGCAAGTCTTTACTAATATTTTTACAAATGCGATTGATGCGTTACTCGATCGCGCTGCAACGCAAAAATGGAAACAAGAATTCGATCGCACTTTTTTAGCTCAAAATCCACCCAAAATCGAGATTGAAACCCAAATTTTTTCCCGTTCTTCTTCGCGAGATAAATCAATTAAGGAGAGATTTATTTCGATTCGCATTGTAGATAATGGTATCGGCATGACTCTCGAACAACAGGAACAAATTCGCGACTCTTTTTCGATAGAAAGAAGAGCAGCTAAAGAAACCAGTTTGGCTATTAGCTATCAAATTGTCACGGCCAAACACGGAGGAACATTCAATTTTAAATCCCAGTTGGGAGAAGGCAGTGAGTTTGAAATCATCCTACCTTTGCTGCAATGATTCCCATTAACTGCCGAGGAAAATTCATTATAATTCACCGTTGATATTCTCGAATCATAAAAAATGGGCGATCGCTCCCTTTTTGATTTTTCTGGAGTACCCTAATCAAGCGATTCTGCAAACTTTGTTGAGCAATTAGATAATCGTTGAGTACCTGCACTAAACTCATGCAATCCGGATCGTCTTTACAAACGACAATCCCCCCATGTTCGATACCGCTAAGATGCAAATTGAGGAAATCATCTCGATTGAATGTTACCACGCAGCGATCGCTTTCCGTTGCCATTTTTAAGACGCGATCGTCCGCAATTCCTTGGTTTGCATTTCCCGCTTCGTAAGAGGTTAAAACATCATACCCCAATCGTCGCAACTCATTCACCAATCCGGCTGATAAGTTTTCATTGGCATAAAACTTAAACATCCCAATCATCCTTGCTATGGTGGGAGGCAATCAGAGCATCAATTTCTTCTGTATTGGTTCGATAATAGGTTCGTGCAGCTAACAGATCAAACTGAGTTAATCCTGGAAAATCCCTCGCTAATGCGTCTTCATTCATCCCTTGTTTTGCCAGGGAAATTAACGTCCAGACTGCAATTCTCGTGTTGCGAATGCGGGCGTGACCACCACAAACACCGAGGGTTTTTTGGATGGTTTTTGCAATCAAGGTGGACTGAAACAAGGCATAATCTTCCGGTGAGAGAGCATTAACCGCTTCAGCTAGGGATTCGACTAATTTTGCGTTCATGACCGAGAAAGTGCCAATTCACTTATTAATAATGAAATGGGATGAAAATGAGAGGAAATAAAGCGATCGCCAATCCACTCCAATCTAACCATTTAAAATCGTCTAGGCGATCGGGTTCTGATAATAGAGCATCAACTCTTTCTTGTAGGCGATCGCGGGAATAAGGGCGATTAAATTCAGCAGTAAAACTCGCAAATTCGCGGAAAGGGGCGCTTACGGTTAATAATAGGGATTCGGCTAAAACTAAGCCATCGACTTGTTGACAAGCCCAGCGATCGGCACGTAATTCTCGCAACGCCAAAAGTTCTTGCCATAATGACTCTGTGTTGGGCAGCCAAGGGGTTATGCGACGCAACCATCCCAACCCAAAAAAGCAGAAGGTATCGCGATAATAACAGTGTGCCTGTTCGTGGTTTAAAACGGCTTGTAAATGCTCTTCATCGAGATTTTCTAATAATCCTTGACTAATTACTAATTCTGGCTTAAAAAAGCCTACTTGAGCGCTATATAAGCCGGAATCCTCTAACAAGCGTGCTTGTATTTCTTGGCGATTGAGGTGTAATTTTATTTGAGGATAGGAACGAATCATTTTCAGAGAAGTTAACCCATCCCCTAGCACCTTCATTCCTGAAAAAAGCACGAAAACAAGATAGGCGATCGCCAGATAATAACTCAATCTTCCTGTTTCCATGCCGATCATTTGCCCGCGATAGCCCATGACTGCGATCGCGATCGCAGTCATTAATAATAATAAGGGAGGTAACAGGAAAGCAAATAAAGCCGAGTGCCATCGATCGCCCCATGTTTGAGCATTTCCTTGCCAACTCAAACGGAAGGCGATCGCGCCACTCAAAACGATAATAATCAAGAATAAGTGCATTATTTTTCCTCCTCTCTTTGTTGACGAACAGCACGTAAACGAGAAGCGATCGCTTCAATTTGTTCGACACTTCCCGCATCAAGACTATCGGCGAAAGCGGCAACAATATCGGGATTACTAATCGCTAAAAAATTATTGAGGCGATCGTGAGAATGTAATACTTTGGCTTCTTGACAGGATACCAATGGAGTCCAATAAAATGCCCGGCCTCTTTTTTGACTTTTAACCCAACCTTTCTTTTCCAAACGATTGAGAACCGTTGTGACAGAAGTATAGGCAAGTTCGCGATCGGGATCGGTTAAAATGCGTTCGTGAATATCTTTAACCGTAGCACAGTTAAAATCCCAGAGAATTTGCAGAATTTCTCGTTCTAGGGGACCGAGAGAGAGCTTTTTGGGACGGCGATCGGGGAGTGGGGACATTAATTCAGTAATTCAATTAACAATTATCAATTCTATAAAAATGGTTGTAAAACTTCAACAGTTTTTGCTCCAGTTTTTGCCCAACTAAATTCGCTGGCACGTAATAAGCCTAATTCGCTTAAATTATCTCGGAAGGCCAGATCTGTAACCATTGTATTCATTGCGGCAGTAATTTCTTGGCTATTGTAGGGATCGACTAAAAGGGCAGCTTCTCCGGTAACTTCAGGAAGAGAAGAAATATTTGAGGTAATCACAGGAGTTCCGCAGGCCATAGCTTCTAAAAGAGGCAGGCCGAAACCTTCCCAAAGAGAAGGAAAAACAAGGGCGATCGCGCCATTGAGCAAAATTGGCAGTTTTTCATAGGGGACATACTCCATAAATTTGACTTCTTCTCGGATATCTAATTCCCGTGTCAATTCTTGCCAGTGGGGTGTATAACGTTCATCTGTGGGACCTGCCAGCCACAGTTCATAATCCCTACAATTGGGAAGATCCGCAAAGGCTTTGAGGAGACGTTCGATATTTTTATAGGGGTCTTGTCGTCCCAAATAAAGAAAATAAGGGCGGCCTCGCCTCGGGATGAGTTCGACGGGGCGAAAATTTTGGCGATCGTAAGCGAGAGGAATAGGGGTGATTTTGTTGGCAGACACATCACAAAAGTCAATCAGATCGTTAGCAGTGGCAACAGAATTACAGATAATATGTCTGGCTTGGGAAACTACTCTCGGTAAGGCATAGCGATGATAATAATTGAGGCGAGATTTCCGATTGGGAAACCGTAGGGGAATGAGGTCATGTACCATGACAATGAAGCGACACCGACTGTAAAGCGGGGCTTCAGGGACTGGGGAAAATAGGAGGCGCGATCGCAGTTTTCGATAAATTGCGGGGAGGCGAAATTGTGTCCATAACAAGCGTAAAATATGACCTTGAGTTCCATATTCCGGGGTTAAGTTCCTCGGAATGCGATAGCAATCATATCCGAGAATCTCTTCAGAACTTAAAAGAATTGGATCAAGAGGTTTTAACTGAGGATAAAGATTGCGAGTATAATTAGTGATTCCCGTCGGTTTGGAAAAGAGAAATGATAGATTAACCAGCACGAAGGCTTATCCCTTGTAATCGGTTGTGTCATCCTATAGCATATCCATACTTTGCCGCAATTTAGTGACCTTGCCGGAATTCTCTTGTCCTCTCAGTTCTTCTTTCTGATCCTTTTCTAGCAACTTCTAGCAACAAATTTTTTGCGCTCAGACTCCGTATGTTGTAGAATGGCGGCCAGTTTTTGCCAGTCTTCTTGTTCGATCGCCGTTATTAACCCATCTAAATTTTGACGATAGCGGGAAAGCGATCGCAATATCTCCTCTCGATTAGAACGGGCGATCTCAACTCCTAATTCTGGATTGCCTCCTCCGACGCGACTGGTATCGCGAAACCCAGAACCGGCAAACTGTTGCGCCAATTGTAGAACTTCCTCCTCTTCTTCCCCCAAACAACTCTCGATCAACCCCGCACTTGCCAATAAAGGGAGATGAGAAATCCAGGCTACAGCGCGATCGTGCTGTTGAGGAGAGCAAAAATATAATCTTGCACCGATCGCCCCGATAATCTCCTCTAATTGCGCGATCGCCCTAGTCGATGTACTCTCAACAGGAGTCAAAACATAAGGGGTATTCACAAACAAGTTTCGTTGTGCTGCGTCAATGCCTTGTGACTCGGTTCCTGCCATAGGATGCCCACCCAGGAAATTCGGACACCAAGGCATTATTGCCTCTACGATCGGGGTTTTTACTGACCCCACATCCGTCACGATCGCCTCGGGGGAAAGATGGGGAAGGAGGGCGGCGATCGTTGGCGCGATCGCCCGAATTGGCGTACAAATGAAAATAACTTCCGCCGTCGCTAATTGCGATAAGTGTATGCTGGCTTCATCAGCAACTTTTCGTAAAACAGCAGTTTGGCAAGTTTGTCGCTTGCGGGAAACCCCGATCACTCGGTATCCTTGCGATCGCAAATCTAATCCCAAAGAGCCACCAATTAACCCCAAACCCACAATTCCAACAGTTGTACCCACAGTTTGTTCTACTTAAGACTTACGCATTAACGGGCAAGATGCCCGCACTACTATAACAGGAGAATACCGTAGTGGGAGCGTCTCGCTCCCTAAGCGTCTCGCTCCCTAAGCGTCTCGCTACTCTCAAAACATTGGCTTTACTCTATTAAAACGCAAAACTTTGCCACTCCCCCACCATGAACGTTAAAGAACTACGCCGCTTATACGCCTCGGGAACAAGAAACTTTAGCAATATTGATCTCAATGAAGCTAATTTAAGAAATATTAATCTCAGTGGGGCAGATTTAAGAGGAGCAAAACTCAATGTCGTTAACCTAAGCGGGGCCAATTTAAGCGGGGCCAATTTAAGCGGGGCAAAACTCAATGTGGCCAGATTGAGTGGAGCAAATTTATCGAAAGCAATTCTCAATCATACTCACTTTAATGTTGCCAATCTCATTCGCGCTGATTTGCGAGAAGCCGAATTTATAGAGGCTCTCATTATTCGTGCCGAACTTATTCGAGCAGATTTAAGTGGGGCGAACTTAAGTGGATCAAACTTAGAAGGAACGGACTTGCGGGAAGCGAATCTCCGGGAAGCAACCCTCAGTTATTGCAATTTGAGCGAGGCTAATTTACGGGGAGCATTTCTCACGGAAAGCGTACTCGAACAAGCAACGTTAAGTGGTGCGGATTTAAGGCGGGCGGATTTACAAAGAGCAAATATAAGAGAGGCGGATTTATCCCAATCTACCCTAACACGAGCAATTTTGAGTGGGGCGGATCTGCGCGGGGCAAATTTGCGCTGGACGGATTTAAGCGGGGCAGATTTACGCTGGGCGGATTTAAGTGATGCTAAATTAAGCGGTGCGAATCTTACCGGAGCCGATCTTAGCCATGCTAATTTGGTCAATGCCAGCTTAGTACATTCGGATCTGAGCCG
The DNA here is from genome assembly GCF_016888125.1 of Spirulina sp. CCY15215. Classification (GTDB taxonomy): domain Bacteria; phylum Cyanobacteriota; class Cyanobacteriia; order Cyanobacteriales; family Spirulinaceae; genus CCY15215. The sequence continues at coordinate 30,547 of NZ_JACSWA010000358.1, forward strand.
CGCTCGTTTAATTCAGGCAGAATGGACGGGAGCCGATCTCACAGGAGCTACTCTCACAGGAAGTAAAATCTATAATGTCTCTCACTTTGGCTTGAAAACTGAAGGTATTTCTTGTGACTGGGTAGATTTGAGTCCCGAGGGAGATGAGAGTCAAGTTTATCGTCTCGATACGGATAAAACCCAGAAATTTTTCAATAAAACGCCCCCAACCGTACAAGTGACAATCGATTCTCCGTTCAATCTTTATGCAAATTTAGCCCTTGCAACCATTTACCACCAGATTTCTTTAGCCAATCCAAAGTTGGAAAAACCGCCCAGCATTAAAGTGAGTTCTCGCCGTACTTATCTAACTTTCAAGACCGATAATAATGAAGATTTGTTCTTAACGGCATATTATGCAACCCTCCCTTTTCGAGATTGTAAAGCTGTAGAGCGCAATTTAAGGATATTATTGCAGACAGTACAAATGCAGAAAAATGGGGTTTTCAAAACAACACAACACAAACATTTGCGAGAATTGGGTATGGAACTATCCGAGGCGATCGCCGCTCTTGAAGCCATCGAAAAGGATAAAATGAACTTATTACCCGATGAAGCCAGAGAGTTTCTCAATGCCTCCACTTATACAGTAATTAGCAATTCTCGCAATAAACAGGTTGATGTTTATCATAATCCTGAGTTTGGTCAGCATTTCTCAGCTAATCCAACTCTACTTGAGAGTACGATTCGCAAGAATGCTTTAGGGAAAGAGTTGGTTTTACCCCCCACTAACATTTTAGTTCAGTTCATCCAAGATTTTTTCTATGATTTCGATATTTTGGGGCGATCTCATGAGAGAATAAACAATAGGCAATGGGCAACCAAAAAACTCTAAAAACAAAGTTGAGAGTTTGATTCCTATTCCTTCTTCATTGATAACTGATAACTGATAACTGATAACTAATAACCGATAAAATGGCAGGAAGCGAAGTTAAAGCAGATGCGTGGATTAAAGAGTACATCACCCCCTGGGATGTATACGAGCATGGCATTCAACAACTGATTGCCTATAAAAAGACAGCTTTTCAGGAAATGTACATCATTGAAACAGGAGTATATGGAAAAGGTCTGATTCTGGATGGTAAATGGCAGTCTTGTACTGGGGATGAATTTCTCTATCACGAACCCCTCGTTCATCCTGCTTTATTATCTCATCAATCCCCTAAAAATGCCCTTGTTCTCGGGGGAGGAGAAGGGGCGACTATTCGCGAAATTTTGCGTTGGAATACCATCGAAAGAGTGGTAATGGTAGATATTGATGGGGAAGTTGTAGAAGCGTGCAAGGAACATCTTCCGGAAATGCACCAAGGTGCTTTTGAAGATCCCCGTTTAGAGTTAGTCATTGGCGATGCGTTAAAATATATTGATGAAACTCAAGAAAAATGGGATATTGTCATTTCCGATCTTTCCGATCCTATTGAAGAAGGTCCTTCTTTTCAACTGTTTACCAAAGAGTATTTTGAGCAAATTAAAGGGGTGATGGCACCAGATGGCTTTTTTGTGGTACAAGCGGGTCCGGTTGCTATTGGAGAAATAAAATTACACGCCCGTTTGGTGAATACTTTAAAAACAGTTTTTCCTAATGTTATCTCCTATAATTCTGCTGTTCCAACTTATGCAGTTCCTTGGGGTTTTGCTCTCGCTTCTAACCAACTTATTGATACTCGTCCCGATCCCGAGGCGATCGATCGCCTATTAGCAGAAAAAACCAAAGGAGGATTGAAACTGATTGATGGGATTACTTATTTAGGATTAGTACAAACCCCGAAATACGTTCGTAATGCGATCGCGGAATATACAGAAGTTTACACCCTCAAAGAACCTCCGAAGTTTTTTGGTAAAGGAGTTATTAAGGATCATTAAAATCCTCACTCATCCAAATCTGCCCTTGGTATAAACCAGGAGTACGGGGCAAATTTTCTGAATCAGAGACGGTTGTAGAAGCAATTTTGTTCAATTGGATAAAATCAAGAACTTTCACAAGCAATGGTTCCGGTGCTGATGCTAATTCAGTCACTATTTTTTCTAAAAGAGTCATTGTTATATTGGATTTACCGATCGCACTTTTTCTCTATTCTAACCCGAGTTGCTAGTTACAAATATTATGTGTGTCGATCCCCCTAAATCCCCCTTAATAAGGGGGACTTCCGGATTCTCCCCCTTTATCCCCCTCTTATCCCCCTTGAAAAGGGGGAGGATAGAGGATGCTTCGCTTTTCAAGGACGGGGGCTGGGGGGGATCAAATTGATAATTAGCAAGTTGAGTTATTCTACGAGATTGTAATGCGATTCATGACCAAATTTCCTCAAATTCTGCAAATTAGACTCTAAAATGAGTCATTGTTCTTTCTGAATAGTGCTTTAATGCGATCGCTTTCTTGGCCTAACTCTTTACAATTCTTATCGATTCCCTCCTATCCTCAACTTATTTTTGCCTTACTGGGGGGCGTTTTCATGGGCTTGACCATTGCCCCCGTAGAAGCCTTTCCCTTGGCATGGATTGCCTTAATACCCCTTTGGATAGTCACGATCCGCGCCTCTCGTAAAATGGCGATTTTCGCCGCGATCGCCTGGGGATTTGGCTATTATGGGTTAGCGCTATTTTGGATTACAGGAATTCACCCGATGACCTGGTTGGGAGTGCCTTGGTTGGGAAGTATCGCGATCGCGCTATTTTGTTGGCTTTTTATTACATTTTGGGGAACAGGTTTAGTCGTTGTTTGGTCAATTTTATTACCCAAAACGAACCATAAAAAAGGATTATTGTCAAGTTTATTAAGAGTTTTAATCGGTACATCAATTTGGTGCGTTTTCGAGACAATTTGGAGTTATACCCCTTTATGGTGGTCGCCGTTAGCTTATACTCAAAGCCCCCATAATTTAATCATTCTTCACTTAGGCCAAATATCGGGAACAACGGCGGTAACTGGGGCAATTGTTGCGGTGAATGGGTTGTTAGCAGAAGCCTTAATCTTGAAAGAGAAAAAATGGCAATTAACCGGAATTGCGATCGCCTTACTCATCGGCTTACATGGATTAGGTTTGAGTTTCTACAATCGCCCGCTTTTGAATCAAAATCCTTTGAGAGTGGGGATTATTCAAGGCAATATTCCCAATGAAATTAAACTCAACCCGGAAGGATGGTATAAAGCCATTGAAGGTTATACTTCAGGCTATAAAGAATTAAGCGATCGCGGTGTCGATGCCGTGCTAACACCAGAAACAGCGTTACCCTTTGTTTGGCAAGATCGGGGACAATTTACAAGCTCATTTTATCAGGCTATTTTAGAGAAAGGCGTATTAGCATGGGTAGGCGGTTTTACCCAAGAAGATAATAAAATCACCAATAGTTTATTTACCGTAACAGGAGCAGGAAAAACCGTCAGTCATTATGATAAAGTCAAACTTGTTCCTTTAGGAGAATATATCCCCTTGCAACAAATTTTAGGGAAATTTATCAATCGTCTTTCTCCCTTAGAAGCAACTTTAATTCCAGGAAAACCCACGCAAATTTTTGAGACTCCCTTTGGACGAGCAATTGTGGGAATTTGTTACGAATCTGCCTTTTCTTATCACTTCCAACGACAAGCCGCACAAGGAGGAGAATTTATTCTAACTGCGTCCAATAATGCCCATTATAGCGAAGTCATGCCCGCCCAACATCATGCCCTAGATGTCATGCGAGCCATTGAAAACGATCGCTGGGCAGTTCGTGCCACAAATACAGGCTATTCTGGTATTGTCGATCCTCATGGCAAGACCTTATGGAGATCGGGAATTAATACCTATGAATTGCATGACGCAACAATTTATCGGCGCACCACAAAAACATTATATGTGCGTTGGGGAGATTGGTTAACTTGGTGCTTTTTGGGGTTGGGGGCGATCGCTTTGTTTCTGAATAAGACCAAGATTTTCGATTGAGGTAGAATTTGCTTTTAAAGCGATCGCGAAACTCAATAAATTTTCTCAAAATTATCATAATTTACCGATAACAGGTTAAAATAAATTCTCTTTGTAGCAAACCAACTTTATGACACGGCAATACCGCATTACCTTACTACCGGGGGATGGCATCGGCCCCGAAATTATGACCGTTACCGTTGCAGTGTTAAAGGCGATCGCGCCAGAATTTGACCTCCAATTTGAGTTTACAGAAGCCCTCATTGGCGGTTCCGCGATCGAAGCAACGGGAAACCCTCTCCCAGAAGCAACCCTAAAAACCTGTAAAAATAGCGATGCGGTATTGCTGGCGGCGATCGGGGGCTATAAATGGGACAACCTACCTCGCCATCAACGCCCAGAAACGGGTTTATTAGGGCTGAGAGCGGGCTTAGACCTCTTTGCCAACCTGCGACCCGCCACGATTTTACCCCAGCTTATCGACGCTTCTAGCCTCAAACGAGAAGTCGTGGAAGGGGTCGATATTATGGTGGTGCGAGAATTAACTGGGGGAATTTACTTCGGACAACCCAAAGGCATTTTTGTCACAGAAACTGGGGAAAAACGGGGCGTTAATACAATGGCTTACACCGAAGCAGAAGTCGATCGCATCGCCCGAGTTGGCTTTGAAACCGCCCAGAAACGGGGAGGAAAACTCTGCTCTGTGGATAAAGCCAATGTTTTAGATGTTTCTCAATTATGGCGCGATCGCGTCGTCCTGCTCGCAGCAGAATATCCCAAAGTAGAACTCAGCCATCTTTATGTTGACAATGCCGCCATGCAATTAGTGAGAGCGCCCAAACAGTTCGATACAATTGTGACAGGAAATTTATTTGGCGATATCCTCTCCGATGCCGCCGCCATGCTAACAGGAAGTATCGGAATGCTCCCCTCCGCCAGTTTAGGCGCACCAGGCAAACCAGGGGTATTTGAACCCGTCCACGGTTCCGCACCGGATATCGCAGGACAAGACAAAGCCAACCCCCTCGCGCAAATTCTCAGTGCAGCCATGATGTTACGTTACGGTTTAGACCAACCCGCCGCCGCCGATAAGTTAGAAAAAGCAACAAGTAAGGTATTAGATGACGGGTATCGCACGGGAGATATTATGTCCCCTGGATGTAAATTAGTAGGGTGTCAAGAAATGGGAGAAGTATTGCTAAAAGCCTTGTAAAAAGGTTTCTCTGCATTCCCCGTTCCCTTTTGAGCCTTGATTTGATATTTTGAGATAGAGTTGTCGATTGGTGGATTGATGGTTTCTTTTGATTTAAGCGATCGCTCCTATGCCCTAGAGCGAGAACAACACATTCAGCAAATGCGGCAATCTATACGCCCCCCTACACCCGATCGCCTGGTCATGCGATCGGCACAAGCGATCTTTTACGTTTTCTATCAAGTCCATCAACGGTTTCCCTCACCTCCTACCGGGGTGGCGATCGATCCTCAAAGTCATTGGGGGAAACTTCTCTTTGGTCCCCAACCGATCTTGCTACCGAGGGAATTTTTTATCCCCATCGATCATTTAGAAACCGAATAATATTGACCCTCGTAGGGGTTTGGTCTCCAAACCCTCCAAACTTTTTTTAGTTACCATTCCCGAGTTTAGCGATCGCAATGTTCACCAAATCACTACCAATGCGATCGCGCAACTCCAAGAACAAAATCCTGACAACGAAGAATAAAACGAAAGCGATCGCCAATGCGGTTCACCAGTAGATTATGAAGGAGAAGAAATCATCAATGGAGATATTTGACAATAGAACAATTTTGCAAGAATGCGATCGTATAATCAGATAAACGAGATCGCTTTCAAAATGGCAAAACTTCCAATTGAAATCACAAATCTGCTCGGTCAATTAAAACAACAAGCCCTAGATATTGTTGATGAATCTCTAGCTCTAGAATTCCAGATTTTTGAACGATTTGGAGAAACAGAAGAAACCCTTCCTGCTTTAGAAGAAATGAAAAATGCTGGAGAAGATGCTGAATCTACCTATTCTCAACTATCTAACCTTCAATTACAAATTGCCAAAATACAGCCCTCTCCTCCTCCTGATGTGTTACAGTTGTTGACAATAGCGATCGAGCGATCGCAACTCCGAATTCCCGCACTAGAAAGAAGCATTCAAGAAGTTAAACAAGAATATAATCTGTAATTTATCATGAATAATCAACCCAAAATTCCCGACAAAGAAACATCGCAACGCTTGTTAAATAATCTTCGTCACACGCGCTTAGAAGTTCGCGAAGTCAACTTAGAGCTTGCAGCAATTAATGCAAGATTAGAAAACTATATTCGTCAACAACAGTTAGAACGAGTAAGAAAAATCTTAATTAGTTGATTGGCAAAGATGAATCAATATTCGCCAAATTGCCACCAATGCGATCGCGCAACTCCAAGAACAAAACCCCGACAATGAAGAATAAAACAAAAGCGATCGCCAATGCGGTTCACCAGTAGATTATGAAGGAGAAGAAATCACCTTGGCCGAAATTGAAAAACGACAGGAGGAGAAAAAAGATGAATCAATATAGTATGTTAATTCAATGGTCGGAAGAAGACCAACTTTTTTTAGTTACTATTCCCGAGTTTAGCGATCGCGTTATCATGCCTTGCACTCATGGGGAAACTCGCACTGAAGCTATTCGCAATGGAGAAGAAGCAATTGATATGTATTTAGAAGCATGGGAAGTGGAAAGAGAACCAATTCCTCAACCGAGTACGCTTAAAATTGCCTAATTGCTTTTCTCCTAATGGGTTATTTCCGAATTCTCTCCCTTACCTAAGCGCAAAACGACCCCGATCGCAATGTTCACCAAATCGCTACCGATGCGATCGCTTCCTTCAAATAAATTCCACATGATTCTCCATGTCTAAGGGTTCAAGAACCTCCCAAATCAAAATCAATCCCCGCACGATTTCACCAATTGAACGACTATTGAGATGACAATAAGCAATTCCGTAATGTTTTAAACCTTATCTAATTTTTGCCAAGATTTCCTTTCCTCAATTTTTGTTGTACTTTGGAAGAGATTTTTGCTTGCATTTCTCGCACAAAATGTTCGCTTTCTTGAATTTGTCGTCGAATTTCATCAAAATTATCGTGATAATAAGCCAATGTAACATCCGTAAAATTCAAGTTAGTGTCTATAGAGATAGTTTTAGATCAACGCAAATAGCGTTTTAGATGAAAATTGACTACATCCCAATTCTCTCGATATCGACCATTGTTGAGTTGTAGATATTTCTCATATTTTTTGGCTAGAGTTTGTTTTTCTTTTGCGCTTTTTGCTCTTTTAAAATTTTCCTTAATCCATTCAAATACTTCTACTCTCCCATCTTGGATTTCAGGATGATTGAGGTTTAAAATTTCAATGGTTTTCTCTGCTTCAGTTTTCTCGGTTTCTTCTTCTTGTTTTAGGTTGGTTTTGCGAGAACGAATTCTACCATCTTTTAAAAACTCGAAATATTCTTCACAGCGATATTGTAATGGGGTGATGGGAAGTTCGCGATCGCCTTTATGATTACCACAATATTCAGGAAAGCGTTTTACAGAGCCACAAGAAGCTAACATATTCTGATAATCTAAAGCAAGTTCCGGATAATCGACTTGTGCTTTAAGATGTTCGATATGACTTCTTTCTAGTGTAATTCGTCCGCAACAATAACAGCAAATATAACCTTGTTCTTGAAGCAAAGACTCGTGAATATTTCTTTTTTCAGGATTTTGTAAATTATCGTAACTATAATTTGTTTTTTCAGCTTTGGTCTTAGCTTTCCATTCGGTAAAATTGTTTGGTGGTTGTTGTTTACGAATCTGTTTCATCTTCCTCCTGCATGATTTCTAAGTCAGCAATTGCCCAATCTGCTCTCGCAAGTTCGGGAATTCCTGTTCCTACTTTGTCTTCAATTTTGGCTTTTAATGCTTTTGCTTCTACAATATTTTCATCTCCAATTAATTCAAACAGGCGATTGAGATCGTCTTGAATATCTTGCGATCTCTTTACAGTTCCCATCAGGGTTTCTAGTATTATATTACTATCTTTACCATAGGTTCGCACGGGATCGCAAAGAATTTTTCCTTCATCTGTTTCATATAACAGGTGAACTTGTCGTACTTCGCTAATGACTTGAGGGGAATGGGTAGTAATGATAAATTGACAATTGGGAAAGGTTTTAGTTAAGTTATTGATAATACTGCGTTGCCATTGGGGATGTAGGTGTAATTCGATTTCGTCAATTAAAACTATACCTTCTCCTTCGAGAGGATTGGATCTACCAGGATTGGCGATCGCTAATCTTCTTGCTAAGTCTCCCACCATTGCTAAAACGCATTTTTCTCCTTCTGAGAGTTGATTTAATCTAAGCGTCTTACCTCTTTTCTCGATAATCATTCTGGGAATCTTTTCGTTATTTCTACGCTGAACCTGAAAACCAGAAAAACCATCCAAAAATGTATATATTGCATCTCTTATTCCTTTCAAATAAGGGTTTTGATAGCTACGATCTTTTATCAGTTTTTCATATTCTAATTCTTCTAAAGAGCGACAATCGTTAAATAAAGAAGTAAAGTCATCTTTTCTATCGGAAAATATATTATTGTAAGCGCTAACTTGATTGAACAAATTCTCATATTCATATTTAACCTTTTTATTTAAAAGAGCGTTTGAAAAGGTTCTATGAATTGGATAAGATACAAATAGAGGAATGTTGTAGTTTTTATTGTCTTTTAATCCAGTTTTAATCTCTTGTTTTAACATTGCTATATTCTGTATTTGTAAAAAATCTATGATGTTTTTGGAAGATTTCTGCTTGCTTACCCTAAATCCCCAACCTATTAGTTTAGGTTTTAAAATATTTTTTATTTTGATTTCCATAAAATTTTCATTGTTTTTTATTTCGTTTTTTAAATTACTCAAATAACTGTCCTCTATTCTAAAAAATCCAGATGTAATATCATTCTTGACTGTTATTATAAATAAAAGAAATACCAAGCAATCTAAAATACTAGATTTTCCGACCCCATTTACTCCCACAAAAATAGTAGGTTCATTTTGCTCAAAATCTATCGTTATATCGTCAAATCCCCGAAAATTTTTCATTGTTAGCTGTTGGACTTTCATTTTTATATTCCTCTCGAATTGAATAAAAAATAACTCTAGTGATAATCTTTGATTATAAACGAAACTTGCGCTTAACTTCTGCAATTAGAACCCTTCTCTTTATTAGGTGCGTAATACTGAGTAAAGATATCCTTATAACCGACCCCCGATCGCAACATCCATCAAATTGATGCGATCGCCTAACTCCAAAGGGCGATCGTGTTTTTTCTCAATGAAAATATATTAATTTGGATAGCAAAAAATTAGCCCCAAGCAGAAGACCCCAAATCTGGAGGTACATCTTGCAACCGTCCAGGACCGATCGCCCCCACCGCTTCCGTTAAAGAAACATCTCCTGTATAGAGAGCGCGACCGATAATCACTCCTGTTACTCCGCTCGGTTCCAGAGACAATAAACTCAGAACATCCGTGAGAGAACTAACGCCCCCCGAAGCAATAATAGGAATATTGACCGATCGCGCTAATTCTCGCAATGCCTCCATATTTGGTCCCGATAGGGTTCCATCCCGATGAATATCGGTGTAAATAATCCCTGCAACCCCCTGAGACTCCATCCTCTGTGCTAAATCCATCGCTTGCACTTCGGAAGTTTCTAGCCAACCCTTCGTGGCGACTTTGCCATTGCGAGCATCAATTCCGACTATAATTTGACCTGGGAATTTTTGACATAAATCCCCCACTAAATCGGGATTTTCTACCGCCACCGTCCCCAGGATCGCCTGTTTCACCCCCAAATCTAAAACCTGACGGATCTTCTCCTCATCCCGCAGTCCTCCCCCCACTTGCACGGGAATGGACACCGCAGAAACAATCGCCGCGATCGCCTCTCCATTCACAGATTCCCCCTGTTTGGCTCCATCCAAATCCACCAAATGCAGCCGCGTCGCCCCTTCACTTTCCCAACGACGGGCAACCTCCACTGGGCGATCGCTGAAAATTTGCGAGCGATCATAATCTCCTTGATACAGGCGCACGCAGCGACCTTCTAATAAGTCAATAGCGGGAATAACATCCATTTATAGTTGATAGTTGATAGTTGATAGTTGATAGGTATGATAGTTGATAGTTGATAGTTGATAGTTGATAGTTGATAGGTATGATAGTTGATAGGTATGATAGTTGATAGGTATGATAGTTGATAGGTATGATAGTTGATAGGTATGATAGTTGATAGTTGATAGTTGATAGTTGATAATTAGGCTAGAAAACGCGATGGTTGAGGGAGGGCATTTGAGAACGCACACGAGAGAGACGACGGGGATCGATTTCGGCGATCGCAATTCCAGGTTTATTGCCAGCATCAGCCAAAACTGTCCCCCAAGGATCGACAATCAGGGCGTGACCGTGAGTGTAGCGCGTCCCGTAATGATTGCCCGTTTGTGCTGGGGCGATCGCATAACAAGTATTCTCGATCGCCCGCGCTTGAATTAACGTTTGCCAGTGATCCTTCCCGGTATAGGCAGTAAATGCCGCAGGAATAAACAAAACATCCGCCCCTTGCTTCGATAAATGGCGATAGAGTTCCGGAAAACGCACATCGTAACACACAGAAAGCCCTAAAGTTCCCAAAGTATCCGAATGATACACTGGCGGCAATTCCATCCCAGCCATCACCGTACTCGACTCTTGATAAGTGTTCCCATCAGGTACATTCACATCAAAAAGATGCACCTTGTAATAGCGTGCCAGTTCCTGACCATTGCGATCGATCAATAGAGCCGTGTTATAAACCTTATTATCTGCGGCGGGAATTGGGAATCCTCCCCCCAAAATAACAATTTGAAACCGTTGGGCAATGGTTTTGAGAAACTGCTCGCTTTTTTGCGCGATCGCATCTGCTTGTTGAATTTTTTCAGCTTCCGGTCCCAAAAAGGAAAAATTTTCCGGCAAACAGACTAACTCCGCCCCTTGACGCACAGCCAGATCGATTAACTCTTCGGCTTCGGTTAAATTGCGATCGAGATCGGGTCTGCTCGTCATTTGTATCGCAGCAGCAAGATAAGATTTCATGGGGCGATTCAATTAAGTCGAAAATTTGTCACGATATCGATCCTACCTTACCAGGAGATGGAGAACAAGAGGGAGAATAATTATCCGTTGTAACTCTTCACCGATTCATCGGATACCAGCGATACCAGTGGAGTGGCGATCGCCACTTGAATACTCGACCCCGAGAGTGCCAAAAAGCGATGATAATTATCTGTATCCCCTCGCAGAGCAAAAGCAATGAGGGCGATCGCCATCCCTAAAAACCCCGTCATTAAAACCAAAAAGAAAAATAGTTCCATTGCTTGCTGACCGAGGGCAAGCAATTGAGTGGGTTGAGTCAGATCGGGAAGATCGGGAATTCCTTGGGCAGCTTGCAACATAATAATCATTACAACTCCTGGGTACTTTTACGCTTAAAGTCAGACAGGGGGAAATGTTACTGGAGGATTTTGGGGAATGGATGGGACAACCACCTTAAAGAAGGGAGATATCTTAATTGTGGATGATACGCCCAACAATCTACGACTTTTATCAACCCTGTTGCAAAACCACGATTATGAGGCGCGGAGCGTGCTGAGTGGGGAAATGGCCTTAAGAGCCGCCCGCTCTGCTGCGCCGGATCTAATTCTCCTTGATATTAGTATGCCAATTATGGATGGTTATGAGGTCTGTAGAAAACTCAAAGCGGATACCAGGACTCGGGAAGTACCGGTTATTTTTATTAGTGCTTTCAATGAAGCAATGGATAAAGTTCGCGCTTTTGAAGTGGGAGGTGTGGATTATATCACCAAGCCTTTTCAATGGGCTGAAGTCTTAGTGCGAGTAGAAAATCAATTAAAAATTCGTTCTTTGCAAACTCAGTTATTGGCACAAAATGCTCAATTGCAACAAGAAATACAAGAACGCCTTAAAGTAGAATACGCCTTGCAAGCCGCCAATCAAAAATTACAGAATCTCGCCAATTCTGATGGGTTAACTGGAGCCGCCAATCGTCGTCGCTTTGATGAATACTTGCAAATGCAGTGGGAGGAACTACAACAGCAATGCACTCCCCTTTCCCTAATTTTATGCGATGTGGACTATTTTAAACGCTACAACGATACCTACGGTCATTTAGCTGGAGATAGTTGCTTGCAGGCGATTGTACGCGGTATTGAAGAGGCGATCGTCCAGCCGGAACAAGAGCTTATTCCCAAGATATTATTAGCGCGATATGGCGGGGAAGAATTTGCGATCGTGATTCCCCATGCCGATCGCCAATTGGCGTACAAAGTTGCCCGAGAAATTCATGAGGCGGTACAACAGTTGCAAATTGCTCACAGTCAATCATCCATTGGAGAATGGGTGACGGTAAGTGTGGGGGTTGCCACGACGATCCCCGCTCCCTCTCTCGATCCCAAAGATTTGATCGCCCGTGCTGACGATGCTCTCTATGCAGCAAAAGCCCAAGGCCGCGATCGCGTTGTCGCCGATGAAACCCTCAAGAAAAACTGACCAAAGCAAAAAATTGCCACTAAACCTAAAAATGGAGAGTGAAGGTTAGCCATTGATTAAAATCAATGGTAGCCCTTCCGAGACGGGTTTTAACCCGTCAAGAGATATTAAGAGAAAGAAGCTATTTTGTGGTAATTTAAAAACAAGGAGGTGATGCAAGATGTATGGATGTCAGCAACATTTAATCAAAGATTCCCCAGAGGTTATGGCGGTTCTCGAATATATCTGTTCGGAAGCCAATAAGCTAACGAACTGCGGGATTTACTATTGCCGTCAAATACTGTTCAAAGCCAGAAGATTTCTAACAAGAGGAGAACTGGACAAAGAGTTAAAAAGTAACATTCACTTTAAAGCAATCTGCTTTAAGAGATCGGTATTGTACCTTACTCATTGTTCATTGAAATGACGGATTTGGTTCCTAATCCTCAAAAGAGTTTTGAAACCTCTAGCGGCGATATCTTAGCTATAGATGATGTTCCCAACAACCTCAGAATTTTGTCGTCCCTTTTGAGCCAAAAAGGATATAAAGTTCGCAGCGTAATTAGTGGGGAAATGGCTTTAAAGGCTGCACAGTCGGCTCCTCCCGATTTGATTTTGCTGGATATTAATCTACCCCGCATGGATGGTTATGAAGTTTGCCAAAAATTAAAACAAAATGAAATCACTCGCGATATTCCTGTTATTTTCATCAGTGCTTTAAGTGATGTCCTGGATAAGGTGAAGGCCTTTGCGGTGGGTGGAGTGGATTATATTACCAAACCTTTTCAATTTGCTGAAGTTGTGGTGCGAGTGGAGAATCAATTGCGGTTGCGACGATTGCAAAAAGAATTGGAGTCGCAAAATACCCAGTTAGTAAAAGAAAACCGCGATCGCATTGCCGCAGAAGCAGCATTACAAGCATCAGAGGTTGAGTTAAGGGCATTATTTGCCGCAATGGACGATATTATTTTGGTTTTCGATCGCCAAGGAATTTGTTTGAAAATTGCCCCCACTAAGTCAGATCGCCCTCTCTTAGAGAGAGAACATTCGAGTCATTTAACAGTCAGGGATTTATTTCCCCCAGAACAAGCGGCACTACACCTACATCACATTCAAGAGGTCTTAAAAATGCGCCAGACGGTTACAGTAGAGTATTATTTACCGATTGACTATAAGAAACGCTGGTTTTCGGCCAATGTTTCCCTCCTGTCTGAGGATACAGTAATTTGGGTGGCTCGAGATATTACAGCAAGCAAAGAAGCAGAATCTGCTTTGCGACAACAAAAAGCGCGATCAGAACAATTATTATTAAATATTCTTCCGGAACCGATCGCCAAACGTTTACAAGCTGAAGAGAGTACCATTGCTGATAAGTTTGATGAGGTAACTGTATTATTTGCCGATTTGGTCAATTTTACGGAAATTTCGACGCAACTTTCTTCGATTGAATTAGTAGAGATTTTAAATGTTATTTTCTCGGATTTTGATTATCTAGCACAGCGTCACGGTTTGGAGAAAATTAAAACTATTGGTGATGCTTATATGGCAGTTGCAGGGTTGCCTTATCCGAAAAGCGACGGGGTAGAAGCGTCGGCAAATATGGCATTAGATTTATTAGAAACTATTAAGGAATTTAATGCGGGTACGGGTAAAAATTTCGCGTTGAGAGTGGGTTTGCACGTGGGTCCGGTAGTAGCGGGAGTGATTGGAGTGAGTAAGTTTATTTACGATCTTTGGGGGGATACAGTGAATGTTGCCTCGCGCATGGAATCCCAAGGATTACCTCATCAAATTCAAGTTTCCCAGGCAATTTATGATGTTCTACAGGAGTCTTATCTCTTGGAAGAACGAGGAGCAATTAAAGTAAAAGGAAAAGGAGAAATGATCACCTATTGGTTGCACGGGAAGAAATAAGCTATATTTCCTTGATAAACTATAAACTGTTTCTCTATCGCTTATGCTCAATTTTTTGGAGAGGGAAATCAAGGCACTCGGGTTAATGCTTCGCGAACTACTTCAACTCCTGCACCCAAGGGATAGATATTTTCTGTAATATAGCGTTTCCATGCTTTTGCCCCTGGTTGTCCTGCAAATAATTGTAAGATATGGCGGGTGATACTGTTCGGTTTTAGTCCTTTCCCTGTCCAGTATTCAAGATAAGGGAACATTGCTTTTGCTACTTCTCGACGAGTCGGTGGTATATTAGCATCCCCATAAAAATCGCGATCGCAGCTAACAAATAAATAAGGATTATCATAGGCAGCACGTCCGATCATTACCGCATCAATAGATTGTAGTTGTTCTCGCACCTGTTGCCAGTTAGTAAATCCACCATTAATTTCTATGATGAGATGGGGGAATTCTTGCTTGAGACGATGAACATCGGCATAACGCAAAGGAGGAATGGTGCGATTTTCTTTGGGACTCAATCCTTGCAACCATGCCTTTCGCGCATGAATGGTAAAATGCAGACATCCGGCTTCCGAGACAATACGAACGAATTCTCGCAGATCTTCATAGCGATCGCGATCATCTACCCCAATTCTATGTTTAACTGTGACGGGAATCGAGACGGTTTTTTGCATTGCTTGGACTGCTTTGGCTACAGTTTCCGGTTGCAGCATCAAACAAGCGCCAAAATTGCCACTTTGCACTCGCGAACTAGGACAGCCTACATTTAGGTTTACTGCGTCATAGCCCCACTCTTCCGCAATTTTTGCACAAGTTATCAACTCTTCTCGATTATCGCCTCCTACCTGCAAAACGAGAGGTTTTTCTTCTGGGGAGAAACCGAGGAGTTTTTCGCGATCGCCGTGCAGAATAGCTGCCGTTGTTACCATTTCTGTATAAAGGAGCGTCCGTCGCGTAATTTGCCGTATAAAATAGCGAAAATGGCGATCGGTGCGATCCATCATCGGTGCAATGCTAACGGGATACTGAATTCTGTTCATTTCTTTCTTCTCCAATAACCTTTTCTTCTCCAATCTCCTTTTTCCCCTCTATTCTACTCTGTAAGTTCTCTAATAATGCTTGACGCATAATCTGGGCAGGGATAGGCTGTTGCAACCAGAGTCCCAATGCTGCGGCACCTTGTTGTACTAGCATTTCGCTACCGTCGATCGCCATTGCACCACATTTTTTTGCCAGTTGTAAAAAGCGGGTAGGACTGGGGGTATAAATGAGATCGTAGGCGATCGCGCCTACAGGTAATTGTTTTAAAGTAGCTTCATCTAGAGGAGAGCGATCGACATGAGGCGACATTCCCACAGGAGTAGAATTGACCAAAAGCTGAGTTTCCGATACCAGTGTAGGTAATTCATCCCACAGATGCACCCGAACAGCCCCAGCAAAGGGCGTATCTTGCCAACTTAGTTTAAATTTGTCCAATTTACCGCGATCGCGTCCCACAACGCGGATTTCTGAGCAACCCAATTCAACGCACCCCGCAACAACCGCCCGCGCCGCACCGCCATTGCCTAAAATAACTGGAGTAATCTTGCGCCAATTGCATTCTAATTCTCTTAAAGGCGCAATAAAACCGATCGCATCGGTATTTGTTCCTTCCCATCCCTTCTCACTGCGCCAAACCGTATTCACCGCCCCGATCGCCTGCGCTACGGGAGAAACTTCAGCTAGTAGGGGAATAATTGCCTGTTTGTGAGGAATAGTAATATTAAATCCCACCAAGGCGATCGCGGCAAATCCGTCTAATGCTCGGGCTAAATTCTCCTTTTGGATGGGAAAAGGAAGATAAACATAATCTAACCCCAAATGCGCGATCGCGGCGTTGTGCATGGCAGGAGAGAGGGAATGTTCCACCGGATCGCCAATGACTCCCAATAATTTTGTTTTTCCGGTAATAGGCATTGTTAATAAGCAGTAAATAATTGAGCGATCGAAACTATTATTCTGGTTCTTGAAAGCGATCGATTAACTCTTCACGAGATAACTGCAACAGTAGAGGCGTAAATTCTTCCGAAGATAGTTTCATAATAGATGGAATAATTGCTGCCAATTTTTCATCCATTTCTCCAAAGCGAACTTGGAAAATATTTTCGATGAGACGGCGAGTAGCTTCTTTTTCACCTTCACCTTTTCCTTGTTGAAGAAATTCTTCTTTGGCTTCTTGACGAACTTCTTGACGAACTTCTTGGCGAACTTCTTGACGAACTTCTTGGCGAACTTCTTGGCGAACTTCTTGACGAACTTCTTGGCGAATTTCTTGACGAACTTCTGCCATTGCTTCTTCATACATTTGGGTCAAAGTCATAATCAAATCCTCATCATCACGATCTAAATCTTGTTCTTTATTTTGG
>NZ_JACSWA010000359.1 GCF_016888125.1 Spirulina sp. CCY15215
TTGGCTTGTTAGGTTAGCAGCACTATTTCAGTGACCTTAAAATTGTTTAACTACTAACGACAGGGCAGGGAACTAGCTTCGCATTCCAAGGTGTCGTAACCAAAATAACGGAGTACGCGGGGTACTTAGTCTGGTCAGAATGGCTTGTTAGATTTCTCTTCCAAGCCTCACGCCTTTAGGCTGAGGTTCCTGACCAATTCTCAAAAAATAATTATTTATTATCAACTAACAATGATAATTGAGTCTTCCCACTTCAGGGGGAGAAACATTATAATAGTATTCGATTTGACCAGGGTTGGCCGAGCGGTTTAGGCAGCGAACTCATAATTCGCCCCAGGCAGGTTCAACTCCTGCACCCTGGATAAGACCAGTTAATATTCTTCTGGATAACCCAGAAATTTAACGAAGGGGGAAACGCTCAAAACCAAACTCGCTACCGGGAACTGGTTGTGATGGACGCAGATAGGTGGGATTGCTGAGAGTATTGGAATTAAAAGGACTCGGCATATCGGGGGTGCGAATAATTGGACCGCTCCAGAGTTGCTGTTGCCAAACATCTACATAAAGTTCGTGAGCAAGTTGACTGTCGCGAGTGACTTCAATTTCAGGAAAACCAGCAATCCCAAAGAGCCAATCAATCTGCCGTCCCGTGGTAAATGTTGTGGAAAACGCATCTTGAGAGCGGTGGGTAATGGCTTCGTCAAAAGCCTCGGGGATGGTTTTAAAGGGAATGGGATGGGAACCGACGGATTGAGCCAGGACCGACGGAATAGAGATCGTTGTCGAAACGGTTAGGGCGATCGCGCCCGAAAGAGTGGCACTGAGCGCGGCAATCCCCAAGGAACTTAAAGGAATAGACATGATTAGGCGATCGACGAGGGTAAACGGTCAACAAAAGTTTGGGTTTATTTTAGCGTAGGATTTGCTCTAGAAGGTAATCTTATTAATAACAAACCATATTCAATGCCTTCTACTACAGCTTGATAAGACGCATCGATGATATTTGTAGAAACGCCTACCGTCGTCCAGCGTTGTTCTCCATTACTGGACTCGATCAACACGCGAGTTTTCGCTGAAGTTCCCGAATTACTATCGAGAATTCGCACTTTATAATCTGTAAGATGAAAAGTAGCAATTTCCGGATAAAACTTCCCTAATGCTTTCCGCAACGCTGCATCAAGGGCTGAAACGGGACCATTTCCCTCGGCGACTTCTAATAAGTCTTCCCCTTTCACATTCACTTTAATAGTTGCTAGGGCATTACTGCTGATACTTTGAACGCCTTGTAAAATATCGCAAGTCACTTGAAAACCTTTTAATTCAAACATTTGCTGGCGCTGTCCCAAAGCCGATCGCATCAACAACTCAAAACTGGCTTCTGCCGCTTCAAATTGATAGCCGTCGTGTTCTAATTCTTTCAGTTGGTTTAAAAGTCCCCGCGCTGTGGCATCTTTTGGCTCTAATTCAATGCCAAAATTGCGCGCTTTGGAAACAATATTACTCATTCCCGCTTGGTCTGAAATAACGATACGCCGCTCGTTCCCAATAGATTCCGGGTTAATATGTTCGTAGGTCAGGGGATTTTTCTCTACCGCAGAAACATGAATCCCTCCTTTGTGAGCGAAGGCAGAAAGACCGACAAAAGGTGCGTGTTCGTCGGGGGCAAGGTTAGCAATTTCGCTAATTAAACGACTGGTTTTTGTTAATTGCGTGAGTTGTTCCTCTTCAAGGCATTGATAGCCGAGTTTGAGTTGTAAGTTAGGAATGAGAGTGCAAAGATTGGCATTACCGCATCGTTCTCCATAGCCATTCATGGTTCCTTGTATCATACACGCTCCTTCCAGGACAGCAGCAAGGGCGTTCGCAACGGCGGTTCCGGAATCATTGTGAGTGTGAATGCCAAGTTTCGGCGCTTCACTATCCTGGGTTAATTCGGGAAAGGCGGCAAAAACTTCTCCGACTATTCTGGTAATTTCATGGGGGAGCATTCCGCCATTGGTATCGCAGAATACTAACCATTCCGCTCCTGCTTCCCAAGCTGTTTTGAGGGTTTTGAGGGCATATTCGGGGTTCTTCTGATAACCGTCGAACCAGTGTTCTGCATCGTAGATGACGCGACGGCCTCGAGTGCGGAGATACTCGATGGTATCGCGAATCATGGCTAAATTTTCGTCTAAACTGGTTTTGAGTCCTTCGGTGACGTGCAGATCCCAAGATTTACCAAAAATTGTTACCCATCGCGTCCCCGCAGCGAGGATCGCCTGTAGCATTTTGTCTTCTGAAGCGAGTTTGTTGGGGCGACGAGTGGAACAAAAGGCAACAATTTCGGCTTGTTTGAGGGGTTTTTCTTGCAGTTGCCAGAAAAATTGTACATCTTTAGGATTGGCTCCCGGCCATCCTCCTTCGATGAAGGGAATGCCCATATTATCCAGTTTGCGGGCAATTTTGAGTTTATCTTCAATGGACAGTGCTAGTCCTTCTCGTTGCGCTCCATCTCTGAGGGTTGTATCGTATAACCAAATGCGATTTTTCATGGTTTAAAAGCAATGTTTGATAGTTGATAGTTGATAGTTGATAGTTGATAACTAATAGTTGATAGTTGATAGTTGATAACTAATAGTTGATAGTTGATAGTTGATAACTAATAGTTGATAACTAATAGTTGATAGTTAATAGTTGATAACTAATAGTTGATAACTAATAATTAAATTGATTTAGGCTGCTGCTGAGGTCTTCGCATCTTCTTCATGTTCGACTCGGAAAACTGTTGCGTAAAGATTGGCAATGATTTGTTTTCCAGATTGGGTTAAATTTAAGTATTTTAATGCTGTGTGCAGGTAGGGATAAACGGCTTTCCAATAAAAGCTGGGATAGTTGGCGCGCAATTCTCCTGGGTTTTTATAACCGAGAAATTTGTTTGTGCCAATTTCTTCAAATTCGTAGAAAAGTGCGGGGATTTTTTGCAGATAGCGAGGGTCGCTTAATTGACCGATTAAATCTGCTCCTCGGACTAAACCGGGATAGTTTTCTGTATCTTTATGATCTTCGTCAGCAGGGACGGGAAAACGAGTTAATTCAATATTGTCTTTTAAGACTTCTGCATCAATTAATTTATGACCGCCAAATCTTTCTTGGACGAATAATTTACCGCGATCGACGTGATAAGGAGCTAAACTTGCATCACTCGCACCCGCAGGAAGCTGAATCATGCGATCGCCAATTCCGGTTGCATAGCGGTTACTAACCAGATCGTCGGGACGACAAACTCCTTTAACATAGCCAATATCATGACATAAAAGTGAAATCTGAAAGTGTAACCAATCTTCGGGGGTTGCACCGCCATCTTTAATGTGCTTGCCGCGCAAAATTTCTTGTCCCACAAGAGTGACAAAAATTGTATGCTCAACATTGTGGTAAAGTGCATCGCTATTGGCAATATTTTCGAGAGCCATGGCCGCAGCCCAAGCTATGATTTCCGCATATTCAGATTTCCAGCCACCATAGGTTCGACGATAGCCAGAGGTTAATTGTTGAACAAGATTATCGATCAGTAAATTGGTCGCAAGGAACATAGCTCGGACTGTGATAAACGATAAAGGAAGATAATAAGAGAGAAAGAGAGAGAATTAGATGGGGTAATCTCGGCGATCGCCAGATTTGCGAGTTAGTAAAAATGGTTGTTAGATCAAATCCGGTTAATGGGTATAACAAGCGGGCAAGATGCCCACAATACTGTAATGATTGAATATTATCGTAGTGGGAGCGTCTCGCTCCCTAGGTTTTTTACTACGGTTAATTTTCTGGATTTGATATTAAAAACTCGACTTAGGGACATTGTAGCGGATTTAGCTTGTGTTTTCCAAGCAGGGTTAGACCCCAATAAGTAAAATTGGAAAAACGAGATTGACGGCAAAACAAGAGCATATTTTTTTGTGACATAAAGAAATATCCTGAATTTTCTTGATCTACTCTCTAGTCAAACCTTAGCATTTTGAAGTTGTCAACGGTGATTAAGACTATAATCGCAATATTGTCTCGATAATTCTCTCATTGCTATAATTTAGTTTACCCGCAATCCTAATTTCCGGTCTTATGCTGGCTCAATTTCGTAAGCGCTTGCAAAACGTTGCTCCAACTCGTCGATTGACAATTCTTTATATTGCTGCTTTAAGTGCTATTGCTCTCCTCTCAATTTTAGCACAAATAATAGTACAGCGATCTCTAGACCGACAATCGAGTGATTCTCGTATTATCAATATTGCCGGTCGTCAACGAATGTTGAGCCAGAAGTTAAGTAAAGCGGCATTGACTTTACAGAATACTCCTTTACAGAATACTCGCGATCGCGATGAATATCAAAGACGCTTAGTCGAACTTGAAGAGGCGATCGCACTTTGGGAAACTTCTCATCGAGGTTTACAACAAGGCGATCGGCAGTTAGGACTTCCTGGCCAAAATAGCGAAAAAGTAACGCAAATGTTTGCGGCGATCGAGCCTCATTATCAAGCAATGCTTATCGCGGCCAAAGAAATTGTGACAACAATTCAAGAAAATAATTTTCAGTCTCAATCTGACTCTATTTTACCTTTTACAGAAATAATTCTGGCTAATGAGGGGGATTTTTTACCCGGAATGAATGCGATCGTTTTCGAGTACGATCGCGAAGCTAAAGTCAGAGTTGACCAGATGAGAGAACTAGAAAAAATAATTTTAATTATTGTTCTCATTCTTCTGATCGGGGAAGCCTTATTTGTTTTTCATCCAGCTATTCGCGAAATTCGTCAACATTTAGAACGAGTCATTAAAGCCAAGGAAGAAATGCAAGTGATGACCCTTGAATTAGCAGATAAAAATAAAATTCTCGATTCTGCACTCCAAGAAGCGCATTCTGCCACTCAACTTAAATCTGAATTTTTGGCTAACATGAGCCATGAAATTCGCACACCAATGAATGGTATTATTGGTATGACAGGATTACTTTTGGATACAAAATTAACCCCCCAGCAACGAGAATTTACGGAAATTATTCGGAATAGCGGCGATATTTTACTGACAATTATTAACGAGATTTTGGATTTTTCTAAGATTGAAGCAGGAAAGTTACAATTAGAAGAATATCCTTTAGATTTACGAAATTGTGTTGAGGAAACATTAGATTTAGTTGCGATTAAAGCAACTGAAAAAAACCTAGAACTCGCTTATTTGATACAACCCAATACGCCAACTCAAATCATTGGCGATACCACGAGATTGCGCCAAATTTTAGTTAATTTATTAAATAATGCCATTAAATTTACCGATCGCGGAGAGGTTACTTTAACAATTTCAGCACGTCCTTGCGGAAATCGAATTGATAAAACAGAGCTTTATTTTGAAATTAAAGATACAGGAATTGGGATTCCTCAAGATAAACGCGATCGCCTTTTTCAATCTTTCACTCAGGTTGATGCGTCTACCTCTCGAAAATATGGCGGGACGGGGTTGGGTTTAACAATTTCCAAGCGTCTCTGCGAATTAATGGGAGGAAGAATTTGGGTTGAAAGTGAAGTGGGAATTGGTTCGACTTTCTTTTTTACAACTGTTATGACTTTAACACCAGAATATTCTCCGTTAGACGGGCAAACAACCAGTTCCTATCTAGCGGAAAAGCGCGTTCTCATCGTCGATGATAATGCTACAAATTGTAAAATATTGAGCTTGCAATGCACTTATTGGCAAATGGTTCCTATACCTGTTAATTCTGGTCTGAAAGCATTGCATCTTTTAGAGGAGAAATTTTCATTTGATCTCATGATCTTGGATATGCAAATGCCAGAAATGGATGGTATAACCCTTGCCCAAAAAATTCGCCAACTTCCGCACTATCAAAAAACTCACTTAATTTTGTTGACTTCTATGGGACAAGTTGAGGAAAAATCATTAAAAGAAGAAATAAATTTTGCAGCTTGTTTAACAAAGCCGGTGAAACAATCTCAACTTTTTAGTACATTAAATTGGATTTTGCAAGAAAAAGCGCCAAAAAATGAATTTAAACCCTTAACTAAAACTGTTCAAGTTGAGAAAGAAGAACTTTATTCGACTCTGGCTAATCAATATCCATTAAAAATATTAGTTGCTGAAGATAATACAGTCAATCAAAAATTGATTGTACATCTCTTAAAACGTTTTGGTTATCGTGCGGATGTTGTTAGCAATGGTTTGGAGGCGATCGCCTCTTTGGAGCGCCAGTCTTATGATATTATTTTAATGGATGTACAAATGCCAGAAATGGACGGTTTTGAAACAACTCGTGCAATTTGTCAGCGTTGGACTCCCGAAAAACGTCCCCGTATTATTGCTTTAACGGCTAATGCAATGGAAGGCGATCGCGAAACTTGTTTAGCATCAGGGATGGATGATTACATTAGCAAACCGATTAAAATCAAAGCCTTGGTTAAAGTTTTGCAATGTTGTAAACCCGTCGAAAATTATGAACAAATTCATTGATTTAAAATTTGTGGTGCCAATAATTTGAGGAGGCATAAAATCATCTCCTGTCAGAAAGAGAATTTCGCAAAGTGCCGAGGAGTCTTTATAATGAATTAGCGAATACCGAAGCGAGGGCAGTCGAAGGATTCCTACTGTTTCCCCTAACACGATGCGATTTCTCAAACAAAAGCTCGTTAATCAGATTTTACTCGGCTCGATCGCCTTTGGTGTGGGTTTTGGCTTGGGATGGTTCGTTCATCGCAATTTGAAATCCGCCTCCATCACTGGGGCGATCGCGCTGACCTCCGGCTATACCAGTGCGATCGCGGCGCAATTGCATTGGAGTAAGTACGAAAAACGAAACCGTAACGCCCTGCGCTATCAAATTCAATCCCTCTCAGAGCAGCGCCAGCAACTCTACGGGGCGATTTCCTCTGCATTAGCTACCCAGCAGGAAATTCAGGCCAGTGTTCAAGCACTGAACTTGGAGCGCACCCGCTTACTCGATCGCGTTTCGGAATTACATCAGCAGCGTAACGCCCTGCATCGGGAACTTCAGGAAAGCCCCGAGGTATCGCCAGAACCCGAAACGCCCCACTATTATCGACCTCCTGCCCGTCTACAACCCTCTTTTAAAACGGAAGCAACCATTAATCGTGCCTTTTTCTCGAAAACTGTTCAACTGCAAGAAATGGAAAGTCGCTTGCAGCAACTCAATAATGAACTCGAAAAACTACAAACTCTCCTTTTAGATCGACAAGAAGAAAGGGAGATTTTACAACAGCAAGTGTTCCAATTAAAAGAAGAGAAAAAGCAACTCGAACGCAGTGTTGAAGATGCCCAAGGAAAACTTAAGCATCTCCAACAAATTCAAGAACAATTTGCTCTCTCTTTATCGGCTCTTGAACAAGATAAACAAAAACTGGAAACGGTTCTCGGTGAAAATCGCGATCGCCTTGCAGCCTTGCAAAATGAAATTGAATCTCAGCAGCAAAATAAAAGCCAACCTAAATCCTCAAAAAATGGGCGATCGTCTGCAAAATTTCCCCTCAATTTCCCCTCAGAATGGCTAGACTTTACCAAAGAATTAAACGCTAATGAAAAAGCGGCATTAAAAGCAATTTTGGAAAAAAATGAGGAACAGTTAAAAACTATTATTAATCAACAGGCAATGATGCCGGAAGTATTAATTGAAGCCTTAAATGAAAAGGCACTCAATACATTAGGTGATACTTTATTTGAGTCTAATGGAGGAGTGGGAATCCCGAAAATTCACGACGAATATGCTGCTTTGATAACTGAACCTATTGCCGCACAATTTGCTACCATATTGACCATTCAAGAGGTCGAATAATTGAGGAGAATTCTCTAAAAATGTCCAAAATCCCCAAGCGCGTTTCTACTGCTTTAATTAATGCCTTAGCTGCGGGAGTTGTTCCCCGAATAGGGTTGGAGCGTATTTCTGTGGGACGAGAACAGGAAATTGGCGCGATCGCTAGAGATTTGGAGAATATTCGGGAAGGGGGAGCCTCTTTTCGCTTCATTGTTGGACGCTACGGTGCGGGTAAGAGTTTTATGTTACAACTGATGCGTAACTTAGCGATGGAACAGGGATTTGTTGTTGCGGATGCGGATTTATCGCCGGAATTGCGCCTTGCTGGGAGCAAACATCAGGCGATCGCAACTTATCGGGAATTGATGAAAAATATTGCCACGCGAACTTCTCCAAAAGGGGGTGCGATCGCCTTAATTTTAGAAAAATGGACGAGTAGTATTTTATCTCAAGTTGCTCAAGCGACGGGAAAGCGTCCAGGAGATGAAGGATTTGACGAACAAGTTGAAAATAAGATTCGCCAAGTTATTGATGATTTAGAAGGCTTAGTGCATGGCTTTGATTTTGCTAATGTTATTATTTCTTATTGGCAAGGCTATCGGGAGGAAAATCGCGATAAACAAGAAGCTGCTTTACGGTGGTTGCGAGGGGAATTTGCAACTAAAACAGAAGCAAAGGCCAGCAGTCTTGATGTGCGGGTGACGATCGATGATGAAACTTGGTATGATTACCTTAAATTATGGGCGAAATTTGTCTCGGATATTGGTTATCAGGGGTTAATTATTTTCTTAGATGAAGCGATTCATCTTTATAAGATTTCTCACCGTCGTTCTCGTCAAAGCAATTACGATCGCCTTTTAGCTATGTTTAATGATACCATGCAGGGGAAGGCTGAACATTTAGGCATTGTGGTGGGTAGTACGCCCCAGTTTATTGAGGATAAACGGCGAGGTTTATATAGCGATGAAGCCTGGCGCACTCGCTTGGCTAAAAGTCGTTTTCTTAAGGATGGACTGCAAGATAGTTTTGCCACGGCGATCGTATTAGAACCATTAACAACTGCGGAAATTACCCAACTGCTTCATCATTTGGCAGAACTTCACGCCACTCATTACGGTTATCAAAAAAGTTTAGATTTGCAACACATTGAAATGTTTCAACAGGCATCAAGCAGTCGAATTGGAGCAGAAAAAATGTCTACACCTCGGGAAATTGTGCGAGATTTTCTGAGTCTCTTAAATGTTTTGCAACAAAATCCAAAGTTGCTGTTTACTGAATTAATGGAGAGTTCTGAATTTCAATTTACTGCTCCTCAAGAAAGCCAAAATGGTGCCGGAGAGTTTGCTGAGTTTACGCTGTAAAGGCGATCGCAGTTTTGAATTTTGAATGCTATTTCTCTCTGAAATATTATTAATTTTCAATCAAGTCTGAAGCAAGCAATAAAAAACCTTCGGTTTCTGGGATTTTAAGTTTTGTAAAGTTCCATTGTTCTG
Organism: Spirulina sp. CCY15215; assembly: GCF_016888125.1. GTDB lineage: Bacteria > Cyanobacteriota > Cyanobacteriia > Cyanobacteriales > Spirulinaceae > CCY15215. Next base: position 9,295 of record NZ_JACSWA010000359.1, read on the forward strand.
GTCGATGGACAAATTCTACAAATTCTTCATCTTGGGAGAAATTTACATCGTTGTCTAAAGCGGCAGTTAAAACGACCATATTTATTTTTTCTTGATCCAGAAACTGCTTAAAGTTTGTTTGTTTTTGATATTCATGAACGTGGTGATAGCGATCGCCTAGATAAACATTATAGCCTCCATCAGCTTCTAAAATATTCACATCATCTTCTATCTGTAAAGATTGAATAAATTCAATTGTTTTGAGATTAGGCAAAATTAAAGTTTGAGGGCTAGAAATTCTCTGAATAATACAAAAATTCTCTGTTAAACACCAGCCCCTCGCAAGATTGGGTGTTAAGATCAGTAGGAAGGAGCCAATGAGAATTGGAGATAAGAGCTTATAGATTCGATTTTTCTGTCTCAAATTTTTCCAGTATGGAGCAAAAGAATTTTCCAAAAAATAGGCGATTATGGTTAATAAGAAAATGGATTGTAGGATTAAATAATGAAATCGTGGATTAATCAAAAGAGAAGACAAAAAGACGGGAATAAAGAGACTTAAAAAAATGATCAATAACCGTTTTAAAACCAGATAATTTATTTGTTTTAATAATATTCTCGATCTCCAAAAAGGAATGATAATAACTATTAATAATAAGATCGTCTCGAACCGTCTTATTGTCGTATTGACGACAGTAGAAAAATCATTTTGAAGATTTACTAATAAGATTGAAATTGAATGATGAATATAAGAGATAAAATTAATTCTGACATGAATTAAAAACTCTCTAGGATTAGCAATTATCACCTGAAATATATTAGTTGCATCTCCAAAAATAGATTGGGTAACAACTTTATAATAGTCTAGATAGGGACTAACTACATTATTTCGCTCCATCCAGAGAAATCCAAAATGCTGAGAAAATGCCATAAAACTCCTTCTTCCTGCTAAAGGATTGCCAATTACTAAAAAGAATAATAATATCAAACTAATCAGAAAAGATGATTGTAAAATTGCATTTTTTAGATTGTTTTTTTCTAAAAGGATAGAACGAATTAATAATATCATGTATAAAGAAAATAGTATTAAAAAAGAAATAGTATATTCAGGTCGAACAAATATAATCAACAACAATGCTAAGGTTGCCAGAAAGTAAAACTTTGTATTATCTTTTGTGAAATTAGCAACGATCAAAAAAGGTAAAAGTATTAAAACTAAAAAACTCCCCAGTCTTGGTGTTAATAAAGAGATGGTTGAAATAGAATAAATGAATCCAAAAATTATTGAGATTAAAGGTCGAATTTTTAGCGTTCTTAAATAAATATAAAAAATGGACGGACTTGTAAAAATTAACAATTTGAAATTCAGATAAAACAACGCAATATTATTCTGTTCAAATAAGGAGAGGAAATAATACCACATTGAGTATAAAGGAGCCCAGCTTGCTTTGGGAATACCAAGCTCGAATATTTTTATCCCTTGATATAAGTAAAAAGTTTCATCGTATAGTTCAATATCTTTAATGGTTTCTAAAGATTGAGTAAATTTGAAAGCGATCGCCAGTAAAAACAGGCAATATAAAATATCTACAGAATATTTTGCAATGGTGTTTCTTGTTTTTGATACAATCATAAGTTCCTTGAGCATAAAGATCAACTTATTTTAACGATACAATATCAAGATACCACAATCATCGACGGGAGGTTTATCAAAACCCAATTCTTTGAAGCGATCGAGGGGTAATCGTTGGGAATTAAATTGAATATAAGAATTGTTTGGTCGTCCCGGTTTGAACTCTGCATGAGTCGCTAAATGAACAATTCTAAAATCTCGTGCTGCCCGAGCGCCAATTAATTTTTCTGGTGTAAAATCTTCATTGAGGAAAGATTCTCCTTCCCAAAGGCGATCGCCTCAAAACGAAAGAAGGAAGCAAGGGAAAATTGAGATGAGAGAGAAGAAATGGGGGAAAAAGAAGATAAAAAATAAGGGAAGGAAGGTAAAGGTATTGAAAGTGATGGTTCAGTAGTTGAGGAATTTTGAATTGATAATATACTATTGACACTATTATTAGCTGAATTGGAATTTTCCCCCAGAAAAGACAAAATTTGAGTAGAAAAAGTAAGATTAGCGAGGGTATTACTATTAAATACCACCACCATCGCTATTACTAACATTACCAGAAATCGTACTCTTGGTAAGTTCAACATTTCCTGTATTGAAAATCCCGGCACCATTTCCACTGGCCATATTATTAGCGACGGTACTCTCAATCAGGGTGACATTCCTATTCGTTGGCATTGAGTCCAAGTTCGTGAAAACTATGGAATAAATTTGCTCCTGCTTGGATTCCTCCCTGAATATTGTAAGTATTTCCCTCATGGTTTATTATGGTTTCTGTAGGGTTAAAATCAGCAATTATCGATTGTGCAAATGCTGATTAACTCATAACAACATAAGGGAGCAAAGAAGATGGGAAGTTTTTTAAACATAGTTTCCTCTCCAGCGATCGCAAGGTCGCGCTAGATGGCTATAAAATCTGGATAAAAACTGGTCTAAATACACCCAATCTATTTTTAACTTAGTTCTTCTCTCTTTGAAACCTGATTTTTACTGAATTTATCTGCAATGTTTGACTTATATTTTACTCCAATTCAACTTAAAATAAGATTGATTTCGGTTTTTTGTTATTCTCTGAAGAAATAATTTAATTCTTTTCTTTTTTTAACTCCCCTAACCCCTCCTGATAATTATTTTTTGTATGTTACTTTTTGTCATAATTTTTAATTGTATTCTTGCTCTCATTAACTTCTATGTCGCATGGAAAATACTGCGTTTGCGAAAAACCCTCGCTAATGTCACGCAAACTCTCATTTCTCTCGATCGCACTCTTTATAATATCTTTCATCCTGCACCAGGTTATATTTATAAAGCACAGAAAGGAAGCGCCGCACTTCGCGATCGCTACAATAAACTAGAACAACAACTTCAACAAGTTAACAAATTGCTTACTCTCCTCAATATTATTCTCAAAGTTTGGCGAGGAAGGAGTAGAAGATAATAGCTAGTTACCAAGGGCTACCAATTAAAGTAAACCCACTCCAAAAATAAGGGTGACGGAAATCAAGATCGCCCAATTCCGCTAATTCGGGAGTGAGGGGAAAACTGGTATCAGAGATGAAAATATTACCTCCTGCTAATCTTGTTTCTCCGCGTAACATTGCCAACTGCGCTTGACGTAGGGCTTCAACTTTAATGGGTGCATCTCGTAGGTAATCGTAAAAGCCCCCCATTAAAGCCAGAGTGCCTTCATCGCTAACATACCACAAACTCCCTAAAGCTGATTTGACCCCTGCTGCGATGGCTAACCCCGCAAAACCCAATTCTGCTTCCACATCCCCCAATGCTGTCCGACAAGCACTCAAAACCAATAATTCCGTAGCAGGGTTATTGAGGTTCAACTCTCGGAGGCGATCGAGGGTAAGTTTACTATCGCCCAGTAGAATATAAGATTGACTGGGTTTTCCGGCTTTAAATTCGCCGTGAGTTCCCAAATGAACGATACCATAGGGCGTTTGCTGGCGTTCGCTTTTGAGACGTTCTAGGGTAAATCCTTCATTGAGAAAAAATTCTCCCGGCCAAGACTGTCCGATAATCTCTAATTCTAAAGGAACGGCGGGTAAAGGGCTTTGGCTGATAAACTCAGAGGCTCCCATCGCTAGAACTTCAATATCCCTCACATCTTTATATATAGTATCTGTGAGAGAAATACTGGGCATTAAACCCACAGAATAGCGTTCAATGAGAAATTTATCACCATCGTGAAGGGCTGCGATGGGGAGCGATCGCAAGCCGGAATGCAGAATAAAGGCAATATTATCAATTCCTCGTGCTTTGAGGTCGGCTTCGAGAGGCTCCACGATCCATTGGTCTAATTGGCGAGAAGAGGGGAGGAAAGAGGTGGGACGGTTAACATTAGTAATTGTACGTCGCAATCGATCGGCTTGTTGCATTACCCGTTCTCGGGTAGCTTCGGGTAATTGTCGCACAACAACTTCATCTTTAGCCGTAACCATTACCAATTGTAAGATATCCCGATCGCCGATATTGGAAGACTGCACCAATTCTAAACCGCGATCGCTAACAGGGAGGATTTCAGAAGAAGCTAAGAGGGTTTCGGAAGGGCGATCGGCGATCGCGGAACCGGAAAACATCACATAAACGATAGCAGGATTCCTGCCTGTTTTTGTGGCAATATCCCGCAAGATGTCCTGCACTTCTTCAAGGGTTGGAGTCTGGACATCATCCAAGTTAAAATAGTCTGTAAATTCTTGGGCGATCGCCCCTTCAATTTCCTCTACTCCAGGATCGAAGAGAGAATTTCCTGAAGCATTTTCTATAACAGGGTTGTTATTACTGAAAACTTGTTTATTTTCGCTGCATTCAAGGATACAAGAAAAATTGATATCTAATGTATTAGCACTTACGGTTGCTGTATTAGAAGAAGCAACATCACTGGCATTAACATCAAAAACCGCGATCGTGCCAGAAAAGTCCGTCGGGGGAGTATAGATGAGAACATCCCCAGAAGAAATGGTGACAGAAGACCCTGCGATCGCCAGGCCGTTTAAAGTCAACGTGCCAAGACTGGTAAAATTATTTAAGGTGAAAATAAGATTATCCAAATCGACATCGTTCGCTAAAGCAGCTAGATCGTTATAACTTAAAGTGAGAGTATCTCCTGAACTCACTGTTGCGGAAAAGGCGCTTATCGTCGGCGGACTGTTAATTGAAGTAATGCTAATTCCGACAGGGGTACCTGGGGCGAGTCCTCCATTTGCCAGCACTGGAAATGAACCAGAAGCAAGCTGAGTCAAGGAATTGAGTCCTCCCGCCGTTCCATTTTTCGTTGCACCCCCCACCGTAAAATCAATATTATTAAACCCTCCATCGTGAGTGATGGCGATCGCGCCACCCCCACCCCTTGTTGTAGAGGTGTCGATTGTATTACCATTAGCTAAAGTCCCCGATCCTCGCACCAGTCCATAGGCATCGATCGCAACCCTTCCTCCCACGAGATCTTCAGCATTACTAGCTGTGGTATCAATAGTGGTAAAGGTAATATTGCTGCCTGGAGTACGTCCCGAAGCGATCGTGACATCACCTCCCCGTGCCGTCATAACTCCATCTGCATTCATACCAGAAGTATCGATCGCCCCAGTAATATTAATCGAACTTCCTGCTGTCAGGGTAATATTTCCTCCTGATGCTATATCGCCAAAACCAGTAAGTTCAGCACTGGTATCGAGTCTGCCCGTTGCGATCGCGCCTCCCGCCTGCATGGTAATATTCCCACCAGAGGCTAACGTGCCTGTAGTAACACTCTTAGATGTATTAATTGTTGCTGCGGTTGTATTGATATTACCTCCCGCAATGAGCGCAACATTGAACTGATTAGCATCAATTGCGTCACCATTCATAATATCTGCATTGACGAAAATATCATTGGCAGCATTGAGCGTTAACGTTAAATTGCCATTCACAAATGTTGGATTAATCGTAGTCGCAACGGTAATATTTCCCTGTTGATTGCCCGTATTTCCTGTTGTAATCGTAACATTAAAGCCTGCTATCAAAGCATTCTCAATTTCTGTCACATTAATTTTTGCATCATCACTGGTCGGGGTAAAAATACCACCAGCGAAACCACCGCCACTGGTTGTATTAGTAATGGTAACATTACGAGGATCGAGCAACCATTCTCCTGCATTTCCCGCTACTGCACTGGCATCGATAGAAGCACCGAAAACGTCTAAATAATTTTTTCCTGAAGTCTCAATAAAGCCTCCATCTCCTCCATTTTGTCCCCCCCTCGCACTAATATTTCCATAAAATCGAGTTGCATCATCCGACCAAATAATAACCGTTCCTCCATCGCCTATATTCCTAGCATCAGCATTAATGGAAATATTTTCTCCACCAAAGTTAAATTGAGCATTGGGAACAGTTCCCCCTCCCAAATAATCCCCACCAACACGAACAATTCCCCCTCCTGTCTCTCCAGAAACATCAATACGAGCATGATCGAGTAAAGCAACTTTATCGCCTAAGAAATGAACTGTTCCTCCTTGCCCTATTGTTCCCGAACTATCAATAATTCCCGTCGAAAGTGCCGTTCCCACAGTAAAAGGCGCAACGGTTCCCGAATCATTAAATTGTACCGTTTCCTCTCCATTTGCTGTAATTCCCGTATCTGTTCCTGTTAATAATTCCGGCAGATCGATCGCCTGAAAAGCAGTTAAATTTCCTTGACTATCTCGCGGGGGTTCGATCTCCAAACTCAATAAACTCCCTGGTTGAGAAATGCGAATTGTACTGCTGCCAGGAACAGCAGAAATGAGAATATTTCCCCCTTCTGTAGTCAGAGTTCCGGTATTAATAACCGCACCACCGAGTAAGGTTAAATTTTGTTCTGGATTTAGGGTTAAATTACCTGCATTAACAATTATTCCAGGTTGTTCTAAATCGAAAGCAAATTGAGCAGGATTGCCATTAAAATCGGTATAATTGTTACTACCAGAAACATTAAACCAATGATTCCCACCAAAACCAATTCCTGTGGCTGTTGTTGCCGTAAAATCTCCTGGAACATTTAAACTTGCTCCCGATCCAAATACAATTCCTGCTGGGTTGAGTAAATAGAGGTTGCTATTCCCTCCCGTGACTTCAATTAAACCATTAATAATTGATGGATCGCCGCCAACAATACGACTGAAAATATTTTGAATTTGTGGGTTACTAAGAAACTCAGCAATTTGCCCAGAATTGAGTCCAAATTGCTCAAAACTGTGAAATAAATTTGCGCCATCTCCCGATCGCGAACCCCCATCAATGGTAAAATTATTACCGGTTAAATTAACTGTTGTTCCCGTTCCATCATGGGCAGGAGTAATGGATTGAGCCATGACTTTAAGATTTACATTTAAAGTGAGGACTCCGAAAAATGATAGAGTTAAAACTAATAAACTGTTTTGCGATCGCATTGCTTTTGCCTCTCTTATAATAGTTTTAAGTTATTAGCGATTAAAACAAATGATAAACAGTAAAATTACTCATTCTTGACCTGCTCTAAATATTTTCGCCATTTTGCCGCCAATTCAATCTCAGTAAAGGGAATTTTAATCGATCGCTCTGAATTTGTCAAACAAAACTCTAACACTGGCGCTCCTTTTTGGGGGAGATTTTCTTCATCAATGGGGCATTCGTTCACTAAAAGACAAATTTTTGCTACATCTTGTAAAGAAAAAGTTTGTAGATTTACTGGGGCTTTTCGAGTCGGTTTTCCCCAGGTAATTTCGCAACCTTTATGCGCCAAAACTGCATAAATGTCATATTTGGCATTATCAAAATTTTCTGCCCAACTTCGATATGCCTCTAATTTTTGATATTCGTTCCATCCCGCCCAAGCTAATCCAAAAAATCCGCATAGCAATGGCAACCAAAGTAAGCCTCTTTCCATAAAATCATTTAAAATACAATCTAAGATGATTATAGACGATTTAAAAACTAGATTGAAAATGCTGACCAAAACTCTCGAATCTATTTTAGATGATGCCCTAGCAGGTAAAGATATTACCTCAGAGGATGGGGTTTTTCTCCTCAAACAGACTCATCCCGAGGCGATCGCGGCGATCCGAGAAACTGGCGATCGCCTGCGTCAGCGCCAAGTAGGAGAAACTGTCACTTATGTTGTCAATCGTAATATTAATTTTACCAATATCTGCGAACAGCATTGCAACTTTTGTGCCTTTCGCAGAGATGCAGGAGATGAAGGGGCATACTGGTTAAACTGGGGACAAATTTTAGAAAAAACCACCGATGCAGTCAAACGCGGTGCAACGGAAATTTGTATGCAAGGGGGATTAAATTTAGAAGCTAAAATTAAGGGAAAATCTCTTCCTTATTATTTGCGTTTGGTGGAGACAATTAAAAGCGAATTTCCGCAAATTCACCTGCACGCTTTTTCCCCCCAAGAAATCCAATTTATCGCAAGAGAAGATAATTTAAGTTATGTTAATGTCATTGAAGCATTACAAGCGGCGGGAGTGAATTCTCTGCCTGGAACTGCGGCAGAAATTCTCTGCGATCGCATTCGCCGCATTATTTGTCCCGAAAAAATAGATACAAAAACATGGTTAGAAATTGTTGAAACTGCTCATAAATTGGGAATGTATACCACCAGTACCATGCTTTCCGGTCATATTGAAAAGCCAGAACAACAAATTATTCATTTAGAACATTTACGCAATTTACAACAAAAAGCAATTAACAATAACTATCCAGCAAAATTCAGCGAATTTGTTCTTTTACCTTTTGTCGGCCAATTTGCCCCTCCTAATTTACGCCGTCGAGTTGGGCGAGATCAACCCAATTTAGAAGCCACTTTACAACTAACAGCAGTAGCAAGAATTTATTTGGGAAATTGGCTTATTAACCATCAACCCAGTTGGGTAAAATTGGGACTAAAAGGCGCACAAGAAGCCTTAAAATGGGGTTGTAACGATCTGGGCGGCACCCTCATGGAAGAACATATTACCACGATGGCTGGAGCGAAAGGCGGAACGAATATGACCGTAGAATCCTTACAACAAGCAATTATTGCTTGCGATCGCCCCTACCGAGAACGGACAACTCTTTATGCTTCAGTTCCCAGTTAGTGGTCTGTCAAGGATTTTTTTGCGGTGCAGTGCTATTTATCCTGTAGATTGATAAATAGCACATAAAAATTCTCAGTAAATTTTCCAGTGCTTGCCGTTTCCTACAGAGTTAGCGATAAAAATGCCTTGGTTTGTAAAGATTGAAAAAGGAATTGTTGACAAAGCAATGTTCGATCTGTATGTCCCCGCTCATCGTCACTATGTCCGCGACTTAATTGCTAAGGGACATCAGGCGAAAACGGGATATTGGAAAGAATATGGGGGAGGAATGCTTTTATTTAAAGCAGATTCTCTGGAAAAAGCTCGGCAAATTGTCGCAGGAGATCCTCTCATTCAAAATAATTGCGTTCAATACGAACTACATGAATGGTGTATTGTCGAACAATAGTCGAACAATAGTCGAACAATAATTGATGAGTTGTTAGTTCTTGAGTTGTCGCGCAAATATTAATTTTTATTACGAAATTGTCTCTTGACAATGCCAAGCGGCATCCTATCCCTTTTCCCTAATCGCGATCGCTTTGTCTTACTTAGCAATATTTTATTTTATCGGCGATCGGGTTCTGATTGACTAAAAGAAAGACATAATGTAGAATCATTACAGTAAGTCTCTTCAAAAAATCATAAAAAGCGTCTTTAAGAAAATAAAGGCGTTTTTACAATTATCACATTACCTAATCACACCTTATAAGGAGTCAAGATGGAAAGAATCAACCTAGACAATGAGCTTCCTAAATATCGTTTGAATTGTAGCTTGAGCTTTGGTGATATATATGGGCAAATTATCGTTTGGTTAATCGTGATTTTCATTAGTCTTGCTGCGACTGTAGCATTATGGAGCAGCACTCGCCAAGCCTATGCCTTTCTAACGGTAGGAATTATTTTAGTTATTTCCTTACCTTTTTTATTGTTCGCATTTGTAACAACTTTACTAAATCGCATTGAATTTATTCCTTTGGAAGAAGAAAAAAAGGCTTACAACCTTTCCTTAGACAATCCCAGACGCAGTGATCCTGCAACTGCAAGTTAACCGTAAGGGCGCAATGATTGCGCCCTAAAAAATGCAATAAAAAAATGTAATACTTGCATCCTAAAACTAACAAGATCATTCAAGATCATTCAAGATAATGAGATAATTATTCAAGCCCCCATTCCTGAATATTGTTTTAATCCTCGTCGCCATAACCAACGATTGAGAGAAAACAAAATAATTCCCCAACCCAGCATTACCATAAAACCCCGCGAAATATCAACAGGAAAACCCACGAAAATAGCCGCCGGAAAATAGAGTAAGTAAGGAAATGGAGTCCATTGCGCGATCGCCTTAACCAAAGGGGGAAAAACATCGAGAGGTGCAATATAACCCGCAAAGAATAGATAGAAAAGAAAGAAAAACTGCTCGATCGCGCTGGCACGTTCTGTCCAAAAAGAGAGCATTGCTGAGGTGTATTGCAAGAGAAAACGGAGAGAAAATGCAATTACTGTCGCGATCGCCCCCAATAGGATCTGTTTTCCATCGGGAACCCAAAAAGATTGAGGGTACAAGAGAAAAAATAAAGCCAACAAAACCACCACAAAAGGAAAGCGCGCAAAACGTTCGGAAATATGTTGCGCGACATGGTGCCAAGCGGGATCCATCGGTTGCAATAAACGAAAAGATAGTTTTCCCTGTACCACCTCTTTTTCAAACTCCCACACCACCCAAACAATCGTAAATTGCCGTACCATAAATACAGCAATAAAGTAACGGGCAAAATCAATCGCATTTAACCCAAATTGTCCCCCTTGAGATGCTTCCATCCAAACTCCCATTAAAATAATTGGAAATGAACCGGAAAGCATCCAAAAAAACAATTCTGCGCGATATTCCACCATGTGCGCGTAATAAACAGAAAGCAGAGTTATCAGTCGTTTCCAAAACCACTTCATTGAGTCACTCCTGTTGCAAATAAACGCCCGATCGTTTCTTCAATGGGGGGATCGGTAATACTGAGATCGAGGATGGGTAACTGTGCCAAAATTTGCGCTACGGTTTTGGTTAAATCCTCTCGAGGAACCAGAAATCTTACCTCTCTTCCTGCGATCGCCTTAATATCACCATAAACCGCAAGTTTATCTTCAGGAATAATATTAGCTAATTCCACCTTGACTTCTCGACAAGGAGCAAAACGTTCTAATAATTCCTCCAAACTGCCATCATAAATCAATTCGCCTTCATAAATTAACATCACCCGCCGACATAAAGCCGTAATATCTGCCATATAGTGACTGGTGAGGAGAATTGTAGCATCATAACGTTGATTATATTCCCGCAAAAACTCCCGCACCGCAGCTTGAGCATTCACATCTAATCCTAATGTTGGTTCGTCTAAAAATAAGACTTGAGGATGATGCAAAAGAGCCGCTAAAAGTTCAGCTTTCATCCTTTCTCCAAGGGACAGTTTTCGCACGGGTTGAGTTAGCTTTCCTTGCAAAGAAAGAAGGCTTTCTAGTTCTCCTAAACGCTGTTTAAATTCCGGTTCAGAAATGCGATAAACTGCGGCATTAATGCGGAGAGAATCAAGAGCAGGTAAATCCCACAAAAGTTGCTGTTTTTGTCCCATTACCAAACTCATTTTTGTCAAGAATTGAGGTTGGCGGCGAAAAGGTAAATATCCAGCGATATTCACGTTTCCACTAGAGGGATGAATTAAGCCAGAAAGCATTTTTAATGTTGTTGTTTTCCCTGCCCCATTTGGACCCAAAAAACCGACAATCTCTCCTGGTTCGATACTAAAAGAAATATTTTGAACTGCTTTGATCTGCCGATAAGTCCGATTAAAGAAATGTGCGATCGTCCCTTTTATTCCAGGTTCTTTAATGGCAACAGGGTAAGTTTTACTAAGGTTTTCAACAGTAATAATAGGCATAAAATTTAAAACTTTATTGCTAGAATAGTAATGCTGACTCTGAAAAGAAAGTAAATTGTACTTATATTTTAGCACCACGATAGCGCATTTTCCCTTTTTGTTCGTAATGACGGGAAAATTTGGGAATATCTCCCTGATGCCCTAATAAGATAATCGTATCTCCCGATTCTAAAATCAAACTATAGTGGGGATTTTGTAACGTTCTTCCTCCCAACTTTCGCACGGCAATAATAACAAAACTCCCGTTTCCTTTGATTTCTAATTTGCTCAAAGTTATCCCAATTAATGGAGAATTTTCGGGAATATTTAGCTCACTAATTTCTACATCTAATTCAGCGAGTAATTCATCAAGTTGAGATAGTTCTCGCTTCTGTTCTAAGAAATCTAAAGCAATGGGACGGGTAATTAAATTTGACATTCTTGTTGCACTAATGGTTGCGGGTAAAACAATATGATTTGCTCCAGCAAGCCGTAATTTTTTCTCCGTACTGGGTAATTCTCCCCGTGCTAAAATGGTTAAATTTGGATTGAGTTCGCGGGCAGTTAAAGTAATAAAAACATTCAGAGCATCTTCTTTAACAACGGTTGCTAATATCCTAGCACGATGAATTCCTGCTTCATATAATATATTTTCATCGGTTGCATCACCATTTAAAACCAGATATTCTCTCGCTTCTGCTTTGGTGATGCGATCGGGGTTACTATCGATGAGAACAAAAGGAATTTTCTCCTCACTCATTCGTTTGGCTAGAACTTGTCCGATGCGACCAAAACCACAGATAATAACATGATTTTCTAGCTTCTCAATACTGTCATTTTTACGCTGGCGATCGAAAGCGCGATTGATTTCCCCTTCTGTTAACATTTGAATAAAACTCCCCACAATATAAACGGCTGAAGATGTTCCGGCAATAATTACGAAAATTGTAAAAATTCTTTCGGTTGGTGATAGCAATGGTTTTACTTCACCATACCCCACTCCAAAAATGGTAATAATAACCATATAAAGTGATTCAATAATTGTCCAGCCCAAAGAAATGTAACCAACGATACCAAAGATGATCGTAATACCAAAAAAGATGCCACCGATCAGAATTCGCTTGAAAGATTCTTGCATGAGTTCATCGTTGCCAATTGCATTCGATCGCCAATAGTTCAGCTTTTCTTTTAAGAATAGTTTATAACATCGTGAAATGCACTATAGTTAATTTTGCGATCGCCATTGGGTAGAGTTTCTATCACATCCACAAAGCGCATATTCCAAAGAATGTCATGATTCATATACATATAACGAGAATGAATAGTTTGACTGACGGTTTCATCTAATCCGGTTAGAGTGACAATAATAGATGCCTCTAATTCCGCAAGGTCTTCAGAGGTTAAACCATATAAAGGGCTTTCTGGGTCAATGGGGTGCATGACCATCCAACTTAAGGAAAAAATAGGCGTATTTGAGCGAACTAATTTCAGATCGTGCAAACGGCGAATATGGTGTCCTTCTGGCGTAATTTCTGGCATTAAAATGGTAACAGTAATTTGAGATTCAAGAATTAAATTATTGCGTTGATTAGCCGTGCGAAATATCAAGGTTGGGATATTATTATAAGGGCAAATTACGGCCACTTTACTGAATAAAACGCGAGCGCTGGGGACGGAGAAACGAGCAAACATTAATCCTGTGGCCATTGCTACCCCCAGTAAGCCAACAAAGACCTCTACAAAGACTAAAAAATTACTGTAGGGTGTTGTGGGATACATCGCACCATAACCAATAGTGGCCATAGTTTGAACACTGAAGAAAAAAGCATCAGGAAACGATCCCGGTTGAGCATTCGCAATGCAGTCACCCCCGATCGCATAAGCACAAGCAAAGAAAATATTGAGAATAATATAGGCTAAACTAATCGCACCGAAAAGTTTAGTCCAGGACATGGTAAACAAGAGATGATAAAAATCTTGCCGATGAAAAGATTCAAGCCCATGACGAATAAATTTAATGCCACCCATACCAACTACAGATACTTGCTGTGTTTTTCGTTTCGTTTTAAAAGATTTCATAAGAAGTTCAACAATGCAGTTTAACAATGCGATCGCATTCTCGAATCTCAGTTAAAACGAGAAAATCTATTCCCATTCTAATTCCAATGCTGGCATTAAACGCTGTAAATTTTTTAAAGATTTTCCTTGCCAAGGGACATTTTTTGCCCCCTGTACAGTCATGGCGATCGCTTTATTTTTCCGAACTTCAATGGTAAATTTTGATAAAACATTAATACCCGAACTATTTAAAAATTTTAATTCTCGCAAATTCAAAGTAATGTGTGGAGGAGTTTTCTCGGCAATACCGCGTAATAGTTCTACAATGGGCGTGTATTCGTCCATGCCACTTAAGCGTAACGATCCTTCAAAGCAGATCGTCATGGTTGACTCGTCATAGTTGATTTCATAGGTTTCCGTTTTAATTTCCATTCCTCAATACTCCTGGTTTCAAGATTAGTAATCAATTATTGTTAAATGTTTGTGTTAAATATTTAACTGAACCATTGTCGTAACCGTGACAATAGTGGGGTCTTTTTCCACGGTTTCAAATTTCCAGCCTAATTTTGCACCGTAGTCCTCAATCATGGTAAGATAGCCCAAACGCGATGAATTTCCGCGTTCTTCAAGGGCATTTTCTTCAAGTTGAGTAATTAACATTTCTTGGGTATCTGCATTTGTCAGTTTGTCAAGATAATGTTGAAAGGATTGAACGGTATTCGAGGCAATGCTATTAGTAATCATGAAAATCAAGCGATCGCTTTGGAGATGCAAAGAAAGACCAATGGGATAATTGGTGCAATCATTATTAAATTTCATTGCATTTTCTAATAATTCGTTGGCGATATAGCTGACTGCACCTTTAATTTCTTCTTGTTTGTATTGAGTATCGGGATCGTCTTCTTTTGCTGGAAAAAACGTTGTCAGATAGTCCGCCAAAAAATCAGCAGATAACCCATTATTGCGCCAACGCTGCTGTAAAGGAACTGAACTAGGAGAAAAGCCAAGAATTAGGTATTCTGGACTTTCTGGCAAGTTTTCGATGAAGTTGCCAAAAATTTCTACTATCATAGGGTTGCTTTTCCTTTTCTCGCTTTTTGGTTTGTTATACCATTGTCCGAGGGTAAAGGAGGGATAAAACATAAGTTTTGGATCATAATATTTTTTGCGCGATCGTCTCTTACATTTACGAAATTGCCATAACAAGATGCACTTTATCGTTATCTTTTCTAGAGAGTTATGGGGAAATCCGGTAAATTCGCTTATTTTCTCAGGAATGATTTTCTGAATGATTTCCTGACGATAAGCTAACCAATAACAATGTCATGAGTTTTCATATAGTTTAACAGCCAATTGGCCATGGTTGCTCGACGTGCTTGGCGCGGGCTAAATTCTCCGATTTTATATCCTTTGAACCCGAGTGCTTCCTTTAACAGTTGTTTGTTTTCCTTCGGAATAGATCGGGTTAATTTCACCGTGGGAGGACGATAAGCAATAAAATCTGGGGGACTGGGATATTCTCCACACCACTCCTCAGCAACCCGATCGCTTTCCCATTGTTGGGTAGATTGATTGTAGCGATAGCCCAAATAATGCCACACTAATTGATTAACGGTATCATCTTCAATTTCTTCGTTGAGTATTGACCAAATTGTGTTGGTATTTAAGGGAGGTAATTCCAGCATTGACTTCAGAGTTTGAATTTTCGTATCTTTATTTTATTTTAACTCAATGCGATGCAAATCTTTCCTAAAACCCCGAAATTCTGGCAAATTACATTAATTTTAGGAGTTGGTGTTTTTGCGATCTCTATGTCGGCAATTTTTATCCGTTTAACGTTAGAAATAACAGGGTTTCACGGGGTTGGTTTTAGTCTATTTCTTTCTGCTTCTCGCTTGATTATTGCCACTTTTATGTTACTCCCAATCTGGCGAGGGGTTCGACAAACATCGATTTCTCCCAAGGCTTTTTATTATGCAGGAATGGCGGGATTATGTTTGGCTTTTCATATTGCCTTTTGGATTTCATCACTTTCTTTTACCTCTATTACAGCAGCCACAACGTTAGTTACAACTAATCCGATTTGGATTGCTATTTTATCTCGATTTTGGTTTCAAGAAAAGTTAAAAAAATCAACAATTCTGGGTATTTTGATTGCACTTTTAGGAGGTATTGCGATCGCCTTGGGAGGAGTGCAAGGTGAGAGTGTTAGTTCTCAGCCCTTACTCGGCGATATTTTAGCATTAATTGGGGCATGGTTTGTCAGTTTTTATTTACTCTTGGGACGAGAATCTCAGCGTCAAGGTTTGAGTACGAGTCACTATATTACCATTGCTTATACCATTGCCGCGATCGCACTCTTTCCCTTCCCTTTTTTCTTTGGGTTTGGTTATTTGGGGTATCCTCTTTCAGTCTATTTTTATGTTCTTTTAATGGCGGTATTTTCTCAAGTTATCGGACATACTACCATTAACTGGGCGGTGGGTCGGATGTCTCCTGTTTTAGTTTCGTTGATCATTTTATTTGAACCGGTAGGATCTAGTATATTGGGTTATTTTGTCTTTGGAGAATTACCGAGTTCGATCGTTATTTTGGGTGCAATTATTATTTTAGTGGGGGTGGCAATTTCCATTATCGGGGAAAGAAAAAAAACATAAGAATATAAGGTTTAGCGTTCATTCTTGCAAGGACACGAGATAAAGATAATATTTTTCATTATAAATATAGCTATTGGTAAATTTTGCAATCTCTTCTATCGACAATTCTTCTGGAAATAGATCGAGTTCGTAATTGAGAATTAATAGTATTTCTTCTCGTTTTTCATTGAATAATTGCTGAGTTTGTGCTAAGGTTTCTTTGCGATCGACATCATCCCTGTGACTATTATAAAGAACAAAACTGCCCATATCTTGCGACTCTGGATAGTAAATTTGGCGATTAAGATAACCACTAATGGGAGTCATAACTGTATCTTGACTGCCTACGATGAACATATCTTCTAAGGCCTTGTTTTTGATATAGTTTGCTGTCTCTCGACTCGCAGAATAAGGAACAATTAGATTGCGCGAAAAAGCAACAACTCCTGCAATGAGTTGAACTAATAATATCAAAGTCAAAACCTTGCTTTTATGGCGATTTACCCAAGCGATCGCCTTGGTGAAAAATTGCTTGGCAAATTGTAGGCGATCGGGTTGAGAGGGATAATAAAAAGAGATCCAAATTGCTATAATTAAAATAATATAAAAACTGCCGTAATGTCGTGGCGATCCTAAAACTTTAGTATAGGTGAAAAATAATAATTCTATTGTTCCCAATCCATAAATAAACAAAGGAATTGGTTTTTTTATAAAACTAAGGGCAAAAAATATCAAAATAAACAGTGAAATGATGGCATATAAAGCTACATCCCAAAACTTGCTATCCCCTGGTACAAGAATTAAAATATAGCTGTTCCAAATTCGCGCAAGAACTTTCATGAAATGATGCAAATTCCAAAAGGTATTCCATTTAACTAAACCTCCATTGAGTTCGCTATCTAATGGAGGAATAAGCAGAAATAAAGAAGTATAAAGCCCTAATCCATAAATGCCAATACTGCTTAAAATGGTCAAGTGATTGAGTTTGTGCTTCAACAAAATTAAATCGGCAAATAAAGCACAAAATAAAACGAAAGAAATTAAAAGTCCATAAGCATTGGCATTATTCATCAAAACCAGTAAGATAGTTAAAGCAATAAAATTTTTATAGCGATTTTTAAAAAGCGAACAAAAAACAAAAGCAAAGAGAACATAAAGCGAGTAATTACGACTAATTGTTGCATATTCATAAAAAGGAAAATAGCCAAAAGAAAACAAGAGTTTTTGGAGACGAGAGAAAGGAGAAAATAAAAGAAAAATAGTAATAATACTCGTTGCGATCGCCAGATGAAAAAACTGCATTATTAGAGGGTTATCGGTAAAAAAATTAAGGAAATAAAGGCATAAGTACCAGAGTGCAGGATGTCCTTCATATTTAATATTTTGTAATAAATCTGAAAAAGAAGAACTATCCCGCACAATTGTCCAAACATTTAATTCATCTCGCCACATCGAATGATTGAGAATACCAATTAGACTTAAAATAAAAAATAGAGCAATTACTGCTATATTAAAAAATCTTGGATGATTGTAAAATACTAAAAATGCTGAATTTAAGGACTTAAGAGAGTGCTTCATTGAATCAAAAAATCTCTAACAGAAAAGATTATTATTCTGATAGTGTACTTATATTTGTTATTCTGTCAATATGAAGAAAATATCTCGTTTCTACAAAAATATCTCTTGGTCAGATTCCCACTGGCTGTTATTCTTCTTCCTTGCTGCTGTTTTTCTTTGGATGTTGGGGTTGGGAAATGTCCCTTTGAGAGACTGGGATGAAGGTTCTCATGCGATCGTAGCCCGAGAGATTTATCGTCAAGGAAACTGGCTGCATTTGACCTATTTTGATACTCCTTATTTCATTAAGCCACCTCTAGTTTATTGGCTGATTGCGATCGGCTATCATCTATGGGGAGGAGTGGGGGAATTTAGCAGTCGCGTTAATCTTGCTTTTCTAACTGCTTGCGGGGTCCCCTTACTTTATCTCCTCGGAAGAGAAATTTTTTCGCGAAGATTAGAAGCAATTTTATCTGCATTGGTTTATTTAACATTACTTCCCGTCCTTCGTCACGGACGTTTAGTTATGTTAGACGGAATTATTAATACTTTTTTTATTTGTCTTTTACTCTGTTTATTAAAAGAAAGAAAAAAGCAAATATGGGCATTAGGAATTGGGATTTGTTTGGGCTTAATTACCTTAACAAAAGGGATTTTAGTGCTGGCATTATGGGCGATCGCAGGAGTTTTTGTTTTGGTCGATCGCCAGTGGAAATTATTTGTTAATCCTTATGCTTGGTTGGGTTTAATCTTGGGAATTGCGATCGCGGTTCCTTGGTATTGGTTACAATGGGAAACCCACGGAGACTTTTTTATTGAACTTTACTTTAAGTCGCAAAGTTTAGAACGTCTTTCTAGTGCTGTTGAAGGCAATGCGGGTACACCTTGGTATTATTTGATTGAGTTAGGTAAATATAGTATGCCTTGGTTGTCTTTTTTACCTGGAGGATTATGGTTAGCAGGGAAACACAGAGGAAAATCTTGGAGTAATTTAGTTCTCATTGGCACAATTTTGTTTTTAGGAACAATTTCTCTCATGCAAACAAAACTCCCTTGGTATATCATGCCCTACTATCCCTTTTTTGCTTTAACTGTTGGGGCATATCTTGCCTATTTATGGCAGGAAAAACACGCCTATTCTCGTTTTTTTGTGGGTTTGTTTAGCATTTTTAGTCTTGTTGCTTGTGGGGGATTTATTTATTTTCTAATCACGCATCACCCCTTGACTTTAATCCTAATGAGTGTTACGATCGCCGGTACGATGGGATTAACAACATGGTGGTTATGGGAACGCGATCGCCGATTTATGCCGACACTATTTATCGGGTTGTATTTGAGTTTAGCATTACTCATGTTGTCTCCTGATTGGTTATGGGAGATCAATGAACAGTATCCCGTCCTCAAAGTTGCGGCGATCGTCAAAGAATATACCCCAGAAAAAACAATTATTTATACCTCATTTCCCCATCATCGTCCTAGCTTAGAATTTTATAGCGATCGCCAAATTCTCTCTACTCCTCCCGATACCTTGCAGCAATTATGGGAAACAGGTCAATATTTATTATTAGATCGCCCAACTTTTGCATCGCTACAACTTCCCGATACTGCTATTCTCGGAGAAGCCATTCTCGAAGAAGATGAAGATTTTGTACTGGTCAAAAATCCTGTAGCGACGTTGCAGCAACGCCGCTACAGGGTCACAGATTTGGTATAACTAAATTAACATTTGATTAATTTGAGTCAAAAGTTCCGGCATTGATTGAGAATCATCTACAATCACTTTTGTAGCAAGTTGACTTAGGAACTCATTTAACTCCCAGCTACCCGTTCCAGTCAAGGAATCATGTTCGAGAACTAAAATTGGCGGCTTAACCGTAAGATTAGCCAATTGTTTTAAACCCTCCAACCAACAGCCTAAATCTTTAGATTCTCCTAAATTAATAATCAGCAAATCAACACTGCGATGATGAATTTGACTGTAAACCTCTGTCCAAGATTTTGCCAGTAAACTTCGCAGTCCTGCTGTTTGTAAATACTGAGTTAAAGCATGAGAAAAATCAATCCCCGCATGAATTTGAGTATCCTGTGTTTCTCGCAAACATTGGTCAGATTGATAACATTCACTTCCAGCTTCTACGATCAAAATATTAGATTGTTTACTCACCCCCGCAGCAACCTGAATAACCTGTAAAAAGGCCGCCATACTTTGCTCCGTAATGGGGATTAAACAAGGAAAAACCGATAGTCCTGGGATTTTATTACCATACTCAGCAATCTTGGCATCTAAAGTTACTAAAGGTAATTGAACCAAGGATTCAACCTGCGCGATCGCCCGTAAATATTCATCGGGATTCTTGATTTTTTGACCATTCAGCAACAAAACATCAGGTTTCCAAATCCTAGCCACAACTTCTGCCTGATCGAGATCGTTAGCCTCCAAAATCCGGTAGTCTAACGGTAAAAGGCGATCGATAGACATATTAGAATTATTAAACATCCAACCCAATTTAGTCACAAATTCAGAATCTTCCTTGTCTAAAAGTCCTCCATGTAAATGTAGAATTGTGAGACTATTTCGAGTTAAAGGCGGAAGCGCTTTCAATCGCGATAAACTTTTTTGTAGGGCTTGAGGTTGAATGGGCAAACTCAAAAAACTATCCGCTTCATTCTGTTGTGCTAAAAGTTTTTCCGCTTGAGTTGCCGTCACAATAACCGGAATATTTTTGGTTTTGCTATCGGCTTTCAATAAAGTCAATACATCCCAGCCTGATAATAGCGGTAAAAGAGGATTGAGAAAGATCGCCCGAGGTTGAATTTGCCGCGTCTTTTCGAGGGCTTCAGTACCCGATCGCGCTACGATCGCCCGATAACCTAGCTTTTGTAATTGTCCCGTTAACCGTTCAATATATTGAGGAACCGCCTCTACAATCAGAATAAGACGATTAGGTTCTAGAGTCGATCGCAGCCGATCGCGACTGGCTTCTCGTTCTGGAGGAGCCGGAGGTAAGAGTAAAGTAAACTTACTACCCCGGCCAACTTGAGAAGTAAAAGAAATATCCCCTCCATGAGCGCGAGCGAGACGTTGAGTGAGAACTAAACCCAAACCCGTTCCTTCAAATTGACGAGTGAGAGGACTTTCTAACTGCTGAAATTTTTGAAAGATGAGATGTTGGGCAGATTCCGGAATCCCGATCCCCGTGTCCGAGACGGTGAAATCGATCCACCCCTGCCAGCGATTGACCTGTAAGCCAATTTCCCCACCATTAGGGGTAAACTTAAGGGCATTTTCCAACAAGTGAACGAGCATTTGTCGCAAACGCAATTCATCCGCCACAATAGTCTCTAATTCCGGAGCAATAGTCAGAGAAAATTTAATCTCAGGAATCGTGGCCGGATCTTTCTCTCGGCCTGCAAAAAGCTGTTTGCGTGCCTGTTGATAAGCGCGATCGCAGACTTCTTGTAACTGTACCGGTTCAGGAGTGAGTTTTAACTGTCCCGTTTCAATCCGAGTCAAATCGAGAATATCATTAACCACACTCATCAATTGCTGTCCGCTTTGATAAATCAGTTGAGAATAACGAGATTGACGTTGGTTCAATTCCCCTAGTTTTTTGTCTTTGAGCAGGCTAGATAAGCCTAAAACTGCCGTGAGAGGGGTTTTCAATTCATGGCTGATACAAGCTAAAAACTCATCTTTGAGACGATTTAACTGGATCAGATCGGCATTTTTAGCCGTGAGTTCCTTACAGAGTTGCCGTTGCTCAGTCACATCCGTAGCCAGTATCAGCCAGAGTGAAGTGTGGGATGTAGCCATCGATCGCACTCTCAAGGGAAGTTTAACAAATTGCCAAACGCGGTTCGATGAGTTGAGGAAATTCGCTTCGCGATCGGCAAATTCTTCCTCGTTGGCAATGGGATTATGATTGCATTCTTCCTCGTCCCGTTCCGCAATAAAATTACACCAGCGCTCGAAGACAGCTTCCGGATGGAAATCAACTTTTAGGTTTTTCTCATCCTCATGAGCGCATTGAGCCAATTCTAGAGCCGTTAAAGCGCCACTTCCTCCCATTCCCATACTAATTTGTTGTTTCCAGACCGAGTTTTGTTGAATAACCTGCCCATGTTCCCCTTGTAACATCAAGGGCATCGGTAACTGTTCCAACAGAGTCAGCAAAGATTTTAGGGTTTGAGGATCTGTCGTGGGGGACTTGGGTAAAACCGCATTTAAAAGCTGCCAAACATTGAGAAGCCCTTGAAATCTCCCTTCCTCATCCACCAAAGCGCAATATTGGCGATCGCGTCCCAAATCTTCCCTTTGTAGGTGCGATCGCGTTTCCTCAATACTCAAGGAAGTGGGCAAAATCGTAATCGGCTCGAGGATCTCAGCAAAATCCCGATCTTCCCTATCCCTCTGATGCCCTAGAGAATGAACGAAAGGAGTGAAACGAAAAGTTTCTTGCCACTGATCCCGGCCTTCCTGTGGGGCGATCGCGGCCATGGTTTTTACGGCAACCTTTTTCCCTTGCAGAGAAATATTTTTCAGAGAAAGATTGCTATTGATATAGAGCAGCAGACGGGATAAGCGAACCACCCCCAGAGGATAGCGACTTTCCCCAAGGGCAATAATAATTTCTGTATTCTTTTCTTGGAAGATTGCCAACAGTGCCTCGATATTTGCACTCTGTTCACAAACGGGGACTGGACGAATAAATTGTTTCAGGGTTGGAGATGAACTCAACATGGAAGAGGGATGCGATCGCTTTTAGGATGGAATATTGGGCAAGACCTGGGGAGATAACATTCTTGATCCCGGCAGGAGACCCTATTTTATTATGGATCCCTAACCTGACTTCTCGGAAATGATAATTACAATTAATTACAATTCTTAGTGTGGCTCAACAACCGCGCTCGCCAAATTTTTTCAGAATCTTATAATTTTTTCTTGTTGTTTGTGAATTTTAGATTATTTTAAGATTAGGTCTAAAGCAGTCAGAGCAAATAGTCGGCTAAGGTTTATTATTAATGACGAGTGATACTTCAGCCCCGATCGCCCCTCCCAATCCTAAATTGTCTATTTGTGTCTATGCTAAAATAGAGGGTCTGTGTCAATCGTTGGAAAGTTTACTGCACAGCGATCGCTACCGATACCAACAATGCAGCACTCAAAAGGATTTCCTTGATTTCGTCGAGAGCTACAAAGAAAGCATCGACTGTTTAATTTTACAAAATGCCGAGACCGAGTTAGAAGTTCTCGATCTGCTCTACGATCGCGGAGTTTTGCTCCCCATCGTCATTATTGAACCCACCAACTCCCATAATACCAACCCGAGCATTGAACCTGAACCCTCCTCAGCAACATTGCGTCATGCTACCCCAGAAGCCGCCCATTACCTTTATCATACTGGGGAAGTCTGGTTATTAGGAACCCAGATCGAACAGATTTCTACGGCGATCGAACGCGCGATCGCCAAATTTCTCAAACTAGCCCCCACCAGTAACCTGCCCTCCTCATCTCATCCTCACGAACCCACCAAAGAACAAAGCAAACAAAACTTTCTCCTCTTACAGCAACGCCGTCTAGCGGAAAAACTCCAAGAACGTTTAGGTTACTTGGGAATCTATTATAAGCGCAATTCCCAAGACTTTTTTCGGAATCTCCCTCCCCAAAGCAAAAAAGCCTTATTGAAGGAATTAACCAACGACTATCGCGAAATATTCTTAAATTACTTCACCCCCAACTATCCCCTTAATCCCATTTTGGATCAATTTGTCAACCGTGCCTTTTTTGCAGACCTTTCCGTTTCGCAAATCTTAGAAACCCACATGGAACTAATTGACGAATTTGCCCAACAGTTGAAATTAGAAGGACGAAGCGAAGAAATCCTACTAGATTATCGGCTCGTTCTCATTGATATTATCGCCCATCTCTGTGAAATGTATCGGCGATCGATTCCCAGAGAAGATATTCCCTTTGAAGTCTTGACATCAGGAGAATAAAATTGCAAATAAAATCTCAATCTGCGTTAAACTGCTAATTTATTCTTGATTAAACCCTCGTTCCCCACTACCCGGCCCCATGAGTCCCTCTAAAAAAACTTACGTTCTCAAGCTCTATGTTGCTGGCAATACACCCAACTCCGCTAGAGCCTTAAAAACCCTCAAAACAATTCTCGAACAAGATTTTCAAGGAGTTTATGCCCTAAAAGTCATTGACGTTCTTAAAAACCCTCAACTTGCCGAAGAAGATAAAATTTTAGCCACTCCCACATTATCTAAAGTTTTGCCTCCTCCCGTTCGGAAAATCATTGGCGATCTGTCCGATCGCGAAAAAGTTTTGATCGGCTTAGACCTTCTCTATGAGGAAATCTCAGAAGCCTAAAAATAAGGCTGAATTTCACACTGGTTTTCTACTTTTTTTATCATCTTTTAAAACTGAATTTAGTAATTTTTTTTAGGGAAATGCTCAATGAGTCAAACAAATTCTAACGAAAAATCTGATAGTCAGGCTCTTCTTCAAGGTGTCCGCAAACTGCAAACAATGATTGAAGGTTTTGACGAGATCAGTCATGGTGGAATGCCTATCGGCAGAACAACATTGGCAAGCGGAACATCAGGAACCGGTAAAACTCTTTTAGCCACTCAATTTATTTATAACGGCATCAAACAATTTGGAGAAGCTGGGATATTTGTAACCTTTGAAGAATCCCCCCAAGATATTATTACCAACGCTTGTAGTTTTGGATGGAACTTACAAGAACTGGTCGATCGCGGCAAACTATTTATTTTGGATGCTTCCCCGGATCCTGAAGGTCAAGAAGTCGTCGGAAATTTCGATCTTTCCGCATTAATTGAACGCATTCAATATGCCATTAAAAAATACAAAGCCAAACGAGTTTCTATTGATTCCGTGACAGCAGTTTTTCAGCAATATGAAGGTGCATCGGTTGTCAGACGAGAAATTTTTCGCCTTGTAGCACGGCTCAAACAAATAGGTGTCACCTCCATCCTAACCACAGAAAGAGTCGATGAATACGGCCAAGTTGCACGTTTTGGCGTAGAAGAATTTGTTTCTGATAATGTTATTATCCTGCGAAATGTCCTTGAAGGAGAACGACGAAGGCGCACAATTGAAATTTTAAAATTGCGAGGAACGACCCACATGAAAGGAGAATATCCTTTTACAATTACTAATGATGGCATTAATATTTTCCCCTTGGGAGCAATGCGTTTAACTCAGCGTTCTTCTAATGTTCGCATCTCTTCAGGAGTAAAAACATTGGATGAAATGTGCGGTGGTGGGTTCTTTAAAGACTCGATTATTTTAGCAACAGGAGCCACGGGAACGGGTAAAACATTATTGGTGAGTAAGTTTTTACAAGAAGGATGCAGGCAGGGAGAAAGGGCAATTTTATTTGCTTATGAAGAGTCCCGCGCTCAGTTATCTCGCAATGCCAACTCTTGGGGAGTTAACTTTGAAGAAATGGAACAGAAAGGACTACTAAAACTGCTTTGTACTTATCCCGAATCGGCAGGATTAGAAGATCATTTACAAATGATTAAATCCGAAATTGAAGAGTTTAAACCGGCTCGTATTGCCATTGATTCTCTTTCTGCTATGGCGCGAGGAGTGACCAATAATGCCTTTCGACAGTTTGTAATTGGGGTCACAGGATACGCCAAACAAGAGGAAATTACGGGATTTTTCACCAATACAACGGATCAGTTCATGGGGTCAAATTCGATTACCGAGTCTCATATTTCCACAATTACAGATACGATTATCATGTTGCAATATGTGGAAATTCGCGGGGAAATGTCGAGGGCAATTAATGTCTTTAAAATGCGCGGTTCGTGGCACGATAAAGGTATTCGCGAATATGCGATCAATTCGGGAGGTCCTGATATTAAAGATTCGTTCCGTAATTATGAAGGAATTATTAGTGGTTCTCCCCGACGCATTAGCGTTGATGAAAAAAGCGAACTTTCTCGTATTGTTCGGGGGGTGCGCGGAAAAATCCAAGATGAAATCTGAAATATAATCTTGTAGAAAATATACCTATCCCACAAATCGTAATATTATCTCCAATTGTTTGTGTCAACCTAGAAGAAGAACATCGATCGCCGGCAAGGGATAATTTAGGGAATGTGAAAGTTTTATTGGTTGAAGATGATACCAGTCTTGCGGCTACTATCGGCGAAGCTCTCAAAGCTAATCGTTATGTTATCGATGTCGCATCTGACGGTCAAATGGGGTGGGATTTACTGGAACTCTTTTCCTATGATGTAATTTTATTGGATTTGGTGCTGCCTAAATTAGATGGTTTGAGCTTTTGTCGCCAAGTTCGCGATCGCGGCGATCGCACTCCCATTATGTTGCTGACGGTTCAAGAAACCGATGATAGTAAAGTAATGGGTTTGGATGCTGGAGCCGACGATTATCTCGTTAAACCTGTTAATCTTAGCGAATTGTTGGCTCGTATTCGGGCTTTGCTGCGGCGAGGTCAAGAATCCTTGGCTCCAATTCTGGCTTGGGGAGCCTTGCAGCTTAATCCCAATGGCTGTCAAGTCACCTACGAAGATCGCCCTCTCAAACTCACGGCCAAGGAATACAAAATTTTAGAATTGCTGTTGCGAAATCCCCAACGCATTTACGATCAACACGCCCTGATTGATTGCCTCTGGTCCATCGATGAATCCCCCTCGGGCAATGCCGTTAGAACTCATATTAAGGGCTTGCGCCACAAACTGAAAAAAGCGGGAGCCGGGGATGCGATCGAAACAATTTACGGGTTGGGTTATCGACTCAGAGAGTTATCTTCCTCTACTCTTTCCTCAAATCCCAGCAATCCCGAAGAAGGCGATCGCCAAGAGATTCCCGCAACAGTCCTCCCTCATCTTACTGTCGCTTGGGAGCGTCATAAAAAGCAATATCTCGATCGCCTAGTCAAGGTTGAAACTGCGATCGCCGCTCTCGTCAAAGGAGAACTTAATGAGGAGTTACACCATTCTGCACTGCGAGAAATCCATACTCTTATCGGTTCTTTGGGGACTTTTGGACTGATGGAAGCATCGAAACAATCTCGCCATATTGAAAAATACTTGCAAGATTCCTCCTTAGCAGAGCAAAAAGGGCTGGAATTACAAAACTTGGTGGGAAAACTGCGCCAAGAGATAGAGGAAACCGGAGAAAATCCCTCTCCAGAAGCGTTAACAGAACAAGAAGCAAATACTGCTGAAGTTGCTCCTTATTGCGCCTATTCCTCCCTCCAGAAACTCTTAATTGTCGATGATGATATCGGTTTGACAGACATTCTCGCCCGAGAAGCAGAAAATTGGGGACTCGTGGCACAAACTGCGAATAGTCTGGAAACGGCACGAAATGCGATCGCCCGCCAAATTCCCGATATTATCCTGCTCGATTTGAACTTTCCCGACTCCGAACTTGCCGGTTTTGTCTTGCTTTCCCAATTAAAAGTCAAGTATCCCGCCCTTCCTGTGGTCATCCTCACCGCCAGCGAAACCCTGACCAATCGTGTGAAAGCGTCTCGTTTTGGGGGCTGGTGCTTTCTCGCCAAACCCATTGCCCCCTCCCTCGCCCTACAAATTGTCTGTCAAACTTTAAAACAATCTCAACCCCATTCCCTGCGAGTTATGATGGTTGATGACGATTCCGACTTACTGCAATGGCTGCAGCAATGCTTAAAAACCCATAATATTGAAGCGATCGCCTTAAACGATCCCAAACAATTCTGGCCGGCACTGCGCCAATTCCAGCCCGATCTTTTACTGCTCGATCTGAAAATGCCGCAACTGAGTGGCATAGACCTTTGCCAGATCGTTCGCAGCGACCCCAACTGGCGGCATTTGCCCATTGTTATGCTCTCGGCTCAAAGCGATGGCGCGATCGCCCAAACAGCCTATCAAGCCGGAGTTAATGACTATCTGCAAAAACCCATTGCTGAAACTCAACTGATTAACTGTATTTTGCGCCAGATCGAGGATGGCAACAACAGTCGTTAACGAAACTGGAGCATTGAGCCACAAATAAAGAACAGGATATTTTATCTAATCCATAAGCATTTTTGTGGTATCGCCTTTTACTGCTTTCCCTCTAAGGTTTTCCCCTCTTTTCCGATCTCCTTTTTGTTGCTTGTCTTCTCTGTTCTGACTGCATCGTTGTCGAACCCTTAATATTTTGTTACAATCGTGGCAACACAAAGTAATACTTCGTTACACATAAAGGCTAATGATTGGTGGTTTAATTGGAATGAATAAAAATCACGGCACAGATTGGGGAGAGAACCTGCTCAATACTGTTGCTAATCAAACCATTCGCCACCTCTTTACCCGTAGCGAGTTGGTCGATGTAACAGTACGGTGCAATCCTTCCAGTAAATTATTGCAAGGCACCGTAGACAGTTTCAAAATGTTTGGTCAAGGATTGGTCATTCGTCAGGATTTTCGCACCCAAGAAATGTCCTTTGAAACAGATGCGGTATCGTTAGATTTTGGCTCGATCCTGAAGGGGCAAATTTCCCTCAAACAGCCAACCCAGGCAGTGGCGATCGTCAAATTAAGTGAAACTGATATCAATCAGGCATTTACCGCCGATTTAGTCAGAAAGCGCTTAGAAAATCTCACTGATTCCCGCTTAACCAATTTATCAGGAGGTCAGCCAGTTTCTTTTCGCGATATTCACCTCAAACTCTTACCTCAAAATCGCATTCAACTCTTTGCCAATGCTGACGTAACCAATCAAGTTGTTCCCATTAGTTTTAGTTGTACTTTGGGACTGGCAAAACGTCGGCGCATCACCTTTGAAGGGGCGGAATTTAAAGGCGATCGCGTCCCCGATTCTTTGCAGGGAATTTCCAAAATTTTAATGGTAATTCTAGTAGAAATTCTCAATGATATGGTAGACCTTGATCGCTTCGATCTCGACGGGGTTATGCTTCGTCTCAATCGCTTGGAAACCCAAGGAGACATACTTTTATTTAGCGGTTATGCCCAAATCGAACGCATCCCCAAAACTGGCTAAAACTGGCTAAAATTGGCTAATTGATAAACTAATA
This sequence comes from Spirulina sp. CCY15215, assembly GCF_016888125.1. Lineage (GTDB taxonomy): Bacteria > Cyanobacteriota > Cyanobacteriia > Cyanobacteriales > Spirulinaceae > CCY15215. The sequence goes on from NZ_JACSWA010000359.1 coordinate 38,200, forward strand.
ATGGGTAATTGGTTAACTCCCAACTACCCACTATCAACTATCAACTACCCACTATTTTCCCCGCTATCAACTATCAACTATCAACTATCAACTATCATACCTATCAACTATCAACTATCAACTATCAACTATCAACTATCATACCTATCAACTATCAACTATCATACCTATCAACTAATAACTAAGCAATCATACAAGCGTATAGTTCATCTAACCAAAGGACAACTTGCTTTTTGTAACGACGAGCAGAGAAAGTATTGGATAATTGTTCCAAAGCACGATTGTAGTCGGCGATCGCGGAATTCCAATCCCCCCGTAAATGGTAAGTGCGACCTCGTTCCGCATAAACGCGACCCTTGAGGCGTTTTCCCAGAACCAATGTAATATCGAAATTTTCCAAAGCTAAATCGTAGAGTCCCAGATCCCGATAGGTAATCCCTTGATTGATCCATGCCCGTAAATTGCCTGGGTTAAAATCTAGGGCAATTTGATAATCGGCGATCGCTTCACCTAAATACCCTTTAGCAACGTAACAATTGGCACGATTATTGTAAGCGCCATCCAAACGGGGATCGAGTTCAAGAGCCTTGTTATAATCCGCAAGGGCTTCCTCATAGCGATCGCATTGGAAATACATCAAACCGCGATTATTATAGTCAATAGCACTGTCAACATGACGAGCTAATAAATCGCTGAGGAGGGCAATAGCCGTATCATAGTCTCCGCGATCGGCAGATTCTAAAACGCGACTGCGTTGTTGACGGTCTGACACTTCTCGGTTTAAACCCATCTCTAGAGACTGAAAATCACCCTGAGATAGGGGTACAGAAGTCATGTTTTCTATTGTTGGATTTTGTTTCGGTACGTCATCAATATTCATCGAAAAATTGGGTAGAAACCCCGTCCTTATAGGACGGCTTTATATTAGTTTCGCTACCGCCTTGGAGTTGTTTAATTAGGGTGCCTTTGTATTGCACT
>NZ_JACSWA010000036.1 GCF_016888125.1 Spirulina sp. CCY15215
CCAAAATAAAGAACAAGATTTAGATCGTGATGATGAGGATTTGATTATGACTTTGACCCAAATGTATGAAGAAGCAATGGCAGAAGTTCGTCAAGAAGTTCGCCAAGAAGTTCGTCAAGAAGTTCGTCAAGAAGTTCGCCAAGAAGTTCGCCAAGAAGTTCGCCAAGAAGTTCGCCAAGAAGTTCGCCAAGAAGTTCGCCAAGAAGTTGAAAAGGAAGCAAATCGCCGTCTAATTGAAACTATTATCCGGGTTCGCTTTGGAGAAATAGATGAAAAACTTGCAGCAATTAT
>NZ_JACSWA010000360.1 GCF_016888125.1 Spirulina sp. CCY15215
ATCACTGCCTTGAAAATGGCATCGGTCGCATTGTCTTTGGTTGGAATAAAGGACAAAAGAACGGTATCAATATCGGCAAAAAGAACAATCAAAAGTTTGTTCAAATTCCTACAGCTAAACTCAAAGAACGCATCAAGCAACTTTGCGAACTGTATGGGATTGAATTTGTTGAAACTGAAGAATCGTACACCTCGCAAGCATCGTTTTTAGATGATGATTTCTTGCCGACATTCGGTGCAAAACCCGAAAGCTGGAAGCCATCAGG
>NZ_JACSWA010000361.1 GCF_016888125.1 Spirulina sp. CCY15215
TAAGATATCTTGATATCTTGACGGGTTAAAACCCGTCTCGTTCGACTACCATTGATTAAAATCAATGGCTAACTCTCACTCTCTATTTTTGGGTTTACCCCTATGATGACAATCTCAAGCGCGATCGCTTATAAAGAAGCATTTTGGGTGTACTTTTGTATGGGATGACGTATTAGCCCCAAAGGATACCTTTACTATGCCGCTTCTTGATTCATTAATTGTGAGGTATAGCAAAACATATTAGCGATCGCTATGATAATAAACGCTATGATAATAAAGACTCAATCATGGCTTGACGAGGCTTGCAGACTTCAGTTTGACGGAGTTTCTCGTAAAGTTCTTTTTCTTGGGTACTTAAATCCGTAGGGACAATCACCTGAATTTCTACTAATTGATCGCCACGAGAACTATTACCGCGAGGATAGCCTTTATTGGCGAGGCGTAAGCGTTTGCCCGATCGCACTCCTGCCGGAACGTTCATTTTTACTAATCCATCTAGGGTTGGGACTTCCACTAAACCCCCCAAAACGGCTTCACTGGGAGTTAACGGCACCTGACAAAAAATATCCGCCCCTTGTACCTCAAAAACGGCATGGGGTTCGACGGTCATCTTCAGATAGAGATCGCCACCATTCATGCCTTGACCCCGCAAGCGAATTTTTTGACCATTGACGATCGCCGGAGGCATTTCTACTTCCAGCGATCGCCCATCCTCTAAGCGAATGCGCTCTTTACCGCCACTATACGCCTTTTCCAACGGTAGAGTTAACTTGGCTTCAATATTGCGCGGGCGTTCCTTTTTGGTCGCGTTATTATCCGTTTCTCGAACTGTATATTCGGTTTTCTTAACTCCAGGGCGAAAGGCATCTTTGGCCCGAGGATCGACCCTAGCACTGGCGGGAGGTCTTTCGCTAATGTCTGGCGATCGGTTAATTAAATCCTCAACAAAGCGATCGAAATCTTTGTAACTTTTCGGATCGAATTCCTCTGCAACCTGGCGATCGCGTTTGGGGGGCGCTTTTCTCGGGGATTTGCGCTTTTGCCCATTAGCATCCCAATAACGGCTGAAATTGTCGTATTGCGATCGCCGATAGGGATCGCTAAGGACCTCATAAGCCTCGTTAATTTCCTTAAAGCGATCCTCCGCGACTTTATCCCCAGGATTCATATCCGGGTGATAGCGCCGCGCCAAACGTCGAAACGACTGTTTGACATCAACACCAGACGCATTCGTTTCTACATCTAAAATCCTGTAGTAATCGCGGAAGTTTTGCATGGACAAGTTCAACTATCAACTATCAACTATCAATTATCAATTATTTTCAGAGCCAGTCGTCGTCATCCTCATCCCAATCATTCTTGTAGGTGGGGCGAGAATTGCGGCGATCGCGAGGAGGGGGAGAAACATAGGGATCGCGAGGGGAAGAAGGGGGAGAAACATAAGGATCGCGAGGGCTTGAGTAACGATCGCGAGGGGGAGGAGAATAGGGATCGGGAGTAGTGCGCTTATTGTAGCGATCGAAAGTATCTTCATAGGGATCGCGATTGCTACTATTGGGAGGACGATTGCGATCGAGGCGATCGTAGCGTTCTTCTCGCTTGCTGTCTCCGGTAAAAGTGCGCTTAATTGAATCAAAGAAATCGCCGTCGTCTTCTTCTTCATATTGCAAGCGCACTTCCCGGTTCAGTTCGTAGAGGGCATCTTGCAGGTCCGCAGAAGAGCGATCGATACCGCGATCGTCATCCCGTTCCAAACTTTCATCTAATTCTCGCATGAGAGACTCAATTTGGCGGCGATAGTAGGCTGCAAACTGACTGCCAAAATCGAGCGTTACTTCCCGCAACCGTCGCTTTCCTTGATCGACCAAAGATTTTGCCCGATTGCGTTTTTCGACCTTTTCCCGTCGTTCCCGGTCTTCACTGGCAAAACGTTCGGCTTCTTGCAACATGGTATTAATTTCATATTCGCTCAAAGTCGAGGCTTCTTGAACAACAATACTTTGCTCTCGTCCCGTCATGCGATCGATCGCCGTGACTTGTAGAATACCGTTGGCATCGATATCAAAAGCGACTTGAATTTGCGGAATACCCCTCGGGGCGGGAGGAATTCCGGTTAACTTGAAACGTCCCAAAGACTTATTATCCTTGGACATTTCCCGTTCCCCTTGAACAATATGCACTTCTACCACGGTTTGGTTATTTTCCCCTGTGGAGAAGATATCGGAACGACGCACAGGAATCGTGGTGTTACGCGGGATGAGCTTTTTCGTTACACCACTTACAGTTTCTAAGCCCAAAGAAAGGGGCGTAACATCCAATAAAAGAACATCTTTGACAGATCCCGATAAAATTCCCGCTTGAATTGCTGCACCCACCGCAACAACTTCATCGGGGTTAACGTTCTGATTGGGTTCGCGATCGATGAGACTGTAAACCAAATCTCGGATCATGGGCATTCTTGTGGACCCTCCCACCAAAACCACCTCATCAATATCCATTGGTCCGAGTCCCGCATCTTTAAGGGCGCGTTTAACAGGACGGCGCAGGCGACTCAATAAATCGCCGCATAACCCCTCAAAACTGCCTCGGGTGAGTTGCGTTTCGATATGCTGGGGTCCTTCTTCCGTGGCGGTGATAAAGGGCAGATTGATGTCTGTAATGCCCACTCCAGAGAGTTCGATTTTCGCTTTCTCGGCGGCTTCCATGAGGCGCTGTAATGCTTGGCGATCGCTTTTCCTTAAGTCAATTTTTTGCTGTTCTAAAAACGCCTCTGCTAACCAATCGACAATTTTGCGATCGAACTCATTTCCCCCTAACTGGGTATCGCCACTGGTGGCGCGAACTTCAAATACACCGTCTCCCACATCCAAAATAGAGACATCAAAGGTCCCTCCCCCCAAGTCAAACACCATAATGGTTTGACTGCCCTGGCGATCCAATCCATAAGCCAAAGAAGCCGCCGTGGGTTCATTAATAATCCGCAGAACCTCTAAGCCCGCAATGCGTCCCGCATCTCGCGTCGCTTGTCGTTGGGAGTCGTTAAAATAAGCAGGGACGGTAATCACTGCACCGGTAATCGGTTCTCCTAAATAGCGTTCGGCATCTTCTGCCAAGCGTCTGAGAATTTTAGCAGCGAGTTCTTCTGGGGCGAAATCCTTTTGTAGCCGAGGACAAGGAATCTTAATATTTCCCTCCTCATCCCGACGGATGGTATAGGCAACCCGTTTGGATTCGGGGTTTAATTCGGCATATTTCCGACCGATAAAACGCTTAATGGAATAGAAGGTATTTTTGGGATTGAGAACGGTCTGTCGCCGCGCTAACTGTCCGACGAGCAATTCTCCTTCCTTGTTCACCCCCACGACGGAAGGGGTGGTTCGCATTCCTTCGGCATTGGCAATTACCATCGGCTTATTGCCTTCCATGATGGCAACTACCGAGTTTGTCGTTCCCAAGTCGATGCCAACTACTCTACCCATGTACGCTATCGATTCCTTGAATAAATGTTAAGTTGCTGCATTCTATTGTAATGGGTAATCGGTAATGGTTAGGGGGGTCGGGAAAAAGACTTGTTCTGGAGACTGAGATCCTTGCTTGGGGATGATTCTGTTGCGGCTTCTCACTGTGCGATCGCCTTTGCTGGCGCTAAAATTAGAATCTAGCCAAAAAAACCTGTTAATTTTTAATTTTACGATCGCTATGTCTCAAGGTAATGAAACAAAAATACTCATTTTCTCCCTCGCAATTACAGGGGCAATTATTGGCGGAGGGGGATGGTGGGCGTATAATTCGGGTTTAATCGGTGCAGGAGGAGATAAAACCCCGATCGCGGCTACCAATGGGGGAGAAGGACTACAAACGCGCTTGAGTAATGGCGATCGCCTTTTAGTTAGCGATACGACAACTCCCCAAAAACAAGCAGGAATTCAAGCCTTATCAGCTAAAAACTACTCTGAAGCCATAACTAACTTTGAGGCTTCTTTAAAAACGATACAAAACGACCCAGAAACTGTAATCTATCTTAATAACGCCAAAATTGGTAACGCTCAATCCTATACTCTCGCCGTTTCTGTGCCGATTGGCGGTAATATCGATGCAGCGAAAGAAATGCTCCGAGGAGTCGCCCAAGCGCAACAGAGTGTTAACGATCTGGGAGGAATTAACGGCATTCCCCTAAAAATTCTCATTGCGGATGATGATAATAGCCCCGAGATCGCCCGAGAAATTGCAGGAGAATTTGCAAACAATCGAGACATATTAGGAGTCGTGGGACATTTTGGCAGCGATACCACCCAAGCGGCGGCACAAGTGTACCAAGAGAAAGGACTACCGATGATTTCTCCCACCAGTACCTCGGTTGAGTTATCAGGAGTTGGGGATTATATTTTTCGCAGCGTCCCCAGCGATCGCTTTACCGGTAGCGCCATCGCCCGCTATCAATTAGATACTCTCCAGAAACAAAAAGCAGCAATTTTTTATAATCCTCAAAGTAACTACAGTCAGTCTCTGAAAGAGGTTGTTAATACCGATCTTTTAAGTCAGGGAGGAGAAGTCGTCGCAGAATTCGACCTCACGGGAAATTTTAATGCTAATAATGCAGTAACAGAAGCCAAAAATAAGGGTGCAGAAGTTTTAATTTTATTATCCAACTCAGAAACCTTAGATGCAGCCCTGCAAGTCGTTAGGGTTAATGGGCGATCGCTGCCTCTTTTAGCGGGAGATAGCGCCTATACCGCCAAAACCTTACAAATAGGAGGACAAAATGCAGAAGGCATGGTTTTAGCCATCCCTTGGCACATTTTGGCTGCCCCCAATACTCCATTTGCTAAGATGGCCGGCCAACTGTGGGGAGGAGAGGTCAACTGGCGCACGGCCATGAGTTACGATGCCCTACAAGCCTTTATCGCTGCCTTAAATCAAAATCCGACTCGTCAAGGGGTGCAACAAGCCTTAAGCGATCGCAATTTCCTAGGGGAGGGTGCCTCACAAAAAATTCGTTTTCTCCCTTCCGGCGATCGCAATCAAGCTGTACAATTAGTGATAATCGAACCCGGAAATCGCACCAGTTTCGGCTATGAATTTGTCCCTATTCAATGATTAATTATCAATGATTAATTATCAATTGGGGAACAGAAATAAATAACAAATAACCAATAAATACTATGCCAAAAAAAGAAACTCCTGCTTTAATTATTGCTTTATTGGTAACAGGAGCCGTGGTTGTTACAGGTGGACTCTGGTTTGCCAATACCATTAAACAAAGCGATCGCCCGAATCCTCCCGATCCTTCTCCCACAATAACAACAACACCCCCTCAATCGGGACAACCTCTCCCGCGTTTGAGTGGTGGGGAAGCAATTCTTATTTCTGACTTAACAACCCCTCAAAAACAAAAAGCAGTAGAGGCTTTAGCCCAAGGTAATTATCAGCAGGCAATTAGCGAACTCGAAGCCTCTTTAGCAGTGACTAAAAACGACCCTGAAGCCTTAATTTACCTCAACAATGCCCGCATCGGTCAAAAAAAATCTTATACGATTGTTGCCTCCATGCCCATTGGTAATAATGCCAATGCTGCTAAAGAAATGTTGCGCGGTGTAGCACAAGCTCAAGATGAAATTAATCGAGAAGGGGGAATTAATGGCATCAATTTAAAAGTTTTAATTGCTAACGATGATAATGATGAAGAAATTGCCCAACAAGTCGCCGCAGAATTTGCGAAAAAGCCAGAAATCTTAGGAGTTGTGGGACATTTTGGCAGTGGCACAACCCTCGCAGCCGCAAAAATTTATCAGCAAGAAAAATTACCGATGATTTCTCCCACCAGTACCTCCGTTACTCTTTCTGGGGTAGGAAATTATATCTTTCGTACTGTCCCCAGCGATCGCTTTGCCGGCAGTGCTTTAGCGCGATATCAACTGGAAGGATTAAAAAAACAAAAAGCGGCAGTTTTCTTTAATTCCGAGAGTAACTATAGTCAGTCTTTAAAAGATGTTTTTACCACTGACTTATTCGGACAAGGAGGGGAAGTTGTGGCTGAATATGACTTTTCTGCACCGGACTTTGATGCCCGTCGTATGGTACAAGAAGCCGGCGATCGCGGGGCAGAAGTGTTAATGTTGGCGGCAAATTCCGAAGTTTTAGAAGCAATGCTGGCTGTCGTTGCTGCCAATCAAGGAAAACTCTCTCTGCTGGCAGGAGATAGCGCCTATAAGCCCGATATCCTGGCACGGGGGGCAGAAAACGCCCTGGGCATGGTTTTGGCGGTGCCTTGGCATATTCTCGGCAATCCTGGATCTGAATTTCCTAAAGCCGCGCAACAGTTATGGGGAGGAGATGTCAATTGGCGCACGGCCATGGCTTATGATGCCACTCGTGCTTTTATTGAAGCACTCAAGCAAAATCCGACTCGATCCGGCATTCAAAATGCTTTCGCACAGTCCCAGTTTCAAGCCACTGGAGCCACGGGAGACATTCGTTTTTTACCTTCCGGCGATCGCAATCAAGCCGTACAATTAGTAGAAGTTAAAGTGGGGACGCGATCGGGGTTTAGCTATGATTTTGTACCGGTTCAATAAATTGGGATGGGCGATCGCCTTCACATCCCCCCCCCGATCGCCCATTCCGCGACCAGAGAAGTCCCAATACCTAACGCCAAACCCATCAAAACTTGAAAGGGAGTATGACCCAAAAGCTCCTTGAGACGCTCCTCATTAAACTCCTTGTCTTCTTGGAACATATCATCAATGATTTGATTGAGAATCTTGGCTTGTTTGCCCACCGCTTGACGCACTCCTGTGGCATCGTACATGACAATAATGGCAAATAGACAGGCGATCGCAAACTCCGAACTCCCCCAGCCTTTTGTTTGTCCCACCCCCGTTGCCAAAGCCGTCACCAAAGCAGAATGAGCGCTAGGCATCCCCCCCGTGCTGAATAACCATTGCAGATTAACTTCTTTTTCGCGAATTAAACCGATCGCGAACTTTAATCCTTGAGCGAGAAAACAAGCGCTGAGGGCAACTAATAAAACATGATTGCCGAAAATATCCCCAAAATGCTGCATAGTTTGTTGTGATTGCAATTGCTAAATTTTTTGCTAATTTTTCCTGCTACTGCTAACTTTTTCGAGAGGTAATAAAACGAGCTAAAGCGCGTAAAGGTTCCGCCTTTGTTTCATAATCCCTCAGTTGCGCGATCGCCTCTTCAATTAATTGTTCGGCTTTGTTTTGCGAGGCTTCTAGCCCCAACAAACTCGGATAGGTTGCCTTTTGTGCAGCCACATCTTTCCCCGCCGTTTTCCCTAATTCTTCTCGCGTTGCCGTAATATCTAAAATGTCATCAATGACTTGAAATGCCAAACCAATATTCTGCGCGTATCGGGTTAACTTCTGTATATCTTCTTCTGTTGCCCCCGCTAATATTGCCCCACAAACCACGCAGGCTGCCAGTAATGCCCCGGTTTTATGCACGTGGATAAATTGCAACTGTTCAAGGGAAATATCGGGTTTCCCTTCCGATTCTAAATCTACCACCTGCCCCCCCACAATGCCCGCACCACCGGAGGCCTTGGCTAAATATGCAATCACCTTTAACACATTTTCCGGTGGTACATTAGAGGTTTGGGTAGCAATATGCTCAAAGGCATAAGAAAGCAAGCCATCCCCCGCTAAAATAGCAATATCGTCGCCATATACCTTGTGATTGGTTAACTTGCCCCGACGATAATCATCATTGTCCATTGCGGGCAAATCGTCGTGAATTAAGGACATAGTATGAATCATTTCCAAGGCGCAAGCAGTAGGCATAGCAATATCCGCGCTACCCCCCAGCATTTCGCAAGTTGCTAAACAAAGAATGGGACGCAAGCGCTTTCCTCCCGCTAACAGAGAATAGCGCATGGCTTCGTAAATTTTGGGAAATTCAGCACTAGGAGGGACAGCGCGATCGAGTGCAGCTTCTACCTTGATTTTCTGTGCTTTGAGATATGCCGCCAAATCAAAATCTAGCGAAGTTGTTGGGGGGCGTTTTTCGTCTGTCGTCACCATGTCCTAACTTGTTCCGAGCCTGTAAAACATAATCATCATACCCCCTTATCAATCCATCTTAATTTTCAAATACAATCACTACAGTAATATTATCCGAGCCTCCATTTTCCTTTGCTTGCTCCACTAACCCTTTCGCTGCTTCCTCGCCATTTTCACTCTCCCGCAATAACTCTTGAATTGAGGGATCTGGTACCTCTTCGGTTAACCCATCGCTACACAATAAGAGGCGATCGCCTTTCTGAATCTCTATTTTCTGAATTTCAATATTTTGGATATCCTTACGTCCGAGACATTGAGATAAAACGTGCCGCCAAGGATGGATGCGTGCTGCTTCTGGGGTCAAATCTCCCATTTTCATCGCCCGCGCTACCCAAGTTTGGTCTTCTGTGACTTGCTCAAGATTTTCCCCCCGCAGGCGATAGAGACGAGAATCACCAATATGAGCAGACCAAGCGCGATCGCGACGAAAGAGAACAATCACAATAGTTGTCCCCATATCCGCCCGCTCGGGATGTTCTTCTTGATCGTCTAAAATCCCTTGATTGGCTGACTCAATCGCTTCTTCTAATAAAGTTTCCGAGTTGATTTTATCGTCCCAGCGATCGTTAAGATATGCCTGAATAGATTGCGTAGCAATGCGGCTGGCTTCTTGACCTCCAGCGTGACCCCCCATTCCATCGGCGACGATGAAAAAGCGTCCTTTCGGATCGATATAATAATCATCCTGATTGACAGATCGAAGAACTCCGGTATCGGTTAGCCCCGTGAAGCGACGTTTCATATTGATTTGAGTCTCAAACAAAATTAGCGAGGTTTTTTATGGCTGGCGATCGTAGCGGTCGAGTCGGCGCATTAGTCGTAACAGAAAAAGACTAATGATAGCTGCAAGTCCAGCAACAACGATCGCCAAAACAATTTTATCGTTTACTAAAAGGATAGTAGCAGATAGCGTAAATGCACCAACTAATAAAGTATAGTTGGTCAAAAGCTGAACCGAACTTAATTTTCGTAACAAACGATCGGATTCCGTTGATCGCACCCGCACGCGGATATCTCCCCGCTCTAATTTTTCGATCGTATCTTCAATGCGCCGAGGCAGTCCTAGTGCCGTGCTGCTGACTTGGGCGGCCTGTTGTCCCAATTTATCCAATAAACTACTGCCGTTGCCGTTGGTGTTGGTCATAATATCTAATGCAAAAGGTTTGGCGACTTCCATAAAGTTAAATTCGGGATCTAAACCCTTACCTACCCCTTCCAAGGTTGAGAATGCCCGCATGACAAAGGTAAACGTGGCGGGGAAGCGAAAGGGTTGATCGTAAGCAATTTCGTAGAGATCCTCGCCAATTTCATTAATAGACTGATCCTCGAAAGGCTTATCCATAAAGTTATCCAGCATATACTGGATCGATCGCCGCACGGGAGATAAATCTCCCGTTGGGGTCAGGGCATCTAGTTCAATTAAAGAGGCAATCACGCGATCGGCATTTTTTTCAGCAATGCCAAAAAGAGTCTCCATCAAGCCTTCCCTTACATTGGCTTTGATGCGCCCCATCATGCCAAAATCATAAAAGATGAGCGCCCCATCCGTGGCAACAGCGATATTGCCGGGATGGGGATCTGCATGGAAAAAGCCATCATTCAATAATTGTCGCAAATAGGCCTCTGCCCCCAAACGAGCCAAGAGCTTGCGATCGAGTCCTGCCGCTTCGATCGCCTCGTAATGGCTAATTTTAATGCCAGGGAGATATTCGAGGGTGAGAACACGAGGAGAGGCATAACGCCAGTAAACCCGAGGCACATTGACCCACTCCAAATGCCGGAAATTGCGTCGAAATAGGTCGGCATTGCGCCCTTCGTTGATATAATCTGTTTCTTCCCAGAGAATGCGACAGCATTCCTCATAAACCCCCATCCAATCTCGTCCCCTACCCCATTGAGGATGATTTTGGAAATATTGGGAAATGCGCTTGAGAATTGCCAGATCGATAGTAAAAAGCTGTTTTAAACCAGGTCGCTGTACCTTGACCACAATTTCTTCACCACTATGAAGTTGTGCCTTGTGAACTTGTCCTAAACTGGCGGCGGCGAGGGGAGTCGGTTCAAAACTGCGAAACAGTTCGTTCACCGATTTTCCCGTATCTTCTTTGATAATGGCGGCAACTTGTTCGTAGGAAAAGGCGGGAACTTGGTCTTGGAGTTTGCTTAATTCGGCCACATATTGTGTGGGAAATAAATCCCCTCGGGTTGAGAAAAGCTGTCCGACTTTAATAAACGTCGGTCCCAATTCCAAACAACTTTCCCGCAACCAAACCGCTTGTTTTTGGCGACGCTGTTGCCGTTTTTCTTCGCTGTAGCCCCCTGGATAAGACCATTTTTTGCTATCCCACCATAATTCTGTCAAGAAAGTGAGAACCACTCGCCAGATATCAGCACGGCGACGAAAACGAGAGTAATTGTCGCGGTTCCAACGGTACTTACCTTTGCCTCGTTCTGGACGAGAAAGGCGATCGCTGGGGTCAATTAGGGGAGGATAGGGGGTTGTGGTTGAGTTAGGGGATAGGGCAGACACTTTTTAAGTTAAAAGAAAAAAAGAAGGTCAAAAAGTTTTAAAAACTAAAATGGGACTTACGCAGCTAGGGAGCGAGACGCTCCCACTACTGTATTCTCTGGCTATGGTAGTGCGGGCATCTTGCCCGTTAATGCGTAAGTCCTATAAAAAAAAGACCAGATGAACTGGCATTGCATTTTAAGTGCGCCTTAAGTCGGTGAATTCCGATGGCTATTCAGTGCCGATCGCAGGCTGGCAATTTCTGCTCGCAGATCGTCGATGGTTTCTTGCAGGTCGCCGGAACTCACACCATTGCTAGTTTGTCCCCCATGTCCTCCACCTCCATTGGTTTGAGCCATTTCGCGATCGGCTCTGGCCATTGTTTCTTCCGCAACTTGCCGAAATTTCTCGCGTTGTTCGGCATCAAATTTACCAAATTCGCTCAGGGCATTGGTCAAAGTGTCCTCAACTTTTTCTCCTAAGATTTCGGCAAAGGCTTTACCAATAAAAAAGGCACGGGTAACAGGATTGCTCATGAGCGGATTTTCTTGACGTTTTGTAACAAAATTATAACTTACTTTTCGAGTATCAATTCTCAAGGAAGAGAAAATGACTAGAGAAAATGACTAGAGAAAATGACTAGAGAAAATGACTAGAGAAAATGACTAGAGAAAATGACTAGAGAAAATGACTAGAGAAAATGACTGAGGAAGGCGGCGATCGCCTTCCCGTGTTCATCCCTCATTTTTCCTAATTCATCCCTCATTATTCTCTAATCCCTGACTCTGAAAATCGTCCCGGGGAGGGAAGGACTGTTCGTTGTGCCAGAAGGTAGAACCCGCTTCTGTGGGACGGTTGAGCCGCAGGGATAAACCAAAACCTGCTCCCGCAGAGGCGGCGATCGCGCTGGTCATTAATAATGCTCCCACGGGAAACCTGAGTTTGGCGGGCTGTTTAGTTGTCGCTTTTGTCGGTTTTGCTGCTTTTGAGTGGGTAGGCCTTTTTTTGCCCTTGCGCGGCGTTTTGCCGATGACAACACTGGTATTGCGATCGGTTGTTTCGCGCTTCTTGGGTGTTTGCTGAAAAGTAGCAGAGGTTCCAGAAGACTCGAGTTCCTCTAATCTGGCTGGAGAACTGCTTTTTGGAGTTGCGGGAACAGAAGGCAGTTCCACGGGAGGACGCGGTTCCGGAAGCGTTTCTTTTGCTAAATTAGACGCGGTTTGTTGTGGGGTTGCGGCTGGGGGAGATTTGGGGGCGATCGCCTTAGTGGGTGCAGCAACGGGGGCGGGATGCCACAGTGCTAACCAGGCTTTTAAGGTTTGCGGGCGTTTATTTGGAGTCGCAAGGCCTTGTAAAATCGCCTGCTTAATTTCCTGACTGATGCCTTCGGGAAATTTTTGCCATTTTTCCGGTGGAATATGTTCGAGTAAGGGCACCGGCGGTAAAGGATTTCCCGCTAATAAGAAGTAAAAAACAGCGCTGAGGGCGTAAATATCCGTAGCGGTGGAAGTTTTCCCCTTGGGATCGTACTGTTCGATCGCCGCATAGCCTGGGGCGATGAGGTTGGCGTGGGTTTGACGAATTTCTGGGGTCAGGTTGCAGGCCATGCCTAAGTCCACCAAAACCACGTCATCGGTTTGGGAACGATAGATAATATTGCGGGGTTGAACATCAAGATGTTGCAAGTTGGCGGCGTGGAGGACAGATAGGGCGGAAGCAATTTGCTCGATCCATCCTTTGGCGCGGGATTCCGATACAGCACCTTCTGAAGCAATTTTATCGGCGAGATTCTGGCCGAGAATGCGATCGCAGACAACATAAGGAACGCCTTCTTCGGCAAAACTTTCCCAAATTCTGGGTAGGCGAGGATGAGAAACTCGGGCGAGGTGTTGGCTGAGGCCGAGAAAATGCTTGCAGAAGCGATCGAAATGGGGATGATCGTGAAGACTGGCCGCCAAAGTTTTAATAATGACGGGCTTATTGGAGTTAACTTCCGTTGCGGGATAGGTGGCACTGAAAATTCCCTGACCGATGGGATCTTCAAGGCTGTATTTAAAGTCGTTCTCAGTTGCAGTGGCAGTTGTCATGGGTTTGATGTACGAGACGGGAGATCGCGTTACGCCTTAAGAGTTAGTTTAGATCGTCTTTCGACAAAAATGCCGGCTATCCGTTGAATTTTTTGACTATTTTTGCGCGATCGCGCCCCATCGTTTTTCCTGATTCTGGCGTGGGTTACAATCGGAAAGGCCAAGGCAAGGATAATTGTTATGGAAATTGAAATGTCAGATAAACCGAAACTCTTGCTAGTTGACGACGAACCGGGATTAAGAGCCGCCGTACAGGCCTATCTTGAAGATGATGAGGAATTTGCTGTGACGGCGGTTGCTGGTGCTGAAGAAGCATGGAAAATTCTCGAAATAGATCCCCCAGATCTGGTCATTTCTGACATTATGATGCCTCAAGTGGACGGCTACCAATTTTTGCAACAATTACGAGATGACGTGCGTTTTAAAACTCTTCCCGTGGTCTTTCTCACGGCTCGAGGTATGACTACCGATCGCATTCAAGGTTATAAGGCTGGTGTTGATGCTTACCTTCCAAAACCCTTTGAACCTGACGAACTCATGGCGATCGTTCGCAACCTTCTCCAACGACGCAACCCCAGCAGCGAAGGGAATGAAGAGGGTTCAAAACTTGATGAAATTGTCAAAGAACTGGCCACGATTAAGGGAATGCTCAACCACAGCCCCGGTATTATTCCCATTGCTTCCTCCATTAAAATTGAACTGACTCCCCGCGAACAAAGCGTTCTCGATCTCGTTGCCCGAGGTTTAATGAATAAGGAAATCGCCAGCCAACTCGAAACTAGCGTTCGCAATGTTGAAAAGTATGTCAGCCGACTTTTCAGCAAAACAGGAACGAATAGTCGCACGGAGTTAGTCCGCTATGCTCTCGAACATGGCTTGACAAAATAGCTTTTTTCGGGAGATTATTGCCTCAGAAAATAGAGAGGCTCAGAGAGGCCGATCCCAAGACAATGCTAAATCCCAAAATGTAGCCAAATCTTGACGAGTTGCCAGGGAGGGGGGATCGCTAATCCCTCGGAAAACTTAAATATATTGCTTGGTAAATATTTTTCGATCCGGCAAAAACCTTGCTGTAAAAGCGATTCCGAAATAATAAAGAAAACATTAAGATTAAAAGCTGTAAAGTTAGATAAAGAAATTTGTTGATTGATGGTTATTCTTTACATTTTATTGATATTATTTAAAGATATACAAAAAACTTTTTAAAAAACAGCGTAATGATTATAAAATCTCCCCCCCAAAATCAAGTTGGGCAATTCGGGCAAGTTGGACAATCTGTTGGTTTAGCAATGGCTTTAGTAATGATGAGCTTAGGCGTGATCGTTATGATGACCCAAGTTTATTTTTTCCCTTAATTTCTCCCTTATCAAAATTGCTAGATATGTTCCCTAGGTATATTCCCTAGATCCTAATTTAAAGCCCCCCTAACTAAGATTACTGTCCCTTTTATCCCGGAAGCGATCGCTTCCGGGATGTTACCGTACATAGCCTGTTGCATTAAACCTTCCTGACTTGCGCCAATAATAGTGAGGTCGCATAGCTTCACCTCTGACAATTGCACGATCGCATCGACTGGGTTATCAGAGCGCCAAGAAACCGTTTGTACAACCGTTTCCATTTGTTTTCGGAGGCGATCGGCAGTTTCCTCCAACATCCTCGTATCGATTTTTTTACCATCAGGAGTATGAATCTGACATAATAATAAATGAGGAGAAGGAGTTAACAAAGCAAAAGCGGGTAACAGTTCCATCCCTCGCTGCATATTTGGACCCCCCGCCGTGGGAATCAGCCAAGTGCTGGATTTTGTGGGAGCTAAAGGATAGGAATATTTGTGTTTCCCTAATTTCACCAAAACAACCTCACAGTAAGCCTGATGAATTAATGTATCGATCGCATCCCCAAAAATCTTATCAGGGGTGGCGGTAAATCCCTTCCAGCCCATGAGCAGCAGATCGATATGACGTTCCCGCACAACATCCAAAACAGCCCGCGCGGTATTGTGAGCAACCCGAATTTGCAGGTGTAAGGAAACACCCCATTCCTGCGCCTTATCCTGCGCCATTGCTAACAATTTGTGACTTTCCGACTCATCCACCGCCGTTTGAGCGGGAAGATTGTGGAGGGGGATCAAAATGACGTGCAAACATTCCAACTCACAATTTCTCATCTTAGCGATCGCCAGACCAATTTCCAGCATTGTTGCTGCTGTATGGGGATTAGAGAGGGGCAGTAAAATGCGTCCTTTCCCCGTGACTGGAGCGCGAACGTGATAGATTGAGTAAGAGGGATCGGGTTCGCGATCGCCCTGAGATTGATTCACCCGCAAGCGATCGGCGGTAGCATGAATGAGATCGCTGCGAGTAATAATCCCCACCAATCGTCGCCCCTCCGTAACCGGCAAATGGGAAATCTGATAGCGATCCATCAAATAAAGTACATCACTTAAAGTCGCTTCGGGATGAACCGCGATCGGATTGTGGGTCATAATTTGACGGAGGGGAGATTTGCGAGAGATGCCCCCCAAATTAGCAAGCTGGGTTTCCGTCACCATTCCCACCAGATTTCCTTCATCAACCACCGGAAAACCATGATGTTCAGAACGGGAAAAAGCCTGAATAGTTTCCTCAACAGTCAGATTGAGGGGTAAAGTGTCCATTCGAGCCTGTAAGACATCGGCGGCGGTTAAATCTTCGAGAACATCGCGGTTGCCTTCCCCATCCTTCAATTTGATGCCGCTTGCTTCGAGGAGATGCTGATAGAGAGAACCTTTATGTAAGGCTTCCCCTACCCCATAAGCAACAACCGAACTAATCATCAGGGGTAAAACCAATTGAAAATCCGTGGTTAATTCAAAAACAATCACGATCGCCGTCACCGGAACCCGCGCCACTCCGGTAAAAAATGCCCCCATACCCACCAAAGCATAAGTAGTTTGGGAACTCACCCCCCCCAATAACAAACCAATTCCGCCAATTAGGGAGCCTAGGGCAGAACCGAGAACCAAAGAGGGGGCAAAGAGTCCCCCTGGGGCTCCGGCTCCGGAAGCAAGGATGGTCAAGCCAAAATGAAGCATAAAGGCGATCGCGATGTTTTGTAGATCTGCTTCTCCCGTAACTAAAAAATCCCGCAATCCGGCATTATTGCGGAAGACATCTGGGGAGAAAGCGATCGCCGTCCCAGAAATTAAACCGATGAACCCCAAGCGCCAGGACATGGGGATATTTAAACGGCGGTGCAAGGTGCGACTCCACAACATCCCGCGATTGAAGAAAACCCCCAAAACCCCAGCAGCAACTCCCAAGAGGATATAGAAAGGAATATCGAGGGGGGTAAATTCGTTGACGATCTGGGGAACGAGTATTGCTTGAGGTAGATTGAGATCCGCCGATCCCAATAAGCGAGAGACAACGGAACCGGTAAAGGAAGCAAGAATCGAAGTTTCTAGGGTTAGCCCCGACATATCCCGAGACAGTTCTTCCACCACAAAGAGAACCCCGGCGATCGGGGTATTAAATCCGGCGGCTAATCCGGCGGCGGCTCCGGCGGCGATCATTTGGCGGCGATGTTGGGGAGAGGTGGGCACCCATTGACTGAGTTGCCCAGCTAAAGCCGCCCCGATATGTACTGTAGCGCCCCTGCGCCCGAGGGTTAAGCCTCCCCCTAAGACTAAAATTGCGCCGAGGGTTTTCACGATCGCCACCCGCAAGGTGAGAGGGATCGGGAATTTGGCGAGGGCGGCTTTGACTTGAGAGACTCCACCCCCATTGGCTGCGGGAGAGAGATGTTCTACCAGCCACCCGGCTATCCAACAAAGGATAAACCCAAACAGTGGCAGAATCCAAATTCCCAGATCTTCAACCAGGGAGAGGCGAAATCCCCCTACAAATCCCACCCCTTTTTTGAGTAAAAGAGCAGCAATGCCGGAAACTGCACCAATTAAGCAGGCTTCAGCGAGAGCGTAATAGGTTTTTACCGCTTGGTTTCCTAAGTGGCGATTTTTGAGAAAAGACAGCCCAAATTTGTTCGTGACCAAAATTTTCAAGTTCATCCACAACCGTCAAAGGTCAATTCTCCTAAAGAAATTTTTGCATAAGAGAGAGATCGACAGAGCCAAAATGAACGCTAAAAGCAATGTGCATATTTTCCATCGATTTGACCAACCAGGGAACCCCCTCTTCGGTGGATGACTCGTAATGATTGAATAAAATCGAAAAGCGTTTTTCGAGATGGGGCTTCACTTGATTGCAGAGTAGGGTGATTTTTAAGAGTAAAACGACGGTTGGCGTTGCTCCTAAATTGGTGATTAAATCCACAAAAACATAATGATCGGGACGCTGGGGGCTTTCTACGACCAAAAAATTTAATAAATGACTGGAGGTTCGCAATAAAAGTGTATTATTGGGCTTTTGCAGATCGTAACGGGAGAGGGTATTTTTCAGGCGATCGTAGAGTTTTTCATTAAATTTCTGATTGCCATATTGAGGGTCTACCGAAGCGGTAAGATATTCGTAGAGATCTTCCTTAAAGTTGCGATAGGAGGACGCTTGCAGGCTGTGGGTGAGAAAATTCTTGGCCATGTCTCGATGAGTGCGATCGCCTTCAATGCGTCCTGAAAATTGGCGCACGGCTACCCCGAGTTCTCTGCTACTCAATAAGGTGGGATTTTTTACGGGTTGGATTAGGCGATCGCCTTGGGAATAAGCAGCTTTACGAACTTGATAGGTGACATAGTGGGAAAGATCTAACTCAAATTGCTGTTGCAGGCGATCGCGAATTTGGCGCACGGTTTGTTGGTGTTCGTAGCTGCTATCCTGACTGAGCAAGCAATGTTCGTAGAGGTAAGGATAGCGATTGATCAAGGTTCCCACCAGATTGCCTTCCCCATGGCGATCGTGCAGGGGGCGCAGTTTGCCGCGATCTTCGATGGTATTGCCGATCACTCTCGCCAGTCGTTGTAAGGTCAAAAACTGTTCTGTTTCCCGAAAGTCCCGCACCAATTGTCGCAGGCGACGGGCCCCCCGAGCCTGCACGGAGCCGATGGGGGGAATAAAGCGAAACACTTCTACCAATTGAACAATTGCCCAACTATTCTGGGGTTGGGTTTGCCAGCGATTAATGAGAATATGGCAGCAGCGATTGAGGAGAAAATGAAAACTTTCCTCGGCTTCTTTCTCGCTGGCAAGGGTTTCTAGGGCAATTCGCACCTCAAGAGGCTCGTAATTTCGCCCCCCGATAAACAAGCGCCGAAAGCGTTCAATTGTTTCTTGGGGAGTTTCTGTCTGTACGCAGTAAAGGAGATGATCGTACAAACGTTGGTCTTCTTGGCGGGTGGGTCTAAGATAGGAGCTAGTCAAGGTTGGCACTGCTTTCAGCCCTCCAATTATTTAATTAAAACTAGGGCTGTTGACATTTCACTAAAGGATAGATGGGAGTGATGGAGATTGAAGATAAGATGCAGGCACAAGCTGCCCTGAAAAAAAGTATTCTGAATGGATTCCGATTCAAATCTCTACTCTTATAGTTTTATGATAACTTGCTTGCTTTTTATGCGCTTTGGTAAAATTCACCGAAACTTCATAGAACTTTAGGATAATTTGCTTGACATTTCCGTACTTCTCGCTTTAGAGTCTTTGACGACTTCTTTATCTGTCTCCTATTCTCCTCGCAAGGGAGCTTTTGGGGAGGATTGCTGTTTTATTTCCCATTATGTCTTTTACTGTCTCTCTTGCCCAATTGCCGGAAATTCTCGAAGTTTCCCGCTATCTCCCCAATTTGTCCCCATCTGTTTTACTGACGGGGATTAATACGGATACCCGTACCTTGCAACCTGGAGAAGCATTTTTAGCATTGCAGGGAGACGCTTTTGATGGTCATCATTTTTTAGCAGCAGCAGTAGATAAAGGTGCAAAAGCACTTATTATTGCTCGAGATCCCTTCAGGGATTTACCCGATACTATTCCTCAGTTGCAAGTTAAAGATACATTACGGGCTTATCAAAGGTTGGGCAATTGGTGGCGCGATCGCTTTGAAATTCCGATTATTGGTATTACGGGATCTGTTGGCAAAACAACAACAAAGGAACTGATTGCCTCAGTTTTGGCAACGCGAGGGCAAGTTCTCAAAACTCTGAAGAATTATAACAATGAAATTGGCGTACCGAAAACTCTATTGGGATTGTCAGAGAATGACGATTATGCGGTTATTGAAATGGCGATGCGGGGTGAGGGACAAATTGCGGAATTAACGGAAATTGCCTCTCCGACGATTGGGGTGATTACTAATGTTGGGACGGCACATATTGGTTTATTGGGGTCTAGGGAGGCGATCGCGCGGGCAAAATGCGAGTTACTGGCGACGATGCCGGATAATAGTATTGCCGTTTTAAATGCGGATAATGAGCTTCTCATGCAAACGGCGGCGACGGTTTGGCGGGGAGAAACGATAACTTATGGGTTGGAAAAGGGAGATTTGCGGGGAGAATTGCTAGATTTTCAGACATTACGAGTAGAAGGAAAATCTTTTCCGTTGCCTTTATTAGGTCGTCACAATGCCTCTAATTATTTGGCTGCTTTGGCGGTGGCAAAGGTGCTTGATCTAGATTGGCAGCCTCTATTATCGGGTCTATCTGTAGAGTTGCCCAAGGGTCGCGCTCAACGTTATCAATTGGGGGAAAATATTACCATCTTGGATGAGACTTATAATGCGGGTTTTGAGTCGATGGTTGCAGCATTACGTTTATTAAAAGAAACGCCCGCACAACGTCATCTTGCTGTTTTGGGGACGATGAAGGAGTTGGGGGATAAATCGGCGGAGTTACATCAACAGGTGGGAGAGGTGGCTCAAGAATTACAGTTAGATCGGGTATTAATTTTAGCTGACGATCGCCAAGCTGAGGCGATCGCGATCGGTTCTCAAAATATTCCTACTGTTTGTTTGACCACCCATGATAAAGTTGTTGCAGAGTTGAAACAAACAGTACAACCAGGGGATTGTTTGCTTTTTAAGGCCTCAAATTCTGTGGGTTTAAATCGCGTTATCGAACAATTAAGAACAGAATGGCAAGAATAAATCTAGATTAATTTTCTGGGTTAGTGTCTTTCTGCAACTGTTGTAAATATGTCCAAAAATAAAGCAGTTGAAATTTTTATTTTCATATTTTGTTAGATTTTTCGCGAGATGGGGGATAATAAAGAAGTCATTTTATCGAGATTATGCGATCGCCATGCCGACAGTAACGCTAAACGGAACAATTCTTGCTCAAAGCGACAATTGCGAACAAGTTGAAGGAAATTACTATTTTCCTCCCGACTCTATCAATAAGGACTATTTTACTGAAAGTAACACCCAGACAACTTGTGCTTGGAAAGGACTTGCCAGCTATTATAACGTCGTTGTTGATGGAAATGAGATTAAAGATGCAGCTTGGTATTATCCTCAAGCGAAGGAAAGAGCAAAAAATATAGAAGGTTATATTGCTTTCTATCGCAATAAAGTCAAGGTTGAATCTTAGGGGTTCAATTAGCAAATTGTGAACTTTAAAGTGTGAATCGTGAACAATTTTAAGTGGTGATAGATAACTTGATATGCCTATTCGTATCCTCTTACTTTGTGGCTTACTGCTCAATAAAAATATTCGGGAATTGAGCAAGAAAATTTTACCTAATTTTTGGTTGTCTTAAACTCAAACAACGGGCATAATGAAAGAAATTTTCAAGACAGTTTCTATTTCTCAGGAAAATAACAATGCCAGAAGAATTTACGCCATCCCAAACCCCAACACTGGAGACTACAATCGTTCCCAGTCAAGCCTCTGAATCTGTAAAACCTGAATCTGTAAAGTCCGATCGCGTTGCCGACTTTGAAAAGATCAGTCGTATTATCTCTCCTTATTTTACCGTTCTGGTTGGGCTATATTTATACGAAAGTAATTTTTGGATTGGGTTTTTATTTATTGGATTGGGAATGTTCGCACTATTAAAAATATCGATCGCGGATATTAAAAAGGCGATCGCGGCAATTAAATCTTTTTTTGGCTTACAAGAAGAATTGTGAATGAAGGCAAAAGGTAGGTTTGTGCCTTAAACTAATTGCGCTAAATTTCAATTGGGACGGAGATTTTTAGCTTTTTCCAAATAAACGTGAATCATCATGCGATCGCACTTCCTGTGATTCGTAATTTTTAGGCGATCGCGTAACTATAGAATAAAATTATAACTGACTTCAAAACAGCAAACTATATGCTAGAAGCAAATGTACGCGACAACAAAGAGCTTTCCCAGCTAATCCAACAAGCCAACTCTAAGCGAGAAGCGATCGCCTTAATCCAAGAAGGGCAACCAAAAGCAGTGCTGTTAAGTTTAGCAATGTTTCAATATTTGATAGGGATTAGCGATCGCCGAGAACAGCTATCAAACGAAGGATTTGCAACGATGTCGCATCAACTTTTTACCAAATCTGGCTATGACTCGACCGACAAAATTATGGAACTTATTCAGGATGTAAAACAAGAAATATCCACAGAAAGAGAGCAAAGGCTAATAATTACTAAGGCGATCGCTTAACAATCATTTGTCTTTGCGATCGCACTTCCTGCGAGTCGTGATTTTTGGGCGATCGCCAATAACTTCTCAGAACTCAACAACCAAATAGATTTGTTATTCCCCAATTGTCACTTTTTTCGATGTGCGGATGATTGAGGGTTAACATAATGTATTGTTGTCACCTAGCTAAGTTGCCATATTCTAACAGTTTTATCTTTGCTGCCACTAGCCAGTAGTTTTCCGTTGGGACTAAAGCTAACAGACATTACACGCTTATCATGCTCAGAAAGTAATTGACTGTCTTGACTTTGACCCTTACTAATATCCCAAAGTCTTATCGATCCATCATCCCCAGCACTAGCAAACATTTTGCCATTACAGCTAAAAGCCAGAGCATTTACTTTTGACTTTTTACCATTTACACGAAAATGGGTAAGTTCTATCTGCGGCTCCTTAATAATCTTGTCAGACTCATATCTAAATACTTTAATTTCTCCCTTATTTCCACTACAGACCAGTAGTTTATTTTTTGGGCTAAATGCGATCACATCTATAGGAGCTTTGAAAATTTCTAGCCCTCCAATAGAAAGCGTGTTAAAGTCCCATAGACGTATAAAGCCACTTTCATCTCCACTGGCAAATGTATTGTCGTATAAACTCGCAGCTAAAATAGTTATTTTCTTATTATGACCTCCAGACAAGGATATTTTCCCTCCACCTTTAATATCGAACAACTCAGGATTTAGGGCATTATCAGTAGCATTGGCAACCCATTTACAATCTTTAGAGATAGCAATTAATTCGCCACCGCCACCACCTTCGGGAACTGTTTTTTCACTTTTGTCCTCAAGATTAAAGACTTTCGTGAAGCAGGAGCGGAAAGAAACATTTAGTGGTGAACTTGAGTTTTCATCTTTACCGAAAGGGCTTCTATTCGAGCTAACAAGAATTTGCTTATTAGAAGCTAAACAGATTCTTTCTATTGATCGTTTACCAACCTCACCACTAATCAAATCAGTTTTATCTTTTGTATTGAGATCGAGGCAGACAACTTTGTGATCATGAGGGCATATAACTAATGGATCTACTCTGAAGTACACTAGAACTTTAGTATCATTTAGGAAAAAGCACTGATGTACTTCTCTATCAAAGTCATAGGAAGTACTTGGAATAGATATTTGCTTGTTTAGTGCATCTGAGTTTTCTTCTTTAAGCTCCGAACTAGATTGAGAAGTACTTGTCAGAACTAATTGTTTTTTACTACTGATAAAATAAGCTGGCAAATCTATGTGATTTAATACCGCATTATCTTCGATAGGTTCAAAAAAAGCCGACTCTGACGCAATCGAAGGCTGAGGCGATACCCATTCCCAGAAATTTCGATAATCATTGATGAGTTGTTGGTGATTAATATCTATATTCTCTGATGTTACAGAGGTTGAGAGTTTTAGTCCTTTTACAACAATGCCTTCTATGAAATAAATCTCTCTGCCAAAGGAATCTTTTAAAGCTCCATCAAGCTCAGGATTTACATCTCTAGCTTGAGCTTCACTGACTCGATAGATAATGGTTAAATCATCAACTTTTGAGCCGTGGATTTCACGATAGTAAACACTATCATCATTTGTAGGTTCTCCCTCTGCTACTTTTGCCAAAAGACTAGCTATGTTTGCTTGACACATAAAATCAGGAGCTACCACTGTCCGATAGTCCAAAAATTGATTGCGACTGACTAGAAATCGCCATGCTTCGATCCCATTCATACTCTTAACTCTGACTCAGGAAAACGATAAACCAGTTGGTTCTGGATTGAAACAAAACAGTGGATAGCGTGTGCTAATGCTGTTTCTTCATCTTCCACTTTTTTTAGAGACTCTGCCTGTTCTCGCCTTAATTCTTCCGTCCTTCTTTCTGCAAAATCAATTTTTTGTTGTGCAGGAGTCTCAGCCCATTTGATCAAACTTTCAAGAGTCTCATCTGCAAACCGATATTTGCGTGGCAAAAGTTCTTGCACGGTCTTTAGTCCATTAGCAAACAGTTGTCCGAGGAACTCCCAAAAACCTATATTTGGCTTAATCTCGATGGGTGTTTCTAGTTCAGATTGCCGCTTTCTAATCAGTTCTTTCATCATTACCTGAATCATGTCAGGCAGAATACAAGCTAGAGGAACCTCAACTTGGAATGGTTTGGGGAGTTCTCCAGTTTTTTCCATACTGCCATCAGGCTTAGGGATAGCAAATCCTTTACCGACTGCACTTACTGGAATAAGTCGCACAGGTGAACCAGCTTGATTTCTGAGCTTGACTAGGTTTTTGAATTCATCAATCTCAAGCAATCTATCCCTAATTTGCTCTAGTGTATAGTTCTGTTCGACAATATCCCACTTGCTAATGACAAAGTGAACGGGTTTACGCGAACCTTGCATCACGTCAATCATATTACGCAGATTGTTTAATGCCCAAACCTTCCCAATTTTCTCTTTTCTCATCAAAGCACAGATTTTTTGCCCATCAAGTAATATCAATAAAGCATCTGCTGCTTTAAACTTATCATCAAACTCTGAACTTGCATCTTCCTCCTCCGCTTCATCAGTAATTCTGCCCCCTGCGTAGTCAAGGTAGGTAAAAGAACAACCATCATAAATTGACAAATCACTTGTTTGGACTCGGCAAGTAAATGTCCATTCAGAAACCTCACTATATTTTGTACCCGCAGGCCACTTTTCATCGGCTGCGACTTGGGTATAGATATTGTTGAGGCGTTTGCGTTTTTCACCAGTATCAACTTGAAGAAAAAATCCCAACTCACTCTGTGTAGATAGTTTTTTATACAAACTGGACAAGAATACTGTCTTCCCCGAACCGCTTGGACCAAGCATGATAATTGAGTAGTTGTTCATGGATGATATATTGCTTTAGGACACTAATCTCTAACTCTGGGATGGCACATAACGGTAATGATAACGCATTTCGCGGAGTGATATTACCCTTAAAAAAAGCATTATTGCGAACTTTGGTACATCACAGGCACAAGTATTACATAAATTGTCAAATAAAGCAACCAATAAGTGTAAAAACAAGATTTTTGCAGAGTAAAATCCCTGAATAGAGTTGTATTTGGCAAAATGCAATCTTGTAGAGTGTCCTAGCGGAGAGTAACGCACAAGCAATTAGCATTAAGTAACGTTTGGGTGCGTTACATTGCATTAACAAACCCTACAAGATCGGCGATCGCAGGAGAGTAATGTATTGCGATCGCACTTCCTGTGAGTCTTAAATTTTTAGGCGATCGCTTTTTTAAAATTTGATAAGATGGCGATCGCGTGTTGTGGGAATGAGATGACGATTACCCTCGGTAAAAGTTATCATAGAGTCAAAAGTAAAAAATTGCCATGCAGACTCAAAAACTCATCCTAACCCCCGCCGAATTAGAAGACTTTCAAAATTTTGGTACTCAAAATATACCGCGACCTACCTCAACAGAATTGGCGATCGCGGATGCTATTATTGCTGAAGCCTGGAAACTTGCCGAAGAATCTGGCCATCAGTCCCCTGAAAAAATCTGGTCAGAACTTGATAGTATTCGTACTAAAATAGCTAACCGTGACGCAATTACTCCCTAAAGTTATTCTCGATACTTCCGTATTTGTTGCCGCACTACTCAGCAAAAATTCTCAGAGTTCTCCACCTCAAGTATTAGATGCTTGGCGCAACAGCAAATTTACCCTTATCATGTCTCCTCAACTATTACAAGAATTAATTGTTATCTTAAATCGGCAAACCGTTTCTTTACTTGATATTCAATTGTTAATTACAGTAATTGCAAAAACTAGCTTGTTTATTCCTGGAGCTTATGAAACAACAATTTTGGACAATATAGACCCTAACGACAATATTTTTTTAGCGGCTGCTTACGAAGCAAAAGCAGATTATTTAGTCAGCTTGGATCGGCGGCATTTACTCCCTCTAAAATATTTTCACGGTACCCAAATTCTGAGTCCTTCACTTTTTTTAAGGATGTTATGAAGTCCAATATTTCAGATTATATTAAAGTCCTTACTACTAAATCAGGTTCTTTGCGACGTAACTGTATTTGATAAATTGGGTTGAGATTTTCATCCATCAAATACTTGATTTGCATAGGATTTTCCTAGTGTTAGTCGTTCGGCTCGAAGTTGACGTAATTTTTCGGAGATTGGCGGCGGATTAAGTTTTTGCTCTTCTCTCATTTTGTTTCCCCACTCTAGCCAATTAGCGAGGTACTCACTGATCTGTTGTTTGTTATGAAGATAGTAGAGAACTGTGGCATAAACCTGTTCTAGGCTTAATGATAGATAGGTTTTAGCAATTTCTTCAGGTGTTCGACTGCGATAAATGTAGTCATACAAAACTGTTTCAAT
Source organism: Spirulina sp. CCY15215 (assembly GCF_016888125.1). Taxonomy (GTDB): domain Bacteria; phylum Cyanobacteriota; class Cyanobacteriia; order Cyanobacteriales; family Spirulinaceae; genus CCY15215. Next base: position 25,620 of record NZ_JACSWA010000361.1, read on the forward strand.
GCCAATTCGCGTACCTTTTAGGCGAATGTCATTGGTAGCGAGAAAGATAAAATAATCTTCTAGTTGCATAGTTTATGTCTCCAGAATATTAGAACTAAACCGAATATTTTAAACGAATTTCTCCCATAGATGCCGCCCATTCCAGCATCTCTAAAGCTGCTTTTTTGAAAGCTCTTTTCTGCTTATTTTGCTTGTTTTCTCGCGTTACCGTTTTCTCGGTGTAATATTCCACTGACTTTCCTAGACCAATTCTGCTAAACTCCAATCGGGACGCAGATTTTTAGCTTTTCCCAAATAAACGTGAATCATCTCGTTTTGGAGTTGAGGAGTATTAACATGAATAAGAACCCGAATACAGCGTTCTAAACTACCTTTAACCTGCATTTGTTGGACATCAATGAGAGCAACATTATCCCATTTGGGACGATCGCGGGCGATCGCGGCAGGAAAAATCGCATCGAGATCGCGGGTTGCAGTAAATGTAGCACTCACAATCTCTTCGGGATCTAATTGATTTTGCTTTTCTATCTCCTCAATTAACTCGGTAACTGCAATGCGAATCGCTTTCACACTATTTTCTGTCACCGTCGTTGCGCCGCGAATAGCCCGCACTTTCCACTCCACTAGCATATCCTCCTTGATTTAATTTAACGGATAATCGAATCGATCGCCGATCGCTGTTAGGGTCGGTATAACCATAAAGGTTGCCCTTCTGTTACCATTTCAAATTCTAACCAATTCAAGGTCATTGACAACCGCGATCGCTTCGATATTGCGCGTCCCGATAAAACTCGCATTAATAAAGGCTTCTTTTCCTCGATAGTATTACATTGAGCTTTTTCGGGGTCTAGCTTAACTAATTCGCAAAGCCAGCGACGGGCATCTTCTTCTGTTCCCAAACGATCCACCATCCCTAATTCTAGAGCTTGCTGTCCCGTAAAAATACGCCCATCGGCAAAACTTTTCACCGTTTCAACCTCTAAATTGCGTCCTTCTGCTACTGTTTCAACAAATTGTCCGTAGCTGTTATCGATCAAATCCTGTAGAATCGCCTTCTCTTCTGGGGTTGATTCGCGATCGAAAGCCAAAATATCTTTGTAGGGTCCCGATTTAAAAGTTTTAAAGGAAACGCCAATTTTATCTAATAAACGTTCGAGATTATTCCCCCGTAGAATTACCCCAATACTCCCCGTAATTGTGCCTGGATTTGCAACAATACTATCGGCACCGACTCCCACATAAACGCCTCCCGATGCGGAAATATTGCCATAACTGGCGACAACTTTAACCCCTTTTGCGCGGATTCGCTTTAAACCATCATAAATTTCTTGGGAGTCTCCAACAGTTCCCCCAGGAGAATCGATGCGTAACAAAATTGCGGGATACTTTTCCTCTTCAACAATTTTTAACGCTTTGAGAACTCGTTTGCGCGTTTCTGTGGCGATCGCGCCAGTGATTTCAATACGGGCAATTTGTTTGCGCTTGTTGGGTTTAAACGGCCAGATCATAGACTAATTGGAATCTCCTAGGTTTCGCGATTTCCCCGGTTATTGGGGGAAGTGTTGCTGGTTTGATGTCCAGTAACACTTCACCCAGTATATAACGCTTATCGAGGGCAATTTTCTAAACGCGAGTAAAAGTATGCTCAAAATGCTTCTTCAGTCGTCCCATTCCTGCTACATCACCGCAGCTAAAATAAAACGGTTGTCTTAGAATTGCGGTTGTGCGATCGCGCTGCAATTGCCTGCAACTATTCGCGGTGAGTGAGGGGTTGCCGCGATCGCCTCTGTGGTTAGAATCAGTTTGCCAGTTTCATCTTTGTACCATCCTTGTGCTTCAACGGTTTGAGGTGCATTGACACTCAATTCTGCGATCGCCCCTTCTTCTCCCGATCCTCGTGTCTCTAAATTCACCCAGTCGGCAATAGGGGGACCCGATCGCATTTTTGCCGAGGCTTCAGTTAAAGGGAAAGATAGCACCAAAGTTCCTGCTAATTCTTTGGGATTAGGCGATCGCACTTCCTCCCAGCGATCGCGGATAATATGTTCGGTAAATGCTTTCAGTGATTGGGGGCAGGTATTTTGGGTCTAAAGATGTTTTGGTAATTTGATCGTGAAAGTAGTACCCTGATCGCGTTGAGAGTCGCAGCTTAATTTCCCACCATGTTGTTCAACCACCACAGAATAACAGATTGATAAGCTCAATCCTATCCCTTGACCGACAGGTTTCGTGGTAAAAAATGGCTCGAAAATGCAATTGCGTATTGCTGCCGTCATACCGATACCATTATCCTCGATCGAGATCGCGACTTCCTCCGTTGATAACAATTGGGTTTGAATATATAAGGTAGGAGTGGTGATGAGATTGCGGGCGATCGCTTCTTCAAGGGCATCAATAGCATTAGCCAGAATATTGAGAAAAACTTGATTAATCTGTCCCGCATTACATTCCACCACCGGGAGGGGTTGATAATCTTTAGTTACAATAATTTCAGGGCGTTTAGATTGAGCCTTGAGGCGATTTTGTAAGACTAATAAGGTACTCTCTATCCCTTCAATGAGATTGACAGATTTCACACCCACTTCATCGAGACGGGCAAAAAGTCGTAGGGAAAGGACGATATCACGAATTCTGCGAGACCCCGTAGCAATGGAATCAAGGATTTTGGGGAGATCTTCGGCCACAAATTCCAGATCGATATCTGCGAGAATGTCACTAATTTCTGAGGTTGGATGGGGATAAGTCCGTTGATAAAGTTGGACGAGTTGCAGTAAATCTAAAGCATCTTCTCGCAAATGTTCCACGTTGCCGTAAATAAAGCTGACGGGATTGTTAATTTCGTGGGCAATTCCTGCGACCAATTGACCCAAACTCGCCATTTTTTCCGTTTGAATCAGTTGACCTTGGGCGATTTTCAGTTTGTTCAGAGTTTGTTGTAATTGAGCGTTATTTTGGCTTAATTCCTGGGTGCGTTGTTCGACTTTGGCTTCGAGATCATGGCTGTATTCTGTGAGTTTTCCATAGGCCGATCGCAATTCGAGGATCGTTTGATTGAAGGCTTTAGCAAGGGTACCGATTTCATTTTTGGTGAGGACGGGGGTAGTCGGCAGAGTTTGAAATTCTTGGCGTTGGACTCCTGCACTGACTTGACGGGCGGTTTGGGCAATGGCGAGAATGGGGCCGACGATTTGACGACCGAGGATCCACATTCCCAGGGCGAGGAAAATGGAACACCCCAACCCGATCGCGGCAATGGCGATCGCGAGGTCTCGGGCTGGGGCAAAGGCTTCTCGTTGGCTTTGTTCGGCTAATAGTGCCACATCCTGCCGTTCCAAAAAGCGATAAACTCCAATGACGGGAATGCCGCTATAGTTGCGATAAAGTCCGCTCGGACGGAAAATAAAATATCTGGAGGAGTTTTGTCTTCTAAGGCTTTGAGGGTAAGAGGGAGGAGGTCGTCTTCGTGGACAAATTTTAAATTAACTTTTAAGTTTTCTTGTTGTTGCCATTGCTCGATCGCGGTTTCTAGGGCTTGGTCTTCTTCGGGATAAAATCCTTGACTCCACCAGATGGTTAAATCGCGATCTTGGCTTTTTGGAGGAGATTCTTGGGTTGAGTTTTCGGTGCAACTATTCAGCAGGAAACCCAACAGCAATAGCGAGAAAAAATAGAAACGGCGCATAAGAATTGTGTTTTCTAGTATTCTTGCTTTAATATAACTAATTTTGGAGATAGGATAGAGTCGTATCTGCGATCGTTGCGATCGCGAACTTCTCTTCGATCTTGTAACAAAAGAAGAATGAAGAATTGGCTAGGCATTTTTAACAGAAAGATGATATATTCATTTTGATAATGACGACACTTATCGGAGGAGAGAGCGATTTGTGAAATGTGTTGCAAAATGTGTTGTACCGATCTTGTTATTCGTGTTATTTTTTACGATCGCCTCTCCTGCTGATGCGGCATTTTGTCAGCAGAAAGGCGATCGCCAAATTTGCATTCTCCAGATTAAACGCAGTGCCAAAAATTATTGGGAGTATCGAGTTAAAGTGAGTATTGACGGTAAAGTTAAACCTATTGAGATTTATAATTGCCGCGATCGCCTTCGTATTGACAAACACGGTCAGGTTATTGCCTTTTCATCAGAAGGAGCAGGAGAATATGTCTGTAGCTTTTTTAAATCATGAAGAAACTACAGCCCATCTGATACAATACTTCTGTTCTATTATAAAAGCTCATCCCGTGACGCAATTTATTAAGGTCGAGTACAAGAACAAGCTGTCCGAGAACTCGAAAATTTACCTCGCGAGAACCGTCTGCGAGGAAATGTTATAAAATTAGTAAGAGAATTGGTCATTTCGTTCGTTCGTAATTGTTCCTTTCAAGGCGATCGCATTTCCTTTGCTGTTTTCGATCGCCATCAAAATCAAAATAAACCAAAGTTATACAAACATGATTGCTCTTTCTGACTCATCTTTAATGTCTCCCCAAGAATATCTGGACTGGGAAGAACAACAACCGCTTAAATACGAATATATGAACGGCGAAGTCTTTGCGATGGCCGGAGGAACATTAGCTCATAATGAAATTGCAATTAACCTTACGTCCGCTTTAAAAAGTCATCTGCGAGGAAGACCCTGTAAACCCTATATGGCAGATGCTAAATTGGGGATATTGCAGCAAGGTCCTTTTTATTATCCTGATGTGATGGTGACTTGCGATCGCCGTGACAGACAAGAACAAAAAATTGTTTATCATCCTTGTTTTATTGCAGAAGTGCTATCTCCGAGTACGGAAGGAAAAGACCGAGGGATTAAATTTCGCAATTATCGCCGTATTGATACTTTTAGAGAATACGCACTCATCAGTGCAGATACGATGCTGGTAGAAATTTATCGGTTGAATGAACAAGGAAAATGGGAACTCACGACCTATTCTCCACCGGAAAATGATACTTCTCCAGAAGAGATAGATATTCATTTAACCAGTGTCGATCTACATTTTCCCCTGTCTTTATTATACGAAGATGTGGTTTTAGTTGATAGTTGATAGTTGCTAGTTGCTAGTTGCTAGTTGCTAGTTGCTGGTTGCTGGTTGATAGTTGATAATTAACAATTAACATGGAGGGCAATATTCATAAATCATCCCGCGATCGCACCGTCGATATCTGTTCTATATCTGTTCTGCGGTTTTGATGCCCCCAATATTTTTCTAGAGATCGCCTTTAATCTCTGAGAGAGATTTCCCCTTTCCAAATTTTGTCCTGTAATTCTCGCCACAGTCCGCACTCCTCGGGTGTCACCGTCCCACCCACATACATGACGCGCTTGATATAGTTAGACTCTGCATGAGATAAGTGTCCATCGACTAGAGCGCGTTCGATCGCGTTTTTAACTGTAGTAGTTTCCATAACACGACTACCTCGCAAATTGTACCGCCATTCTAGCAAATTTTCGCTCTAAAAATACTCTATCCTTTTTCTTGTGACTATTCGTAACCTGGAGGAGACGAAAAACGCAAATTGCGTGAAGATTCATCCTGTTGCGATCGCAATTTCTGCAACCGGAAAAACGTGATACGATGGAAAATTGCGTCTAATTGAGACAACAACCCGATATGGGAGCGAAATGCTTACCTTGATAACGCTTGTTACCCCCTGCAAGTATTTCTCAGACTCATGGGGCTGTTTGTCTTTCGCGTGTCCATCGAACAGGAGAGAAAAGGGCAATCTACCCCCTTTTGACATAAAATATGACAGATTCTATTCGCTTTCTCATGTGCGCCCCCGATCATTATGACGTAGATTACGTCATCAATCCTTGGATGGAGGGCAATATTCATAAATCATCCCGCGATCGCGCCGTCGATCAGTGGCAAAATTTATATCACATTATTAAAGATCGGGCGATCGTCGATCTCATTCCAGCCGAAAAAGGCTGGCCGGATCTCGTTTTCACCGCGAATGCTGGTTTACTTCTAGGTCAAAATGTAGTCCTCAGTCGCTTCTTGCACCCCGAACGTCAAGGGGAAGAACCTTATTTTAAAAAATGGTTTGAAGAGAATGGTTATACCGTCTACGAACTCCCCAAGGATTTGCCCTTTGAAGGGGCAGGAGATGCCCTTTTAGACCGAGAAGGACGCTGGTTATGGGCGGGATATGGTTTTCGCACAGAACTCGATTCTCATCCTTATTTGGCCAAATGGCTAGATGTAGAAGTGATATCTCTGCGTTTAGTAGATCCCCGTTTCTATCATCTCGATACTTGTTTTTGTCCTCTCAGTGGCGGTTATTTGCTCTATTATCCCCCTGCTTTTGACTCTTATTCTAATCACTTAATTGAGCGACGAGTAGCAGAGGAAAAACGCATTGTTTTGAACGAACCCGACGCGATTAATTTTGGCTGTAATTCCGTCAATATTAACAATACCGTCATTATGAATAAGGCCAGTGAGTCTTTAAAACAGCGCCTGACGGAATTGGGTTATGAAGTAATAGAAACCCCTCTGACTGAATTTCTCAAAGCTGGAGGGGCTGCAAAGTGCCTGACTTTGCGAACGATAGAACCGGTGCGCGAAGAACTTCATGCTGTCACTTATCTCGAAAGTCGCACCCTACAAATGCGAGGACATCTCCTCGATGCGGGGATTATGAACCGCGCTTTAGATATTATTGTCGATCGCGGCGGCAGTTTTAAAGTTCTCAATTTTAACTTAGGGGCAGAACGGCAAAGTACATCTTTAGCAGAAGTCCGGGTTTCCGCCCCCAACCGTGAGGTTATGGAGGATATCATCGCCGATCTGATCGATATTGGGGCGATGGATGTACCGGAAGACGAACGAGATGCCCTCTTAGAACCGGTGCCTATGGGGGGAGTTGCGCCGGATGATTTCTACGTCACTACGATTTATCCCACGGAAGTTCGCATTAAAGGGGCATGGGTGCGATTACAAAATCAACGCATGGATGGGGCGATCGCGGTGCGGGAGACTGCTGAGGGGGTCGTGGCACGGTGTAAGCTCTTGCGGGACCTTGAAGTAGGGGAAAATGTTGTGGTTGGAGTACAAGGCATTCGTACTGTTCGCAAAGTCGAGGATCGCGATCGCGCTTCTGCGGGAGAAGAATTTAGCTTCATGGGATCGGGGGTTTCCAGCGAACGTCGGGTTGAGTTGGTGGTGGAGAAAATTGCTTGGGAATTGCGACAAATTCGCGATCGCGGCGGTAAGGTTGCAGTTACGGCGGGTCCTGTGGTCATTCATACTGGGGGAAGCAAGCATCTTGCCCGTCTCATTCGCGATGGATACGTGCAGGCTTTATTAGGAGGAAATGCGATCGCCGTCCACGATATCGAACAATCTCTCATGGGAACCTCCCTCGGGGTGGATATGCAGCAAGGGGTTGCAGTACGCGGCGGTCATCGTCATCACTTAAAAACCATCAATATTGTGCGCCGTTATGGTAGCATTGCTAAGACGGTGGAAGAGGGGATTATTACCAAAGGAGTGATGTATGAATGCGTTAAAAATAACGTTCCCTTTAGTTTAGCTGGATCGATTCGCGATGATGGTCCCTTACCGGATACGCAAATGGATTTAATTAAGGCACAAGAGGACTATGGGCGGATGTTGGAAGGGGTGGAAATGATTCTCATGCTTTCCACCATGTTACACTCGATCGGGGTCGGAAATATGACTCCTGCTGGGGTTAAAATGGTCTGCGTTGATATTAATCCTGCCGTTGTCACCAAGTTAAGCGATCGCGGTTCTGTAGAATCCGTTGGTGTAGTAACAGATGTAGGTTTATTCCTCAGTTTGTTGGTGCAACAATTGGAACAATTAACCAACCCTTATATGACGATAGCTAATTAGTCAGTTATCAGTTAGAGAAGAGAAGATGAGAGGTGAAATTTATTTTCCATCCCTCATCTTTCAGTTTGTTTAACGGTAGATTCAAATCCCCCTAACCTCAGTTTATGTTATTGACCGATGATTTACTCTTAGACTACAAACGCTGTCAGCGACGCACATTTTTAAATATTTATGGCGATCGCGCTCATCAAGAACCCCCCCGAGATTTTCTCCTCAAATTGCGGGAAGAAAATCAACAACAAATTCAGGAAATTTTGGCGGAAAAGGCTTATGTACAACCCCAATTTGAAAAGCGAAATTGGCAAGACGGGGGACAACAAACTCGGATTTTAATGGCAGAAGGAGTCGAATTGATTTATCGCGGTATCTTGTTTATAGAAGGCGATCGCAAGGAAATACAGGATGTAGAAGAGATGAATAAACGCTCTTTACATCCATCTTCTTTTGACTATTTAGGAAAGCCAACCTTTTTAATCAAGCATCCTGGTCACTCCATCTGGGGGAATTGGTTCTATATTCCGGTCAATGTAAAGTTAGGTAAACGTGCCAAACCTGAATATAAAACGATCGCCGCATTTCATGGCTATCTTCTCACTCGAATACAAGGAATATTACCTCCCCATGCAAAATTGCTTTTACGAGGCAAAAATCCTTATTACGTCGATCTGGAAATTGGTATTCCTTCTATGCTGAAAGTGCTGCAAAACTGCACGCAAATGCTTCTCGATCGCGACGAACCCGAGGTGTTTATTTCCCGTCAGCGTTGTAGTTTGTGCCATTGGAGTAATTATTGTCACGCGATCGCCCGCGACCAAAATCACCTCTCTCTTGTCCCTGGTGTCACCCCCAGCCGCTACGAAGCCCTACAAAGCCTCAATGTTAATACTTTAGAAGCCCTTGCTACCCTCAATTTACCGATCGATGCCAAACTAATTGAGCCAGAGATAGTCGATCAACTACAACAGCAAGCGCGATCGCTACTGGAAAATCGCCCTTTTCTCCGTCCGATCGGCGATCGCCAATCTTACAATACTTTCCCTACTGCCCCTGTTGAACTCTATTTTGACCTCGAGGCTCAACCCGATCGCAATGTTGACTATTTATTTGGCGTACTTTGTGTTAATCATCAAAACAAAACTGAGAAATTTTATGGGTTTTTAGCAGAACAACCGGAAGAAGAAGGATTTGTTTGGCAGCAATTTCTGTCCCTAGTCGCGCGTTATCCCCATGCACCGATTTTCCATTTTTCAGAATACGAAGTAGAAACCGTCAAACGTTTAACAAAACTCTACAAAAATACGCCTTTTCCCCTCAAAGATATCCTCTCTCGCTTCGTCGATATTCATCATTGGGTGACTACAACAGCAACACTACCCGTTGAAAGCTATTCTCTCAAATCTTTGGCGAATTGGTTGGGATTTACTTGGCGAGATAGCGACGTTGCCGGCGATCGCGTCGTTTGTTTATATGATAATTGGTTAAAATGCGGCGATCGTTCTGCCTTAGAGACGATTCTCCGCTACAATGAAGACGATTGCCGCGCAACCTATCACCTCAAAACATGGTTCGAGCAGTTTTGGTGCAATTCTTCCTCTTCATAAAAGTTTGCTATCTAACTGCTCTCTTCTCCGGCCAAAATAAAATTCTCCAAAATGATTGACAAAAGAGATACTATGTGGATATAATGAATCTTGTCTCAAAAAATAAGAAGCAGAAAATAAGAGACAAAATGGGACTGTAGTTCAATTGGTTAGAGCACCGCCCTGTCACGGCGGAAGTTGCGGGTTCGAGCCCCGTCAGTCCCGTTCCAAAACAAAGTATTAATATATACAAAATCAATTTTGTTTTAGATTTATTTGGGTAGATTTATCATATTGCAGGAAACCCGCACTCTACCATAATCTAAGATTTGGCATAATACGGGCTTCCCGCTACAAATAAGTCAACACGAAGAACGAAATTCTCTTCTAGAATTTTGGAATGTAAGGTTTTAGTATGATTTCAAAACCTATTCTTCTCAATCTAGTAAATTTCTTCTTCTTGGTGAGTCTGAATTTTGCAGTCTGAAGTCGGTTTAGCAACGCAAGTCAAAACAAAGCCTTGTGCAATTTGATCGTCATCCAAGAAAGATTGTTCGGATTGATCGACAGTACCTTCCAAGAGCTTACCTGCACAAGTTGAACAAGCACCAGCCCGACAGGAGTAGGGAATATCGTAGCCTTGTTCTTCGGCTACATCAAGAATAATCTCATCATCGGGAACAGTGATAGCGTGCTCGCCTTCTGGTGTTACTAAAGTAACTGTATACTCTGCCATGAGTCGAACTCCTCTAAAGTTTGGATAGCAGCCTGTTGGCCTATAAATGTTTCATTTTCGATACTAAAGGAAAAGGTTCCTTGGTTTAGGCTGCATTAGAAATGAGAGTACGAATGAAATTTATCATAAATAATACTTATTGTGAATTTGTAGGAAGTATTTCCACAAAACAAAGATAGAAAAATTTCGGTAAGCCAGAATACATCTAAGTTTTTCTACCTTTGGATAGAAGCCGATCGCAGATAATATCCCCTTGTTTTATAAATAGGTTTTTCTTATCTTTAAGAACAGTTACAATAGATAAAGAAAAAGTTCAACAATATTATGAGTTATTTGCCCAAACCCATTAAGGTAGCCCTTGTCGGTACGGGTTATGTCGCCAAGCAAAGAGTTGCAGCCTTGGGAGAAGAAAGCGATCGCGCCCAATTGGTGGCGATCGCCGGGCGCGATCGCGCAAGTTTGCAGGCTTTATGCGCTATTTCTGGAGCCAGAGGAACTGAGTCTTGGCCAGAACTCCTACAAGCCCCGGATATTGATTTAATTATTATTGCTACCATTAACAGCGAACATGGCGCGATCGCCAAAGCTGCCATCGAAGCAGACAAGCACGTTATTTGCGAATATCCCCTCTCTCTCGATCCCAAAGAAGCCCAAATTATTATCAATAAAGCGCGATCGCGTCGTAAATTTCTCCACATCGAACATATTGAACTATTGGGAGGACTGCATCAAACCATGAGGCAATGGCTGCCTCAAATTGGTGAGGTGAACTATGCTCGCTATATTACTATTAAACCGAAGCATCCCACCCCCGAATCCTGGTCCTATCATGCCGATCTATTTGGTTTTCCCTTCAGTGCCGCACTCTCGCGCATTCACCGCTTTACCGATCTCTTCGGTACAGTACAATCCGTTAGCGGGCGATCGCGCTTTTGGCATCTGCCCGAGTCCAACCCCTATTACACAGCCTGTTTGTGTAAAGCGCAATTGTGTTTTAGCAACGGATTAATCGCCGATGTTGTTTATGGCAAAGGCGATCGTTTTTGGCAATCAACTCGTACTTTTGAACTGCATGGCAGTCAAGGAACCTTGATTTTTTCCACCGACAAAGGAGAACTAATTCGGGAGAGAGAAACGACTCCCATTGAAATTGGCAGTCGTCGGGGATTATTCGCCAAAGATACAACTCTAGCCCTAGATAGCCTAATCCAAGGTAAACCGCTTTATGTTTCACCAACAGCCAGCCATTATGCTCTTGTGGTTGCCGATGCCATTCGCCAATCCACAAAAACCGGACTAACAATCGAACTACAAAGCTAAACCAAGAACGACTCCCCGCTATCAACTATCAACTATCAACTATCAACTACTAACCGGAGTTAATAAAGCAACTTTGCGACTATCAAACAGTTTTGAGAGACTGTCGGTGATAATTTCTACCACTTCTGGATCGCAATTGTCGAGAAAATCCTCCCCGCTAATTTCATCTTGGAAAAATGCCTTAGATCGATCCAACAAGTCGCGAATTTTATCAAAGCCGATAATATTCACAATTAAGGTGGTCAGGGGAGAATTTTTAATGTCGTAAGGAGAATCGCTAAAACGTCCCTTAGAGAGCAAATCAAATACTTCCTGTTCTGTTTCCCCGGTGAGAGGGTAACGGTTGGGAACATCCGGCAGAAAATCCTCTAGCTTTTCAATGGGAAGTCCAAGGGGATTGAGTTCCCCCATAATCGTTGACAGAGGAATATTCCGGCCAAAGCGACGAGAAAGTGCTTCCAACAAAGCCATTGTAAATAATTTGCTGGCGAGATAAAGTCGAGCAATTTTAATATTGCGATCGGCGCGATCGAGTTTATTGTAAAACTCTTGATCATTGGGTTCGCCTTTAAACTGTTGAAACACTAAATCGGGCTTAAGAAAGTTCATAAAACCCGCCATTTTCTGCAAAGCAACCCGATACTCATTCACCGTGTAAGAGCTAGGATTCTTAAGATTGTGATTGGTTTCTGGCAGCAAACTCCAAGTATTATCAAGAAAACGAGCAGAACTGGGATTAGCAAAACTTCCCACATCTCGATTGGCCATCCTCACGGCACGTTGTACCGACTCAATCAATTCAGTTTCACTTAGTCCGATATTGAGCCTTTCGTTAGTTTCCTGAACGCGGAGATAAAGATGTTCTCCTGCGTGCAGTCCATCCTTTTCGGGACGAAAAGGGATAGTGGCTTCAATACAAGTAACAATTTGTAAAAGTAACTTTTCATCTAAAAGGGTACGCAAAACCAGAGCGCAAACTAAAGCACTCAAAAACTCATTTTGCCCAGCAAAAGGTGATAGCTGCTGTCCGGGTTCAAACCCAAACGTTCCCATCACTAAATCGAATAATCTATCAGCAGGAAGATACTCCGCTTCGCGAATGTACAGATGTTCTTTGACCTCTTGAACAAAAGGTGAAATGTAAAAGGTTAGATTGAAATTGACGCTCTGATCGACCTGGACATAGACCAAATCATGAAATAAAGCCGCAAGGACTTCAATGGCATTAGCAGAACCCCCAACCTCAAAAATATGGTCTGGAGTGTGGAAATAACGCCACGGTCCGGTCATCGTTTGGACGATTAAGGCAGTAATTCGCTCGAGCTCTCGTTTGTCAACATCGACTTTTAGTTGACTCATAGCCCACTCGAGCTTCTCGAGGCATTGTTCTTTATCCCGTTCAAAGTTCATCCAGACTTGTTGCACCTTTCACTTGACTTAACGCTATTTTAGCTAGACCTGTGGAAAGACGATCGATCTTTCTTGGACTTTCCTGGGAAAAATTGACGAAAGACGAAAAATTCAGAATTTTTGCATTTTTCGGCAGAGTTTTCCCCCTTGAAGGAAATTTTAGCGATTTTTTCTGGCGATCGCACTCTTTCCCAAGAAAATTTTCCCAAAAATGAGGATAAACATTACAAAATATTAAGAAGTAATCGCCAAGGACAACAGAATGCCGGACAATAATCTCGGAAGGTTGCTGACTGGGACGGTGCTGGAAAGCATCTAAACCCCTTGGGGAGAAATGCAATCGAGCAAACGTATCCAGTCGGATTTTTTTTGTTGGAGGAATCCATAGATGAGTATCGTCACGAAATCCATCGTGAATGCCGACGCTGAGGCTCGTTACCTCAGCCCTGGCGAGTTAGATCGTATTAAGGCCTTTGTTACCAGTGGCGACAGCCGCCTGCGGATCGCTCAAGTTTTGACCGAATCCCGCGAGCGCATCGTTAAAGAAGCCGGCGATCGCTTATTTCAATCCCGTCCCGATATCGTTTCCCCTGGTGGTAATGCTTACGGCGACGAAATGACCGCGACCTGCTTGCGAGACATGGACTACTACCTGCGCTTGATCGTTTACGGTATTGTTGCCGGCGATATCACCCCCATCGAAGAGATCGGTTTAGTGGGCGTAGCAGAAATGTACAAGTCCTTGGGAACCGACATCGGCGCAGTTGCCAAAAGTGTTGGTTTGATGAAAAACGTTGCCAGTTCTTTATTGTCTGGTGAAGATGCTTCCGAAGCTGGTACTTACTTCGATTATGTTGCGAGTGCAATGGGATAGGCAAAGTAGTGCCACCCTTCTTCTCAAGCGTTAATTTCAATCCGCTTTTGCGGCTCGCAATCTATAAAGATTAGCTCAAATAAGGAAATCAAAAATGCAAGACGCAATTACTGCTGTTATCAATTCTGCCGACGTTCAAGGAAAATACCTTGATAGTTCTGCAATGGATAAGCTCAAGGGCTATTTCCAAAGCGGACAACTTCGAGTTCGTGCCGCTAGCGCTATCAGCGCCAATGCTGCCGGAATCGTCAGAGATGCCGTCGCTAAAGCCCTGTTGTATTCCGACATCACCCGTCCTGGTGGCAATATGTACACCACTCGTCGTTATGCTGCTTGCATCCGCGACTTGGACTACTACTTACGCTATGCAACCTACGCAATGCTTGCTGGGGATCCCTCCATCTTGGATGAGCGGGTTCTCAATGGTTTAAAAGAAACCTATAATTCTTTAGGCGTTCCCGTTGGCGCAACCGTTCAAGCTATCCAAGCCATGAAAGAAGTCACGGCTGGCTTAGTCGGTGCTGACGCTGGAAAAGAAATGGGCGTTTATTTCGACTATATCTGTTCTGGCTTAAGCTAAACCCAAGAAGCAAATCAACGGTAAGTTGATTTGAATTCTGCACAAGTAAGTTCGGGAAGTCAGGGAGCAAGTATTAGTGGGTCAAAGACTTATTTTACTGGCTCGAGGTAGGTTTTAACCTCTATTATTGGCACTTTGATTCCCGAACTTTGTCATGTATTTGTGATGTACTTATATATCTCGCAAACCTAGAATACTACAACAAAGCATGATGCAAAGCATGATGTGCTCTTGTGGTAGGATTAAAGCAAATCAACCCTTTTTTTTCAGCTTTTTAAGAACCTTGTGTCTTGTAAGAGCATAAATACTAAGTTTAGGAGCGGTAAATCCATGAGAATGTTTAAAGTTACGGCTTGTGTCCCCAGTCAGACGCGCACTCGCACCCAGCGCGAACTGCAAAACACCTATTTCACCAAGCTCGTTCCTTTCGATAATTGGTTTCGCGAGCAACAGAGAATCATGAAAATGGGCGGTAAGATTGTTAAAGTTGAACTAGCAACGGGCAAACAAGGTGTGAATGCTGGGTTACTTTAATTAGACTCAATAATTAGACTCAATAATTAGACTCAATTACTCAATTAGAGTGAGATAGAGCGAGAAATACCGAAATAGTTGGGGGGAGGTCGATCGCCGACCTCTCTTTTAGTTTGTTTATGTTAGTTTGTTTATGGAGAAAGGTGATGCTAGAGAGTTCTATGGCAATGTATCGGTGGTTAGAGTTAACTTATAACTCAAAGTCTCATTAGAGCGAGAAACAATGACAATTTGATAAACTCCCGTGGCGGGTAACTTTCCCGACCAATTCAGTTCTTGGGAATCCGATCGCAAGGCTTCCCCATTCGGGGTATAAACTGAAAATCCCATTGCTTGATCCGTCAGCACAGAGGTTGCGATAGATTGGCCTTCCTCGAGGCGAGCCAGAAAAACCTTTCCCTCACCTGGTTTGAGACTTCCCTCCTCGTCAACACTGGCTTTGCCCTTGGAAAATACCAAAGTTTGCAAACTCGTACCATCTTGCAGTGCTTTGACCTTATCGAGAGCGATCGCCTGCCAAACCTGACCGATCGCCTGACTCAAAAAGTCCTTGTTTTTCCATTCCGGGAAATAGAGAAAAAAAGCTGCATCTGCTAGATCGATCGCCGCACTGTTGCTGACATTCAACTCATTTACTTCCCGCTTCCAGCGATCGCGATCGATGCGCCGATATCGTCCTAACCCTCCCCTCGCTTCAGCACTCAAACTTTCAAGGCGATCGAGAAGTTGAGCCGATGTGACATCAATAGTTTCTCGCCAAACCGCATCTTTAGGATCATCACTTGGAGTTCGTCCTCTTTTTTGGGCATCTTTTACCCCGACTTCCTCTGCTACTAAGCCTTGAAAAAACTCATAATCGATCGCCATCTTCAAGCGGCGATCGCGCAAAGCTAATTTACGCTGACGTTCGCTTTCCGGTAGACTTTCCGAAGGTTCGGGTTCGGGATCATCCGCCGCCGGGAAACTTAAGGCTTCCGCTTGGCCCAAACTGGGAGGCGGTGCTTCTACCCTGGGAGAAATATCCAATTCTGGTAACTCTTCTGGGGAGGAAAGTTGAGTTTTGAGCCAGGTTTGCCCCACAAACCAACCTATCGCCCCAGCCCCAACAATAAAGCCCACTGCAAAAACAAATTGCAGGAGAAACTTGAATACTTGCACACCAAAATTGCGCCGGTCGGAAAAAAGAGGTTGGGTCATCTCGATAGGGGATGGAGGTGCTGCAGTTCCCGCAGAGTGCTTGCCTTTACTGGGAATTAAAGACGAACGGGGAATCTCGCGCAGGGCGCTGATGACATCATACGCACTATGATAGCGATCGCCCGGATGTTTGGCCAGCATTTTTTGTAGGATGACATTAAATTGGGCAGAAAGTTTAACTTGTCCGTGCCAGTCCCATTCTCCAGTTTTGGGATCGATTAATTGTAGAGGTTCTTGCCCCGTCAGCATCACGGTGACGGTTGCCGCGATCGCGTAGAGGTCGCTATAAGTAAAAATAATCCCTTTTTGTAACTGTTCCGGGGGAGCATAACCTGGTTTGCCTAAAGGCATTGGTAGGGGGGTTGTTGTGGGATCTCCCAACTCCACGGAAAGGGTAGCGAGGACTTGGGCAATACCGCCAAAATCCCCTAAAATCAAGCGTCCGTCTCCTTGCCGAAAAAGGATATTTTCCGGGGAAATGTGGCGATGGATGACTCCCATAGAGTGAATGTAATTGAGCAGGGATGCAAGCTGATAGAGCAAGCGCAGTCCTTCCGTTTCGCTAAACTTGCGCCCCTGTATCCAACGGGCATCGAGGAGCGATCGCAAAGTTTGCCCCTCTATATAATCCTGAACCAGTAATACCTTGCCTCGCTCTTCATGCCGAAAACAGGTCAGATGATGCACTTTGAGAATTTGAGCGTGATCGAGACGATAGAGAATATCAGCTTCACGGGCAAAGAGTTGCTCCGCCTTGGCAAAAACATCTGGGGTTCGTAGAGTAAAGGTAAATTCTTTCAAGGCAAAATGAGCGTTTGAGCCTTGCAGGTCTTCCACTAAATAGGTTGTCCCCAAACTGCTGCTCTGGGCTAATTCTCTGATAACTCGATAGCGATCGCCTTTAATTTCCTCAGACTCAACAGAACTGACCATAAACATTTACTTGTTCGTATTCCCACCAGTGTAAAAGATAAAAGATGAATTTTGCCTACTCCCCAAACTCTCCACTCCCTTCTACTCCTCTCTCACACTTTGAGGTACTCTAACCGAGGAAAGATTGGCGATCCCCCGTAAATTTTGAGTGCGAATTAATTCGTTAAAGGTCAAGCTAGAGCGTCCTTCTAACTTCACTGTGGCTTCAATTCCCATTAATAGGTATTGTGCCGCTTCTGCTTCGCTATACCCCCGTCGGGTCGCTACTTGAATCGCCTCTTCGTCAACATCAATTTCTCGTTTTGTACCGCGATATCCTCGCCATAGGTGACGCAAGGCGATCGCACTTAGTCCTCCAGCGACAACAACTCCGGTTAGATCCCCTTGAGTAAATTCCGCGATCGTTCCCACCAAACCGATCGCGGCCAAGCCTTGATAAATATCCGGTTTAAACCATTGCACTCCTGTTAACCAAACCACTGATCGCAGCAGTAGCAAATCTCGCTCTTGCCTTTTTAATTGTTGCCATAGGTCAAAATTGAGATAAATTGGGCGCGTTTTCCGCTTCCAAGGTAAGGGAAACTCCATCTCAATCACCTTAGTTTGTTGAGGCTTACTAACAACCTGGCAATACATTCGCCCGGAAGCAGGCATCAACTCTTTCAAGCGCTGAATTTCAACATCTGGGTTCATTTCCACGAACAATTATCAATGAACAATGATTAATCTCCGTAGGGGTTTGGTCTCCAAACCCTCTTACGCTAGGGCGCAAGCATTGCGCCCCTACGCAAGCATTGCGCCCCTACGCAAGCATTGCGCCCCTACGCAAGCATTGCGCCCCTACGCAAGCATTGCGCCCCTACGCAAGCATTGCGCCCCTACTCCTCACTCCCTTTTAAAGTAGGTTCTAGGGTCGAGTAAACCGCATCAATTTGTTCTGATGCGCTTTCTGTGGCTGCGATCGCCAAAATGACCAGGCGACCTGGAACCTGACGAGAAAGTAAAATACCTTTCATGGGGGTGCGATCGCGTCCCATCGTTAAAGCGCCTTCCCAGGGGACGATCGCCCCTCCCAATTCGCTCTCTACGGCTTCATAAGCACCCGTTACGATGCCTTCTCCTCGGTTGAAGGTATCGATCGCCACTTGAGATAATGCCCATTCTCGTAGGGGTGCATCGGCAGCACGGGGACGCACGGCGACGGTATAAGCCAGTTGACCGTCAGGAGATTCAAACAAAGGCACTCCCGTGATGACAGATTGATTAAATCCCTCAATAATCCCTACTTGAAAGCGATCGCTAGGGTCTTGATAGGGTTTTTCTGAAAGAGGTAAAGCAGATTGAGTAACGGGATCTGCTTCTGGGGTTGGGGTTTCTGTGGGAGAAGGCGTTGCTTCTGGAGTTGGCGTTTCTGTGGGAGAAGGGGTTGCTTCTGGAGTAGGGGTTTCTGTGGGAGAAGGCGTTTCCGTTGGAGAAGGCGTTACTTCTGGGGTTGACTCTGGCGTAGGAGTTGCTTCCGGTGTCGGACTTTCTTCCGCAGCCGGGGTTTGCGCCTGCACGATCGCCCCAGAATGAGGTTGTTTCGCAAATTGTAGAGGTTGTCCGTAGGCGATCGCAGCCATAGCTACGACCAAGGCCAAACCGATGAACCAAAAGCGATTAGTTTTCATTAGTTGGTAACGGGTAACGGGTGACTCATCTAAATTAAAGTTGACTAAATTAAAGTCCTAGGGCGCTAGACTGACCAAAATAGAAGACTCCCGCAACGGCTCCCGTCATGAGAGTAGCGAGAGTTGCCCCCCATAATGCCTTAAAACCGAGGGTTGAGATTTCCTGCCGCCGTTCGGGGACTAAAGCCGATAATCCTCCTACAAAGATGCCATAGGACGCAAAATGAGCAAAGCCACAGAGAACATAACTGACAATAATCAAAGCGCGAGGGCTGAGAGTGCCTTCCGTTGAAAATTGACTCAAAGCAAGATAGGGGGGGATGCTTGTCTCAAATAATCGTCGTCCGATCAGGACTGAAGATAGCCAGAGTTCGTTAAGGTCGAGGGAAACACCAGTTAAAAAAGTGAGAGGAAAGAATAAAACCCCAAGAATGTTGGGAATAGTAATAAACTGAAATAATTGCCCAATGGGACGTAGTAAAGTGTATTCCGCTTCGCTCAATCCGGCTAAACCGGCAAACATCATATTGACCAATTCCAGCAAACCGAGGATAGCAATCAAAACTGCCGCGATCGCCACTGCCATTTTCACCCCATCTAATGCTCCCACAATTAGACTATCCACAGGATTGAGTTTAGGAATCGATTCATCTTCAACTTCTTCGGGAATGGTTCCCATAGTTTCCGGTTCTCCCGTTTCTGGGACGAGGAGCTTGGAAATGACAAAACAAGCGGGAATTGTGAGAATAGAAGCAGAGACTAAATGCCCCGTAATGGATGGAAACTGAGCTTTGAGGAGTCCAGCATACAAGGCGAGAACAGAAGAAGCGATCGAGCCGAAACAACTGGTTAAAATGGCACAAAGTTCGCTGCGAGTCATCTTGGGCAAAAAGGGTTTAACCGCTAAAGCCGACTCGATCCCCACAAAAATATTAGCTGCCCCCGCTAGGGATTCTGCGCCGCTAATTTTCATAGTTCTTTGGAATAACCAGGCAAACCATTTCACCACCGGTTGAATGATATGCAGTCGATAGAACAAACTCACCAAACCCGCAAAGAAAATCACTTGGGGAAGGGCGCGGAAAGCGAGAATATAGCCAATGCTGAGATTGTCAGAACTGAGGCGATCGCCAGGAATGCCCACGTAGGGATCTCCCAAAGTTCTGGCCAACCAACGTCCGGCGGGGCCTGGACCCACCATGCGACTCGGGTCGGGAACAATAATCGAACTCTCCCCACCAAATAAAAATCTCGCCCCCGCTTCTGAAGCGTCTAAAACTGGATTGAGGAGATTATTAATCAATTCGACAGCTTGAGCGCCGACGACAAAAACAAATAGACCGACAACGAGTTGCAGTCCGATCCCGAAAACAAGCACATTCCAAGGAATGACGCGGCGGTTTTCCGACCCCAGCCAAGCCACTGCACAGAGTCCAAAAATACCAAAAAATGAGATGACATTTAGGATAAGATCCACAGGATTTTCCCCTTGTAATGTTAGATTTGCTTCCTTCGCTTTCCGTCAAGCAAAAAAGGCACAAACAAAATGAATATTTGTCATCCTACCCTATGACGGGAAGGGAAATTTTGCCGATGGGATGTTTTTGAGGTTAGATCGAGAAGATTCTCGGTAATCGCTAACATATTGTAAACAGCGATCGCCTCGGGCGAACCTTACCTAATTGTTTCATCTCCAACCTTTCATGCTCAAATCATCTTTAATCCCTTGCGAGTGGTGTAACGCAAAGCCTTTTCTCTTACTATCTGCGCTATTTATTACCCCCCATGCCCATGCGAGTGCTAGTAATATGCCTGTTGTTGTTCTCCCTGCTGAATATGTTGCTTCATCCCGGCCTGCTTTGCAAGTTTCGGATACTGCCCCGGAAGTGCTTCCTCCTGAAGTACCTACAGATCCCCTCAATAGTAATTATCCGGTTCCTTGGAATTGGGTTATGGCGACTTATGCGGACTTAAAAGAAAATCCTCACCCCGATCCTCGCTATTATCGCAGTCCTGCTTTAATTTCTCCCGATGGTCTTTATGCCGCTTACAGTCGTATTGCTATGCAGGTACAAGAACAACTTTTTGGCAGCCGTGTCAGCAGTGTTATGTTTTTGGAAAATCTACAAACAGGGGAATTACAAACAATTACCGCTTCTTCTCCTTTAGCGGCAGATTCTTTGGGAGGACAGGGACAAAACCAAGCGGGGGCTATTTCTATTCTCATTCCTGTTTCTTGGTCGAAGGAAGGCGATCGCCTTCTGTCCAGACAATTTGAAGGTTTGTTTAGTGCTTCAGATGCTTCGGATTATGCGGTAGTTTGGAATCGTAACACTAAAATTACCCATACCATTGCCCCAATTAGCGTTCAATATACTAATGCGGTTTTACTTGGTTGGAGTACCCTTTATCCCCAACAAGTTCTCTTTCAAGCTGGCTTATTGGGGGAGGAAAACTGGCCGCTTTGGGCGGTTAATCTTGACAGTCAAACGACTCTTGCTAATGACGATAAACCTATTGTTTACGGTCGGTTTCAACAACCTGCTTGGACGGGACCCCAAGCGAAATGGTAAGGATGGTTTTTTCGGGATTCTAGGAGGAGATAAAGGGGAAAACTTCTCCTTGCTGTGGTGCTTTTTTAATAGTTTCTTGAGTATTGTTGGGCTGACTTTTCCTTTTCTCGCGAGTTTTCAGGGTGGGTGCAATGGTAATCCATTTGCAAATTTCATCGGTCATAAAACCTAATGCCATTGGGCGACGAATTTGAGGGATAATTTGTACGTCATAAAGTTCTGTTACTACTCCTTCCATTTGCATCCAGTGGTCAATGTTACCCGTGTCCAAGTTAATAAACATGAGACCGCAACCCGGTGCCGCATTTTTAGCCGCCAGCAGATCGTCTAAAGGTAAACCTGTAAACATCCGATCGCCTCTGGGTTTGGAAAGACCGACGATCGCCCATTTATCCCAAAACGCTAACCCTCGTAAGTAGCCTGGACAAAAGGCGATCGCCTGGAATTTGCCTGCTTTGCGATCGATGTAGCCAAATTCCCCCAGTCCCGAGTTCAACACCCAGAGGCGATCGCGATACCACCGGGGAGAATGGGGCATGGAGAGGCCATCCACAACGATGCGATTATTTTGAATATTAATAATACAACCGCCGCGATCGCGCTGATTTCGCCATCCTGCGGCTACGTCGGAACGACTGATGGCACTGACATAGACGGGTTTTTCTTTCACCATTGCTAACCCGTTGAGGTGACAGCGATCCTCGGGGGCGAGTTTGCTGATAAAATCCGGTTTCCAGACAGGGGCAAAACTGTAGCGATCGCTTACTGTCGCTAAACAACTATAAGAGGTATTGACAAAAACAATCTTTTGTGTATCGGTCACGCCGAGATCGTGAATATCCAATTCTCCTGTAGTGTGAGCAAGACGAGGAATATAGAGTGCATCATAGTCGTTGTGAGTTTCTCCCGCAGGAAGGGCATTATCTAATTGCCATAATTGGAAGCGACAGCCCATATAGAAGCGATCGGGGGTAACATAAAGTCCCATAGGGCGATCGAAGAGTCGCTCAAAGATAGACAATACACCATTGGGTTTGAGTCCAATCAGAAAAAGTCGGTTGGTTTGATAGGTTGTAAATGCAAGACTGATATGCTGTTCGTAGAGCCAAGGTAGCAATTGACGAGAACAGGAAATTTCTAGAGGGGGTGACTTTTTTTGTCCCGTTTCAGACATTGTTTTGGTTGTTGATGATTATTCTTTATTCTCCATCCCCTTGTCCCTTTTGTCCCATTACTTTTTCAAGGACAAAATAGATAATTACGGCAGCAATAATACCGTTAATGGGTTTAATTCCTGGGGTGTAATAGGCGATCGCGGAAGCGGCAATATAGGATACAATTCCGATCCAATTAAAGGGGGGTTGTACTTCATCTAAACTGGGAAATTGTCCTCGATGACCTAACCAATAATTAGCCATGATAATGCCTCCAATGGGGGGAATAAATGTGCCTAACAAAAGAAGGAATTGAAAAAATCCTTCGTCTCCATAAATGCCTCCCAAGGTTAGCGCTAGGGCTAAAGTTGCGCCTCCTAATACCAGTAAATGACGCTTCTCCGTGCGAAACGCATGAGATCCGGCAACGGAGAAGGCATAAATTGTATTATCTTGGGTTGTCCACATATTCAGAACAAAAAGAATTACCCCCCAAACTACTAACCCTTGTTGTACCATGACCTTAACAATATCTGAATCGCCATAAGCGAGGGAACTATAAGCACCGCTAAAAATCAAAAAGCCATTTCCTAAGAAAAACCCCAGTAATGTCGCGATCGCTGCCATTTTGCCCGATCGCGCAAAACGACTCCAATTTGTTGCTTGGGTTCCCCCAGAAATAAAAGTTCCCACGATGAGAGTAATTGCGGCACTTAAAGGCATTTCTGCTTGAGGTGCGATCGCCTGTAAGCCAGAAAATCCTCCCACCTTTCCCGTTGAAATTGCCAAACTCCACAGCATTAAAACTACCATCGCGGGGACAGCAATTCGACTTAACCAATCCAAGGCATTATAACCAAAATAAGCGGTAATACAGAATCCATAAGTAACAACAACGATCAGCAACCAATTCAAAGATTTGGGAAATCCAATCGTTTGGTTTAACAAATCAGCAATTAATCCCGATCCCCAAGCATACCAAGCAACTTGAGTAAAACCGAGAATAAAATCAACCCATCGAGAGCCAATATTTCCGAAACTAAATCGTGCCATGAGAACGGTATTTAAACCCGTTTTTCCGGCAATATAACCCAACAGGGCAGCATAAATCCCCAAGATTAAATTACCAATGAGAATAACACCGATTAAATCGGGGAAAAAACGAAATGCGGGTCCGACTAATCCTCCCGCAAATAGAGTGCCGGAATACAAGGTAAATCCCACTAAAATTGAAGCCAAAGACCAAAAGGATTTTCGCATTTCAGGGGGAACTACACGCAGAGGATAATCCTCCTGTTGTTCAATTTTTTCTAAGATAGGTTGTTCTTGCATAGTTTTTAGGGTCTTCTATTGTTTATCCAAACCTTGGTCTAGCAAAGCGATCGCGGGTTGGTATTGGCGCTTGTTGTGAAGGTTCTGGGGGTGGAGGATTGTCTGCGGGTGTCTCTAAAGGAGGAGGAGGAGGAACTTCCTCAAAAGGTTCTTCTTGTTGAGGAGGAGGAGGAGGAGGAACTTCCTCAAAAGGTTCTTCTTGTTGAGGAGGAGGAGAAAAAGGAGGAAGTTCTTGAAATTGTTCTCTAGGTTCGGGTTCTTCAGGAATGGGGATAGAAGGAATAACAGTTTCATTCAAATATAAATCTACTTCTTCCATCTTTTCTAAATTCCCTTGACCGCGATAGAGGGATTTGGCTTGTTCTAGGGTGGCGATCGCCTCTTCGTAGCGTTGCAAGCGATAGTAACACACCCCGGAATTGTAGAAAGCATCGGGAAAAATAGGATTGAGTCCGATCGCCTCTTGATACTTTTGTAGTGCCAGTTCGCAGTCTCCTGCATCTTGATAGGCAATGCCGAGATTATAATAATTGATCGGATCATTGGGGGCAAAAGTCGCCACTTGTTCGAGGGCTGCGATCGCCGTATCTACGTTTCCGGTTTCAATGGCGGCGGTGCCGAGTTGTTGATAAACTGCGATGTTATTGGGGTCTAATTCGGCTGCTGTGGCAAAACGCTGTTCTGCTGCCCTAAAATTCTCTTGTCTGGCATAAACTAAGCCTAAATTGTACTGTGCTTGTGCATTATTAGGATCGATAACTGCGGCTGTACCTAGGGCTTCTTGTGCTAAAACTAAATCGCCGCGATCGGCATAAAGTAAACCGACTTGATAGTAAGCATCGGCAAAATCGGGATCGATCGCGATCGCGTCTTCATAAAGAGAAATAGCCTCGTTAGTTTCGCCGCGACGGGCGAGAATTAAGCCCAAATTGTAAGCAGCGCGGGCATTTTCGGGATTGAGTAGTAAGGCTTGACGATAGGCTAATGCTGCCTCCTCTTTCTCTCCCAAAACATCTAATGCGAGGGCAAGATTGTAATATCCTGGTGCAAATTTGGGTTCGAGACGAGTAGCGCGTCTAAAACTGGAAACGGCATCTATTAAAGCACCTTGGCGATAGTAGGCAATACCCAAATTGTAGTGACCTTCAGCCAAAGTCGGATTTAAACCGACGGCTTGTTCGTACTCTTGAATCGCTGTGGCTACATCTCCTTGCTGCATCAGGCTATTGGCCAGCATATAATAGCCCATCGGCATGAGCGGATCCGATCGCAATGCCTGTCGAAAAGATGCCTCTGCTGCGGGGAAAATCCCCTGTTGATAAGCTAACGTCCCTTTTTGGAAGGCGATCGCGGCTTCTAAATTGTTGGTATATAGTCCATCGAGGACTTGTTTGACCCGAGGGGGTTCGGGCTGTTTTTGCGCCGTCGCAGCAGAGGCGATCGCACCCCACCCGAATAACGCCAAAGTCAGCGCACCCCATCTCATGTATTGTTTTCTCATTAGCCCAGCCTCTTCGCGAACCCAAATTTACTCTAAATTGTAATCGGTAATTGGTCATTTGGTCATTGATTATTGGTCTTGGACGTTTTCAATTCGATAATTGACTCTGGCAAACATATTTGTCGTATATTTTCTTGTATTCAAGCCCCAGAAAAATATCGAATATAAAAGTATTAAAAATAGGATATTTATGAGATTTACAAAAAAAGCCGAGTTTGATTTTGTAGACGCGACCCATCAAGAATTCAGGGCTTTTACGAAGATACGCGATCGATATAGCAAAATTTATATTATTGTCTCTCCACCGAGATGTAGTTCAACAGCATTTGCGAGGGCTTTTTGGGAACAGCCTACTATTAGTTACTATAGCCACGAACCTTTTGATGTAACTTATCACAACAATCTTGAAGTGAGCCAGGTTGTCTCTCAACTCAAAAACCCCATTCACTTAAAATCAATAAAACAGAATTATGATAGTGAATTAGCTCAAGAATTAATCCTTAAAGAAATGTCTTTCCAGGTGGGAATAAACTTTCCTTTTCTTGTGGCTTTAACTCAAGCCCCCATTATCTTTTTAATTCGAGATCCAAGACTCAGTATTGCGTCCAGAATGGCAAAAAGAAAAGAAGGCGGGGGCAATCCTCTTTTTCCTTTCATCGAATCGGGATGGGAATTGCTCTTAGCTCAAATTGAATACTGTCAGCAGCAAAACGTGCCTTATAGTATTGTCGATGCGACGGAGTTCAGAAATCATCCCCAAGCTATCTTTTCACAAGTTTTTGCTCAATTAAAACTCCCTTTCCGTCCAGAAATGCTATCTTGGCAACCCTGTGAAGATATCGCCATTGATAACCTCGACGGTCAGCAAAATTATTGGTATCATCGAGTTCTGAATAGTACCCAGATAGAGCCAGCAACGGAAATTATTCCTGCTCTTGATTCATTTCCAATAACGGGAGGATTTCGAGATCACGTTGCCAAATGTCTTGATATCTATCACTTTTTAGGGACTTTGCCAGAAAAAATAACTGGCGATATCATTGATTTCTAATACATGGAGGAAATCCACAAATGCAAGAGCGAACTGGCATTCTGGCTGCTGTTGGCAATACACCTTTAGTCAAGTTAGAAAAATTACTCGATCGCCCAAAATTCAATCTTTATGCAAAATTAGAATTCTTAAATCCGGGGGGGAGCATTAAAGATCGACCCGCTACCCAAATGCTCTTAGAAGCATTAAAAAAAGGAAAGATCGACAAACAAACTACAATTGTTGAATCCAGTTCGGGAAATCTTGCGATCGGTTTGGCTCAGGCTTGCACGTATTTAGGACTGAGACTAATTTGTGTCATGGATATCAAGTCCACGATCGCCAACCGTAAAATTGTTGAGGCTTACGGTGCCACCGTCGATTTAGTCGAAGATCCCGATCGCGTCACGGGAGGGTTTTTGCAAGCACGCATTCAACGGGTGCAAGAATTGCTCGATCGCACTCCTAATAGCTTCAATTGCAATCAGTACGCGAATACCGATAATCCCTTGGCACATCACCAAACAATGGGAGAAATTGCCACAGCATTAGGCGATCGCGTCGATTATTTATTTTGTGCCACCAGCAGTTGTGGCAGTTTGCGCGGCTGTGCGGAATATATTACCCAGCGCGGACTCAAAACCCAGATCGTGGCCGTAGATGCCCGAGGTAGTGTTGTCTTTGGCGACGAAGCGAAAAAACGCTTGATTCCAGGTCACGGAGCCAGTCGAGTCCCAGAATTATTTCAGCCCCATCTCGCCAGCACTCACGTTTTAATCTCAGATTTGGAATGCGTGACCGGCTGTCGGCGCTTACTGAATAGAGAAGCGATTTTTGCCGGCGGGTCTTCGGGAGCCATCGTTGCAGCAATCTTAAAGTTTCAGGAAAAAATTCCCGCCGATGCCAACTGTGCTGCTATTTTTTACGATCGCGGAGAGCGCTATCTTGATACAGTTTATTCGGATAGTTGGGTTTACGAACATTTTGGCAATGCTGCCTGTTTCTGGTCTCCCACGGCGGCT
Source organism: Spirulina sp. CCY15215 (assembly GCF_016888125.1). Lineage (GTDB taxonomy): Bacteria > Cyanobacteriota > Cyanobacteriia > Cyanobacteriales > Spirulinaceae > CCY15215. Next base: position 52,932 of record NZ_JACSWA010000361.1, read on the forward strand.
CAACGCGAAACCACTGTCAACCAATCAACATGAACCCAAACTCAGGCAACTTATTATTATTAACCGGAGATGAAATTGACGAATTGTTGCGCGATCGCGAGCAAGACATCCTTGAAGCTGTCAAACTCGCTTATCAGGCTCACGATCGCGGTAATACCATCATGCCCGCCAATTCTTATCTCCGCTTTCCCAACAAAGAAAAGGAGCGCATTATTGCCAAACCCGCCTATTTAGGAGAAGGTTTTGAAGTCGCGGGAATTAAGTGGATTTCCTCCTTTCCGGGAAACTTAGCCAAAAACTTAGAGCGAGCTTCGGCGGCCTTAATTTTGAATTCCATCGAAACCGGTCGCCCTACCGCCATCCTAGAAAGTTCGATTATTAGTGCCAAACGTACCGCAGCCAGTGCCGCTTTAGCCGCTCAATATCTCTGGCCGCAAGAAACAGTTTCCGGAGTCGGTTTAGTGGGTTGTGGGTTAATTAACTTTGAAACCTTGCGCTTTTTGCTCGCCATTTATCCCGATATTGGGAATCTCAACCTTTATGATTTAAGTCCAGAGCGAGCCGAACAATTTAAAAGTAAATGCGGGCAATTAAAACCGGATTTGAATATACAAATCTGCTCGAGTTTTGCAGAGTTATTAGAGCGATCGCCCATTGTCTCCTTGGCAACCACCGCCGTTAATCCTCATATTAATTCCCTCAAGAATTGTTGTGAAAATGCAGTCATTCTGCATATTTCCTTGCGAGATTTCCTTCCCGAAGTCATTTTACAGGCGGATAATATCGCCGATGATATCGAACAAGTTTGTAGTAATAATACGTCCCTGCATCTTACCGAACAACAAGTCGGCGATCGCAATTTTATTCGCGGTACATTAGGAGGAATTCTCAATGGCAAAATTGCCCCCTATAATTCTCAAAAATCTATGAGTATTTTCAACCCCTTTGGTTTGGGAATTCTCGATATGGCCGTAGCTAAACTCACCCAAACTCTGGCGCGAGAACAAAAAATTGGTACTATTATTCCTTCCTTTTTCCCTAAATCTTGGTTGGAAAGATAAGCAATTGTCGCGATCGCAAAATTAAGCGATCGCAACCCCATAATAGCGATCGAAAGAGAATGACTCAAACCTCCCTCAGTGAAACCCAGAGTAGCGTCGATCTCAGCGCTTTAGCCAAAAACGCAGCGACCATTCTCGCCTTGCAAACCGTAGGTGTCACCCTGACCTACCTCGCGCAAATTTTTCTGGCGCGATGGATGGGAAAAACCGAGTATGGCCTCTATGAATATGTCATTTCTTGGTCATTAGTTCTCGCCATTCCTGCCAGTTTGGGCTTACCTCGTGCGGTTTTACGCTTTATATCCGAATATCGCGTCCGACAGGAATGGGGGGAATTACGAGGCTTGATTTTAAGCAGTTGGCAATTAACAGCAGGAGTGGGTTTGCTTCTCTGTTTAGCAGCAACTGAAATCATCGCGCTTCTCGATCGCCACGAGAGCTTTCCCTATGCCCCAGTTTTGCTCATCGGCGTTTGGCTTGTCCCCCTACAGGCATTAATTCAACTCCAAGAAGATATGGCTCGCGGGGTGGATAATATCCCCTTAGCCTATGGACCCTCAAAGGTACTCTGGCCGCTTTTAGTGCTAGGAAGTGGGTTTTTCCTCTTGCACCAAAATCTCGGTTTGACAGGGACATCAATGATCCGCATGGCACTTCTGACCCTATTAATCATAGTGGTCTTTCAAGTTTCCTATTTGTGGTTCAAATTCGACCGGGAAATTGGCGATGTCAAACCCATTTATAAATCTCGTCAATGGCTGTTAGTTGCGCTTCCTTTGCTATTAGATCGCACATTTGAGGTGTTATTAACCCAAACCGATATTCTCATGGTAGGGTCCCTAGTAGGTGCCGGGGCTGTGGGCATTTATAGTGCAGCAGCAAAAACAGCATTATGGGCTAATTTTGTTTTACAGAGTCTTAACTTGGTTGCCTCTCCTGCTTATGCCATTCTTTATGCGAAAGGCGATCGCGAAGGATTGCAAAAAGTGGTGGGTACTGTAACATTATGGATTTTTGCTCCCTCGGTGGCGATCTCTATCAGTTTAGTCATTTTTGCCCAACCCATTCTCAGCGTTTTCGGTCCGGAATTTGTAGCAGCACAGTGGGCTTTAAAAATTCTTATTATTGGGCAATTGGTGGATGTATTATGCGGCTCTGTTGGTAATTTGATGGTGATGACAGGTCATCAAAATAAATCTGTTATTGTTTCCAGTTGTTGTGCCTTGGTTAATGTGGGATTAAATGCCATTCTCATCCCCCAATTTGGGGCAGTAGGAGCGGCGATCGCCACAACCTGTACTTTAGGTGCTTGGAATGTTTGGCTTTGTATTTTGGTGATAAAATATATAAAGATAAATCCCTCAATTTTGTACTCTTTTGGAATCGGTAAAAACTTTGTATCTGATTGAGAAATACTAATTGAGAAATACTAACTTAATAATTATTCTGATAGAAGGCGATCGCAGATTTTCAGTGCTGTTGCATCTCCCACACCTTTAACTCGTTCTCTAAAATCAACTAAAGATTCAAATTCCTTCTCCTTCCGTGCTTCAACAAGATTCTTAACAATATTGTTAATATTACTAATGCCTTTCAACAGTGATTTTAGTTCATTTTGAGTTAAGCGAGTATGATATTCTAATAGTTGAGATTCAAACTTTGCGATCGCGATCTGATTTCTCAGAACTGGGTTTAGAAATGGCGATCGCCTTCTGGGGAATGCTTACAAAATTATTTTGTTTGCGACTATCCCGACCAATTAATGCTTTAATCTGGTCGATCTTATCATTAACCTCCATGCCAGCACAGCGAAATGGAATTTTTTGTTAGGATTTTTTATTTTGGGCGATCGCTTAACTCAGAAGATTATCATCACAATAAAAACAAAAATGCTCACTTTACATAAAATTTTATAAAAACAACACAAAAAGTTACAATTTTACAAAATCTTGACAATGATTTGTCGAGAAAGAAAAATCGAGACATTTTCCGAAAGTTCGAGCTTCAGATTATGATCGAGATTGGCAAATACCGAACGCAGCTATATGGGATACATTGTTTCGATCGCGAACATGAAAGGGGGTGTGGGAAAGACCACCATTGCAGTTAACTTGGCGACTTGTCTAGCACGCGATCGCCAAAAGCGGGTCTTGATTGTCGATCTCGACACCCAAATCAATGCTACCCTCAGCATGATGCCCCCCTTGTACTTTGCCAAGTTAAAACAAGAAAGGCGTACTCTGAAAACCCTTGTTCATCAAACCATTAGAACCGACACGGAAGAACGACTGGCGATCGAAAAAATCATCTATCGCGATATATGTCAAATAAAGGGGCTAGATATCCTAGCCGGAGATGTAGAATTGTATGATGATTTTGTTTTATCTGCTTTAATTGCCGGCAAATCTCAATCTCATCAACAAGACTTTGAACGCACTTGGAATAATGTTGAAAATAATCTCATTCGTGTTCTTCTCAAGCCTATTATTAAACAGTATGATTTGATTTTGCTTGACTTTCCTCCAGGAGATAGTTTAATTACGCGCAGTGCTTTACTCGCCAGTCATTTTTATTTAATTCCAGCCAAAGCAGAACCCCTTTCTGTCGTCGGAATTGGTTTGCTAGAAAGCCGCATCGAACAACTGAAAAAAGTCAATCGAGGTGCGATCGAATCACTGGGAATTGTCTATACATCTCGCGGACAAGTAACCGATATGGAACGTAAAGTTAAGTATCGTCTCGAACAAGAATTTGGCGCAGAGAAAATCTTTTCTACAGAAATTCCTCTCAATGTTGATGTTGCCCGTGCAGTTGATGAGTTTCAACCCGTTGTTCTTAATAGTCCCGATTCTTCTGGAGCCAAAGCATTTGTTAAACTCGCCCCGGAATTTTTGCGGAAATTAGTCAAAATTGTTAAGAGTAAAAGAGAAAATAAACGCTAAAATAGAAGCCCTAACATTAACTTAATTTTTGACTGAACTTTCATTGGGAGATATTTGCATGGCATCGGTTCTAACTACAATTAACATGAAAGGAGGAGTTGGTAAAACGACTCTGACGGTTAATCTTGCAACTTGTTTGGTCAAGAATTTCGCCAAGCGGGTTCTTATCGTTGATTTAGACTCGCAAATTAGTGCCACATTAAGCGTGATTTCTCCTCATGATTTCTCTCGCTTGCGGAAAGGAAGACGAACAATTAGTTATCTAATTGATAAGGTAATTCGCCCTTATATTTCTCGAAAATATTCTACTGAAGATATGATCGTAGAATCCGTTGCTGAGGTTGCAGGATTAGATTTATTACCAGGAGATATTGAACTTTATGATGAATATACGATCGCGGAAACTTTGTATAAGAAAGCAACTAATGAAGACATCACAAAGTTTTCTGAAGTTTGGGAACATTTTGAGAGTATTTTAATTAAAAGCATTCTCATGCCTGTTATCGATCGCTACGATTTCATTCTGATTGATTGCGCTCCAGGCTATAATCTTTTAACTCGAAGTGCAATTGTATCCAGTAATTTCTATTTATTACCTGCCAGACCTGAACCTTTATCTTTAATTGGTATTCAACTTTTAGAAAGAAGGATTGAAAAACTAAAAAAACAGTACGATCCTGCACTTGATGTAAATTTATTAGGCATTGTTTTTATTCTCTCCGGTGGAATGTTTAGCGGACGCTATTACAATCAAGTAATCCAACGAATTGAGCAAGATTTTGCCGAGAATAAAATTTTTAAAAACCGAGTCCCTATGGATGTTAATGTTGCTAAAGCAGTTGATAATTTTACCCCCGTTGTTCTCAACACTCCTAATTCATCAGGAGCAAAAGCGTTTATTAAAATAGCAGAAGAATTTATGCAGAAAGTTTAAATTTAAGGGTGCATCTCAGTTTTGTAAAAATAGCGAGCAAGATGCTCGCACTACCCCCATTATGGTTTATTGTAGTGGGAGCGTCTCGCTCCCTAGCTCTAATTATTCGGAG
>NZ_JACSWA010000362.1 GCF_016888125.1 Spirulina sp. CCY15215
ATACGTTTGACTTCCAAAGAAGCCGAAAGAGTGCCGATCTAGAACCCGCACCGTGACTAGATTGTAGCACCCCGATCCTATAGGGGTCAAGCCAATCGCCCAATTATTGCGGCCAGTTTGCAATAAGACCCTAGAGAAAATCCCTGAAACCCAGTCAGGACAGGCAACCTATAGGGGTCAACGAAAGAATAGGTATTTCAGCGATCGCCCGACCCCTATAGGTCAAGTTAGATTTTCTATTTCATGGGTCTATAGGTGTCTTGTTTGCTTACCCGGTTGCCCGCACCAGCAAGACAATCCCTTGCCGTCCCGTGACCATCACGGTATCTCCTGCTTCCAAGCATTGCGACGCAGCCGACGCATCGAGCATGGCAAACCAATGGGAACCCAGCGCCCGCACGCGACCTTGGCATTGCGGCGTAACATCCCTCTCGATCATGCCTTGCTGAGGTTGCTTGAAAAGAATCACTGGATTGTGAAGAAACTTTGCGTTCACTGTTATATTGCTTAACTTTAGTTTTACTTTAAATGCCAGAAAACCAAAAGCGCATTGTTTTGATGCGAATGAGTGAGGTAATGTAAAGAAAAAAATAGTTTTTTGGTAATTCGCATAAAAAGCGAGGAATTTGCACAAGGAATAGATAGAGTCAAAAATAACGTGCTTGGAAAAGTTGTTAATGTCAGTATTTCACCGCAAACTTTGCGCTTTGTTAGATGATGGTGGCGATGGCCAAGAATTATGCGATGCCCTCACCTGTCTCAATACTGAGGAAGGCAAAGCGGCACGAAAGTGGTGGCGCGATAATAAAGAAGCCATCGAAGCGATCGCGTCCTCATCGGATCGGGTCAACCTAGAGCCGCACGCCGCAAAGCCGCAAAACCAAAAAACTGTCAAGCATCCCATCAGCGGCCAAGCGCAAACCATCGAAGCAGCCCCTAGCATTCCTGTTAGCCTTAATGATATTCCCTCTGATATCCAAAATAATCCCGACGCGAAAACCGTCTTTTGGTGGTGCTGGCGTTTCTTACCCGAACTGAGGCAGCAGCAGTATAAAGATGCCCTGCTCGATCCGCAACACGCCATTTTGCCCGATTGTCCCGTGCATAGCTATCGTGCCACGGTATCGGCATTGGCTGGGGCGATGTTTGACGAAAGCGGAGAAGCCGAGGAGTATCCTTATCTATTGCTCTTCACCTTTTCTCCAGTGCAGGAGTTCATCAAAGCCTCGCGAAAATTCCTTGACTTTTGGGCGGGGTCGTATTTGCTGCATTACCTCAGTGCTAAACTTTGCTGGCATATTGCTGAAACTTACGGTGCCGATGCCGCGATTACGCCGTCTTTGTGGGGTCAGGAGATTATTGATGCGCTGTTATTGAAAGCATACCCGAACTTTAGCAAGAGTTTTCGCCAATGTAGCACCGACCAGCAAGACCCTCATAGCCGTTTCCAAGATGGTCTTAGTACCTCCCTCGCCACGGCGGGCTTTCCCAATACCATTGCGGTGTTAGTGGATGGCAAAGAGAAGGCAGAGAAACTCGGCAAAGACTTGAGTGAGAAATTGCATGAAGAATGGCAAACGATTGCCAATAATGTTCGAGATGGCATTAAAGACAATGCCGTTCCTGAAATTAAGCAAGGGATTCGCGATCGCGTCAGTGCCTTTCTGAAAACCGTGGAAATTGAGAGCGGTGAGAATCCCGATAAGGACGAGAAGAATCAAGAGAAAATCGATAAAATCCTCAAAGAGTTTAAAGACCAAGGCGGTCACGACGAGCAGAACCGAAAAGACCTGAAAAACTGGAAGACGAAAAGCTGTTGGGAATGGCGAAAGCTATGGGACGCGCAAATCGAGCATACATGGCAGCCCTATTGGACGGCAGTGCCTCTAGGAGATGTAAAGAGTCCTTTGGAAATTCAAGAAGAATCAGATTCTACATTTGACCAACAATGGATTGACGCGCAAGAAACCGTTGCCCAAACCCGCGCCAAAACGCCACCCCCCACGGAAGCCGAGAAACTCATTTATGCAACTCTTAATGATGGTACTTGGTGGGGTTCGATCCAAGCGCGGTGTGCCAATGCCATGCAGGGCTTGAAGAATGCGAGGACGTGGGCGATTCCCATCTCCCCCGGTGCGAGATCGACTCTATCGGGACAATTGAGCGCCCTGCATCCCCGGTTTTTCTACGGCGTTCAACGTAGCAAAGACGGCAAGACCCGTGACTTTCGCGAAGGCTACGGCTTGTCGATGGAATCCATGCGCTTATTTTGGCGAATCATGGCCGAAGTGTATCCAGGGTTATTCGATGGCTCTGAAATGCTCAATGCCCTCGAACTTACTAAGCGGATGTCTTGGGTCTATGGCGGGGTGGCAGACTCTGTGGGGATTGATCTGGGCGACTTCCGCAATAATCCCGATTACGAGCAATTCATTCGCTTTCCCAATTTGAGTTCTATTGCGGCGGCAAAATTCGCCTATCTCGATTGGCAAAAGCCTCAAGATAGACAATTGAGCCAGTATTGGGGAACGTTGAATGCAGCAATTGAAAACGAATTCGGAAAGAATAGTGATGAAAGCGATCGCTTTGCCGCCCGCACTCGAGGTCGTCCTTTCCGCGTTCCCAAAACCGATGATCGCATCAATCCCAATAATTGCAAGGGTGCAAATTATAACGGGGTCATGTTCTCGAATAAATGGCTTGCCGATGATATGACCTTGGATCGCGACGGAATCAATCGCTTGCGTCCCTTGGTAGACGAGGCGCATAAAACAGCCGGATTTGGCGATGGTTCTCCCTCGGACTGGTGGGTTATCGTGCTGGGAGATGGCGACGGCATGGGCAAATACGTTTCTGGGAGCAAACTGCACTTTTACGAAAAATATTTAACCGAGACTGATGCCGAAAAGTTAATCGCTCGCGATCGCTACCCCGATCTCAACGATGCTCAATACGAAACCCAAAAGCAAAACTTCATTGCAGCCTTCCAGGGGACAGGGAATGAAGAGGAAGACCGCGAAAATCCTCCCTTGCTCAAAACCCGCAAGCGCATGGGACCCGCCACCCACGTCGGCCTCAACCGCGCCCTGTTGGACTTCTCCAATCGTCTCGTGCCGTTCATCACCGAGAAGCGCTTTTGCGGTCGCGTCGTCTATAGCGGTGGCGATGATGTGATGGCGGTATTGCCTTTGGAAGACTTGCCGGATTACTTGCTTTCGCTGAGATCGGCATGGTGCGGCGGTAAAGACCCTTACGAGCCGCAGCAAGGCGACCCCGACGTTCAATTCGAGCAACGGGGGGGATATTGGAAGCCGATTTCAGCATCAGGCAAGCTCGAAAGTCTTCCCAGCCGCCCGCTTTTCACGATGGGAGACGGCGCAACCATGAGCCTCGGTATCGTTATCGCTCACAAAAGCGTACCTTTGCCCGCCGCCTTAGATGCCTTGTGGGAAGCGGAAAGCGAGCGGGCTAAGGAGATGAAAGGCAGTCCCAAGGGAATTAAATCTGGCAATCCAAAATATAAACCCCCCAAAAACGGCTTGTGTTTCCGGGTGCTGTACGGTTCTGGTAATTGCCTCGAAGCCTTGATGAAAGGCGAACTCTTTGCCGATTGGCGAGAGTGGATGCAAATTGAGACTGAGACTAATGGGCAAATCAAAGACCCCAAAATCATCGAGAAAAAATATCAGGCTTTGAGTTCTCTACTGTATCGCCTTGCGGAAGAATTGCCCAAACACGCAGCCTTTACCCCCTCCGATCATCTCATCGCCAAGGCCGCCGAAGTAATTGCCGCCCGCCGCGATGAAAAAGAGAAAGTCGAGACAAACATCGATCTACTCGTTGCATGGCTGAAACGTTGGGAAGATTGGGCGCGATCGCATTACTTCGAGTGGAAAGCAGAGTGCAAGAAATGCAAAGCAGCTCGAGAGGCACAAAAACTCGAAGCGAAATCCGATCCTTCCAAACCTCGCGGCAAGGCACAAAAAACCGAAGCGAAACCCGATCCACCTAAACCTCTCGGTGTTGATATAGAAGACCTCGCCAACCTCCTGCGTTTCTCTGCCTTCTGGCTCGACAAAATGCAGCAGCGCCAGCAATGGCACGATAAATAATTCCCCCGACTCCCTCTCTTCCAACGATTCCCGATTCCCGACCCTACTCCCTACTCCCTACTCCCTACTCCCTCTCTTCCCCAAAAAATGGATTGGTATATTATCGACCCCCTTGATGTCCTCCTCTTTCGCGAGTCTAAGCCCTTCAGCCCAGGGGAAGGCGCTCGTGCCAAAGGACAATTTCCCCCCATGCCTAGTACCGTCTTTCAGGCAATGCGATCGGCTGCCCATACCCAGCAAAAGAATCCCGAATTTCTCGGACCCTTCTTGCTCGATGGCAAAAGCACCCTGTGGCTGCCGACTCCCAAGGATTTAATTGGAGTCAAGCAACGACGCGATGAATCCGATGATGAAAAATCCTCGGATTGGGAACGATTGACCCGGTTGGTGTCCTGTCGCACTTTGCCAGCTTGGGAGTGCATTGGCTATCCCGAAAGTAGCTTACCGCCGATGGTTTCACCCGAACTCAAGGGCGAATACATTGCCGCGCCGCCGAAACCTTGGATGAAAGCGACGGCATTGCTGGAATATCTCACAGGCAGCAATGAATTTAAGCATCATCACTTCACCGACGATCCCTGGGACGTGCAGGTATTGCCTCACACCCAGATGAAACCGGGACAGCGACAGGTCAAAGACGAGGAAGGCTTCTTTACCGAAGTGGCAACGCGGCTCAAGGCGGGATGGCGTTTAGTTGTGAGAGCAAATTTCGAGGGGTTGCCCAACACTCGCGTTGTCGTGCGCTTGGGAGGTGAAGGGCATCATGCTCTTGTCTCCAAGGTTGCCGATTCTCAGAAGGAGATTGAGGGTTTGCAAGCTCTGACTCAACCCCATAAACCCGACGCTATCCAACCTGGAATGTTCGCTTATCTGCTGACCCCTGGCTTGGCAGAAACTTCCGAAGAACTCACCTATGGGCTGTATCCCCAGGCGTGGAAAGATTGCTTGCTGGGCTGCGTGGGCGATCGCCAATTGTGGTGGGGAGGCGTGCGATCGCGCAGGGAGGAGCGTAAGCAAAAGGAGGACAACAAACCGAAGACCGTTAAAACCTTTGCCCTGCAACCACAACGGGCTTTCGTGCCGCCTGGAACCGTGTATTGCTTCAAGCCGGGGTGTTTTCCTCGCGATCGCCTGCTGCCCGATCCGACGGGCAAGCCTTGGCTGGATACGTTTCACAAACTCAACTACGGAACATTACTCTGGGGACAACGATGAATCTAACTTATTTGTATCTTTTATCTCCTTTGCATACGGGGGGAACGTCGCAGGAAGGAAATGTGGTGGGGATTGCCCGCGAAACCCATACGAACTTGCCCTATCTGCCATCGAGTACCATTCGGGGACGGCTGCGTGCCAGTGTTGGCTTGGATGATTTCATTCGCTTGCAAACGTTAAAAGAGGAGCGAGACAATGCCAAACTCAGCAATCAAACCGAACAAGTCAAGCAGTTGAATGCCCATATTGGAGAGCTTGAAGAAACCTGCATTCAATCGCGGATTACCAAAGTTCAATTATTCGGACCCGAACTGAAAGATTTACAAGATTCAGAGTTTGTCGAGCTTTATGAACTCCAAGTCGGTCATAAGCTCGTTCAACTCGAACAAGGTAGCATTTGGATTGGCGATGGTTCAATTCTTTGGTTTCCCGTTGCCTCTTTAAGTCATGGGGTTATTTGGGTAAGTTCTCCGCTTTTACTGCAACGCTGGCAGCGCTTTTGCAATCCAACGGCATCGAGCGTGACTGAGATTCCAGAGTATAGCAGCAATCTCAATCAAGCAATTTATCTTAAGGATGCTCAAATTGCTGGAGGGAAATTGCAAGAATGGAACGACTTTGCTGATTACATTCCCAAAGGTTACGAAACTAGCATTAAGAATGTTTTGGTTTTGCCGAATCAACATTGCGAAACGCTAATTCAAATGAGTCTGTGGCGACAAGTGAAAGTGAAGCTCAACGAGCATAAGATTGTTGCCGATGGTAGTTTTCGCTATGAAGAAGCTATTTCTCCTGATACTCTAATGTATTTTACGTGGGGAACGGTTCGACAAACGCGGAATCCCAATCAATCGCAGCAAGATTTTCAGAATTTATTGGATAATAATTCGATTTTGCAACTAGGCGGTCAAGAAAGTTTGGGGCGCGGTTTCGTTCGCCAATGGAATCAAGCAATATTACCACCTAAAACCACAACAGATGAGGAGGAAGCAGCATGAGTTTCGATCCGCGTAGTTACAGTTCCCCTATTTATACGGCATTATCTCAGTTACGAAAGCGATATGATGATGCTGCCAACGAAGGCACAATCAGTCAAGACGAATGCAAAAAGCACCTTCAGGAACAGAAAAGCGAAGCACAGGAATTGTACAGTTATCTTTCTACATGGGGATTGTTGCGCCTGAAGGGAGAAGAGCTATCGTTGAATAAATGGAAGGGTCAAAATCCTGAAGAGATCCCGATTGAAGAACGTGCCATCCAAAGCCAAGAAGGACGGCGTGAAATTGTCGAACAATTCTTTCAATGCCTCGATACAATTTCCAGAACGCGAAATCTGGCAGGAATTGAAGGCATTCAAACGCTTACGCAGCAACAAACCAATGCGGAAAACTACCTCGGTTTAACGGGGATTGCCTTAGAAGTTGCCAAGGAATTTAGTTTCTGGGCAAACGCTGTTTACTACGATATCAAAGCAGGAGAAAATAACAATGCCTGAAACTTCTAAATGGTTGGAAAGCTATAATCCTCAAATTCAACCCGATAATACAGCAGGTTTTGTTGAATACTTGCGTTGGATGTGCTTGCCCAATGCTGAGGATGACGCGATAAAAAATGCACTAAAAACAAAGGTATTGCAAGAAGCCGCACAAAAGTCATCGGGGTATCGTTCCTACTACGAAACTCGCGATCGCTATCTTGATGAAATTTTAGATAATGCGATTGTAAAAACACCGTGGTTGACTAAGGAAAACAGCGTGCTGACTGTTCAATGCGATTGGCGCGTGCGAGTGGGAGGACAGCGAGGACCCGAATCAATCCTGCTGCCTGCTTTTGATGCGGTGGGAATGCCCTGTTTCCCTTCTTCTACATTACGAGGCGTTGCGCGGGCGGCGGCAATGCGGGAACGATGCGATACGGCAATCTCTGAGTTAGGGAGAGTGCCTACCCAGCAAGTCGAACAAGAAATTGCTTGTTATTTTGGTGCATTAGATGTTCCCGAAGAACATCAGGCTGGAAAGGTGATTTTCTTAGATGCCTATCCCACTGGGAAGCAATGGCGATCCAACTTGGCAGTCGATATGGCGAACAACATTTGGAAATGGGAACGAGGAGAACTAAAGTATCAATCCAATCCCAATGTTTTTCTGTCTCTCAAAAATGTCACCTTTCGTATTGCTCTTTGCCCGACCGTTCGTTGCAGCCAAGCTGCTTTTCTGCAAGTTCGCCAATGGTTGATTGAGGGATTGCAGGAGGGCTTGGGGTCGCAGGTGAATTCGGGTTACGGTGCGGTTAATAAGGTTAATAAGCAAGTGATTTCCTCGAAATCTTCACCCATTTGCGAGATTTCGTTTAAGTTGACCGGGCAACTCATTCACAGCTATCAATTTCTCCAGTGGAACGAAGAGAAGGCAAAGTTTGTAGGGGAATCCGAACCCGAAGTACGTCCCATTGCCTTTAAGTCGATGCTGCGTTATTGGTTTCGCGTCTTGAGCCTTGGCTTTGTTGCCTCTGCTGACGTGCAGACGCGATGGGAGCCGATGTTATTTGGCGGGATAGACCCGCAAATGCAAGGGGTACTGCGTTTTACCATTGCTAATGGTCGCAGCCCTAGGACCCGCGTTCAAGCTCAGAATGCTGCGTGCTTGAAGCAATCTGGAGCGTTATGCGTTGAATTTTCCCCCGAAGCGCGATCGCTTTCCCAAAGCCAATGCAATGCTATTCAAGCCTTGATGAAGCATTTAACATGGTTGATGTTTCATTTGGGCGGTGTCGGACAGGGAGCGCGTCGTCCGCTTTATCAGCGTTCAGAACAACCGTTTTATCGCGGTGCGACTCTTGAGGCAACCCAAGGGTTTTCCGCTTCCCCTACTACTTTGGAACATTGGCACACTTGCTTTAAAACAGAATTACAAGGCTTTTATCAACAACTGAGTCAGTTGACAGGCATTACACCGTTGCCGATTCAGAACTTAGCAACACCTTATGACGGACAATTGCCAACCCATGAAGTCCTGCGTCAAAACTGTTGCATGGTGTTGTGCGGCGGCGCTCCAATTGGTAATAAATGTTTTAGCTTGGGTCTTTTGCATCAGGAGGCATTTCTCGGAACTAATGGTAAGGGAAGAAATTTGTATGATTCCGAGTTATGCGGCGATTCCCAGCAAAATCCTTCACCGATTTGGATTAAGGAGCTTGGTGAGTATCAAGTCGCGACCATTTTTAACTGCACGGGCAAGCGTCGAGATTTTTTGAATACATTGCGAACCCAAGCGAATACAAACTATCAAGAAATCTGGGGCAATCGCGGTTTGATTTGATAGCTTGAGTCTCCTTTTTATTTGTCGCTAATTTACAGAAAAATAAAAACCATGACCATTCTCATTGCCAACATTGGCACTTCCGATCTAGCCGTGAAATTATCGGAAGAACAAGGCAATTTCTTCATTCCCATTGGCTTCGATCGCAACGAACCGAATACCAAAGCGGCTGAAAGCGAACTCGATGCCACTGAATTGCAAATGTGGCGAGATCGTTGGAAGTTAGTCAGTGAAAAACTGTATTCCTTGTGGCAGGTTAAAACATTTCGCAGCTATACCGAACGCTTGCTGCAAGAGTATAAAGCCCAGCCGGAATTATGGCACAATCGGATTCGTCCTGGTCGTATTCTTGGTGTTATTGAAGAGGCAATCAAAAAATCTGCCAGTGATGTTTACATTTTCGTCACCGACCAACCCGAATTTATAGAGGGTGAGAAAAATCAGGGTTATAATTCCGATACTATTCATCTTTTCGCGATTCTTAAACTTTGGATTGAGCGAGAATTTCAGGATCATCTGAATGTGCAAAAAATTGTTATTTCCCAGAGCATTTCCGCTATCGACCAAGATGGTTTATTTGGGGAATACTATAACTTTTTTAAGACGCTTGATGCCAATGAAATGATTTTGATTAGCGTTAAAGGCGGTACGCCGCAAATGCAGACAGCATTGCGAATACAAGCGATTACGTCTGGTATTGCTAATCAGATTTACCTAGAGCCACAGTTATCAATTAAGAATCTTTTGGCTGGTAAAGCCTCTGAGTGCAATAAAGTTTCTTATTGGCGCTATCAGCGCGTGCAGAAGTATCAAACTGTAAAAAAACTTTTAAAGCGTTGGGATTTTGATGGCGCAAATGTAATTTTGAAAGAATGGGATGGTATTCTTAAGTCTTTAGAACGGTCAAAAATTACTGGGATTGCAGACAGTTATTATCGTTTGGAATTAGCTCTTTATGCTTCAGAGATGGCAGTTGCTTACTTCAACCTTGATGCAGTTGCTGCTGCTAATTGTGCCGATTACGCTTTGCGAATGACACCCCCCAAAGATTACCGAGGGATAATGATAGATCGCGAGAAAAATCCGTTTCGAGTCTGTCGATCTTACGAACCTGCTCTCAATCTTTATACACGATGTCGGATTTATTGGCAATTAGGACAGGCTGCTAATTTCTTATTTTGTTTTGGCTCTTTCTATGAAGAAATTTTGCACTATTTGTTTGTTAAGTTGGATGGCGATCGCTATTTTGATGAAGATCGAAAACCTCGCTGGTCTTTGCAAAGCTGGCGCGTGACACAACAAGATAGACAACTGATGAATTTATTTACGGATCGCGAACAAGAACTAAAGAAAAAAGTTAACGCTAATTTCAATCCAGATTGGCCGTATCATCGTCTTGACGGTCGTTTTAGCAAGCGTAATTTTGCCGAGGCTTTAGTGTTGTATCGCCGACCTGACAAGCAGGAAATTTGGCAACGTATTATCGATTCTCTGAACCGACTGGATTATTGGTTTGATAAACGTAACGCCGTAACGCATGGTGCAAAAGGGATTTCTAAAGAGCGTCTCGATGAAATTCTGACAGAGGATCGCAAGCAATACATTCCGGAAGCAGCCGATCCGCTTCAAGCAGATCCGAATGAGGCTTGTTGGGGTAGTGAAATTCTCGATGAAATGGGAAAAATTTATCGCAATGTCGAGATAATTCTCGATCGCACTCCTTGTCCTTTTATCGATCGCAATACTCCAGAGTATAATCAAGCTCCTTATTACATCTATTCTGAGGCAAAAGATTGGGTCATTGAAACCCTCGATCGCGATCGCTAATCCTCCCATTCAGCCCTCAATTTCCCCATACTCAAAATAATCGAGATATTCCTTGTCCGGATCGGCACCATAACCGGGCATATTGCATCTCTCGTAGAATTTGACGGCATTGGAGAGAGAATGCAAACCAACTCTCCCGCCATATCCTAAATCGAGGCTGCGCTGTCTGGCAAACCGAAGTAAAGCCCTTCCCGTACCGCGATAAATGATTGGTTCTCTCGCGATTCGATTCCACGGTGCCGATGCGAGATTTTCGACGTAAACAAGGCGATCGCTTTCTTTGCCATCGATTTGAGAGTGATGCCATTGGGTTTCAAGCATTATCAAACCTTGGGTCATGTCTTCACATTCGAGGGCATAACCTTCAAAATTATCATCTTGCAGCGAAAGTCGTTTTTTGAATGCCCAATCCCAATATTTATCTTCTTCTTTCATGCTTTCTAAAGCAGGTTGCCAATGTTCCTCGAAGTCGCGGACGTGCTTGGCTGCGATTGCTACAATGGCAGCGCGAATCCAACAATTTGTGGGGATGTTAAAGATTTTAACGGACTGATACAAACTGATACAAGGTTAATATTATACTCTTGTATTAATGGTACAATATTTTGTAATTTCTAAAGAAAGTATCTGACCCATGACTGCAACAAAAAATAAGATCGATCTTATGGCGTGCTTTGAAGATGAAGAATGGTTAAAAGAAGCCATTCGCGTCGAGGAGGAATGTGGGGGAGAAGTCGGTGCGGGTTATGACCTCGGTGCAGGGTTGGGTCGGTTTCTTCAGAATCCCAGCAGCTACGTGCAGTATTCGCGCTTGCGATCCTTGGTTATGAGACAACTGGGCGATCTTATCGAAGAACGTGGCTGCAAACAAGAATTCTCAACAGTTTTTTCAACAGGCAAAGGGATTTTAGAACGCCGCTTGCAGCAACCCGCGCCAGAGATTCAAGAACGCTTGTTGGATGCGGTAGAACGCGATATTAAGGCGAGGAAATGCAGTAGCGATCCGACTCCAATGGCGGTAAAATTGGATGTTCGCAAGGTGGTGCTGGAAGTGTTGACCCCGGAAGATTGGCAGCAAATCGAAGCAAGTACGATAACCCAAAAATAACCCCGATTCCTTTGCAGGATCGGGATGCGCTGTTTTCTTTAGCCTTCTTTAGCCCTCATCGTGTTTTTCGTTGGCTACCTCTACCACCAGCCAGGCAACGGCGTTGAAGGTGGTGGTGATGGCGGGATGGGCGTTGAGTCCGGCAATGGTGCAGGCGGTGATGGCTTTGGCTCGGTTGATGGCGTTGCGGATTCTTTGCATTTGCAGCCTCTTAGGAATGCGACAAATAATCTGCATTGCCTTGGCTGTTCTCTTATTTCTTACTTTAACACGAGTTTTTGGGCGGCTAGTGGGTTTTTAGATGAGTTCGTGCGACTGACCGGATTTATCGATTTCTGTGGGGAATTGGAAAAGCGATCCCTCGAAAAAGATTGGGATCGCCTAGAAAGTTTCCATACGTTTCGCTCACAGAGGAGCGTTGAGACCGTGGCGATCTTTTGATTTGCGCCGCGAAAAAGATGTTTCCATACGTTTCGCTCACAGAGGAGCGTTGAGACTCGATCTCCCAGAAGATGCCTTTACCCAACTTGAATCGGGGTTTCCATACGTTTCGCTCACAGAGGAGCGTTGAGACTCTATTCGCGAGTTCCACGACGATCGTGTGTGGAGTTTCCATACGTTTCGCTCACAGAGGAGCGTTGAGACAGGGAGAAAATACTATGACTTTAAAGGATTCTCAGGTTTCCATACGTTTCGCTCACAGAGGAGCGTTGAGACCTAATTGTCCAGCAGCGTCAACCGTTAGCCCTCGGTTTCCATACGTTTCGCTCACAGAGGAGCGTTGAGACAATTGGTGCGATAGTCAACAGCGTTGCAGGTTTGTTTCCATACGTTTCGCTCACAGAGGAGCGTTGAGACCTTACTTTCAACTAGCAGCCTACTCTATAGCATTAAGTTTCCATACGTTTCGCTCACAGAGGAGCGTTGAGACCTCAAAAAGTGCTACAAACTGATTGAGAAAAATAAGTTTCCATACGTTTCGCTCACAGAGGAGCGTTGAGACGGGTTCAGACTCTTATCGATTAAGTCTCTACAATGCGTTTCCATACGTTTCGCTCACAGAGGAGCGTTGAGACTCGCTTATCCTGCAACCGCGCCGACAATTCCCGCTTATGTTTCCATACGTTTCGCTCACAGAGGAGCGTTGAGACGAATCCGAATAAGGATAATAGAGGCGAGCCAATAGGTTTCCATACGTTTCGCTCACAGAGGAGCGTTGAGACAGCAACGTTGGCAAGAAAAAGTTGGTAGTGATGCGTTTCCATACGTTTCGCTCACAGAGGAGCGTTGAGACTTTATCAAGAAGCGATAAAGCATATTAACGATTCTGTTTCCATACGTTTCGCTCACAGAGGAGCGTTGAGACACCACACGCGAAGGAGTGCATATTTTGCTTTCTTATAGTTTCCATACGTTTCGCTCACAGAGGAGCGTTGAGACTGAATCCGAGTCGATAGAGGGCATTGACTCATTGTTTCCATACGTTTCGCTCACAGAGGAGCGTTGAGACGGACCCTACTTCAAACCCTTGATTAGCAAGGACTTGCAAGGCAGTTTGCGTCTACCCCCTGATTATAACCCGATCTTGTGCCGTCGCAGCAACTTTTTTACCCGTCAAAATCCTCGAAACCTTTGCCCTGTCTGGATGCGGATACCGATTTTCTCAGAGAATCCCTGAAACCCAGAGTATATCAAGGTTACAGCGATTTTTTGGGCTTCTGCAAAAATGAGACCCCCCGGTATCCGCTAAATAGTTCGCGGGAACTAGAAAAAACCCGATGGCATTCCGAGGAGAACGCCATCGCTTGACTGCTACGGACAGCAGTATTGATTGCCCTTGCCAGACAAGGCTTTAGCGATTCCCCCTACTCCCTACTCCCTACTCCCTACTCCCTACAATCCCCTCTCCCATCTCCGCAATCTTTTGCTGCAACGGTTCTGGCTGGATAACCTTGATATGCCCGGCAAAGCCCAGAATCCAGCGTTGCAGTTCGATATCATCGAGACTCCAAACTGGCAGCGTCACCCGCAAGCGATGGGGAAAATCTTTGTTTCCTGTATCTTTAAGGCAAAATAACTTATCCTTGGCATTGATACCGGAGCGTTCGGGAGGCTTCGACAGTTTCAATTGCTGGCGGGGAAAGCGCTGGGTTCCTTCGGCAATGAAGCGATATTTCTCTGAGGTTATCCACAGTTCTACCGTCGTTGCGGCTGCCTTCTCCCCCTGCAAGAAATTCTGCTGTACCTTGGGGTCATTGCCCAAATACAGCCCGGCACTGGCATCATAGAGGCGATGGAGTTTCTTGAGGGCGCGGTACTGTTCTTCACTGCTGCGATGACGATTTTGTGAGTAGCCAAGGCACAAGCGATCCAAGCGTTCAAAGCGCAATAAGCCTTTTTGTTCCCTGCTTGCCACTTCTATCGCCAAGTACCAAGCAATTTGATGAAACACCAACTGCAAAGGATAAGCCAGAAAGTGCGGGGCATCGCTGTTGAACTTGCCGCTTCCGGGCAAGCGTTGTAATTCGAGGAGTTCCCCTGCGAGAATGGCGTTCTCGATGGTTTCTGGCTGTCGTGCGAGGGAAGACCCAGGCAGGCGATCGCGATCGACAATGGATTTGGTACCCAGCATTCTGAGGGGATATTTCGTGTCCTCGTGCAGCAAGCGGCTCTGTTGCAAGCGCTGTTCGGCTAAAGCGAATAATGCCGTCACTTCGGGAGCGTCGGAGCGTTGGGAGAAACTTTGCAGGGCGTTATAAATTTGGTTGAGTTCGCTGGCATTGAAGACCCCCGTACCCAGATAATAACCGCGACGGTAGGGTTTGCCAGCAAGGATGCCGTAGGGTTTGAGAACGCGCTCAATGTCTTTTTGCAGGGTTTCAATCGCACTCTTGGGAATGTAAATTCCTGCTTGTCCCATCGCCTCGAGCAATGCCTCCTGCACGCTTTTGCCAGCTTCGCGTTCAAAGGGATGCCGCGCCATAAAGCGAATGGTTTCCATGACTCGCAAGAAAACATCGCGATCCGAGTAAGCATGGGCAATGGCGTGATTCCTTGGTATTTCCGCTAACTGCCATTGCCCCTCGGTACTGCCTGCAATGATGCCGTTGGCTTGCAACCATGCTAAATCTTGGGCGATCTTATCGGCTTCTCCGTAGAGTTTGCCCCATTTTTGTTCCATGACTTTGCAGAGCGCCTCGGGAGAATCCAGCATTTCCTCATTTTCCCTGGCATTATCGAGGAGCAAAGCAATGAGATGCAGCAGGCGATCGCAGTCGAGCAAGCCAGAGTAAGCGTGCCATTGATAATTAGCGGTGCGATGCCATTGCTGCTGTTGGGATTGAGTAACACTGGCGAGTTTCCCCTGAAGCCATTGTTCATCGGCATCGGGCTTGACTTGGCTGACCATTGCCAGCCCCTCAGCCGCAATGGGTGGGAATTGCTTCAGCGCCGTCGCCATGTCTTCGATGACGTTTACCGGAACGCGGCGCTCTCTATTGCAATTGCGGGTTTTGCAGGTTTTAACGGGGGGATCGAGACACCATGCCAGCCATGCCAGTTCTAAGTCACCCAAGGAATGCAGCCAATTCAAGCGCTGATGCCGTTTTATGTTGGTGGCATCGTAGATAATGGTTTTGCCGTTGGCAACGGCGGCTCTGATTTCTTGAAATACCTTGGCTTCGATGTCGCTCCAGTTGCCTTGCACGGTTTCATCGCCATATAATTGCTTGCGAATGCTGTCAGTGGAGATAATTGCGGCATCGGGAATGACTTGGGCGAGAAGTTGGGCGAAGGTGCTTTTGCCGCTTGCGGGGATGCCGATGAGGAAGTGGTGCATTTTTTAGGGAGTAGGGAGTAGGGAGTAGGGAGTAGAGTGGGAATCGGGGGAAGAGAGGGAGTAGGGAGTAGGGAGTAGGGAGTAGGGGGAATCGGGAATCGGGAATCGGGAATCGTTGGGGAATCGGGGGGAAGAGCGGGAATTGTTTCTAGCTTAAGCTCTGTTGTCGAAGATGGCGAAGATTTACTGCGAATGACCGAGATGATTCTGGGAATCTGGATACCCAGATAAAATGCTACAATCTCTAAAGATTTCTGGTGAATCAAGTGAGCGATAATCCCCTCGAATCCAGTTCCTCTCGCATCAAATGGAAGTACAAAAGTCTGCTCTTATTCTCTGGCTTATTCGGTTTGGGCTTGGCTTGCCTTGCTATTTCTTTGCTTCCCAAGGTTGCGGCTAACCCCTTCCTCGCTTCGTTTTTTGGGCAGCTTTCGACAGCTTTGATTATTAGTGGATTGTACACGGGCATATCGGAATTAGTGCTGCGTCAGGATTTTATCGGCATTCTGCAAACATTCTATCGTCGCATCGAAGGCGATCGCCTTGCCGTCATTGCCGAACTGCAAGCCTCGCAATCCCAAGAATTTCAGCGCGTCTACGATCTCTTTCCTCTCAAGGAAGCCCGCGAAGTCACGGGATTGGTGGCACTGACGGGAGTTGAGGAATATTACGACCAGACCCGATGGATTGCTGAAGCCCAAGAACTCAAGGTACTGTTGCGAGACGGGAAATCGTGGGTATCGCGCTATAATGCCGCCCTCAAGCGTCGCTTTCAGGATGCTGACAAAACTACCACGCTGCTCCTGCTCGACCCCGAATGCCCTGAATTTGATGCTTACTCGACTTTAGCGGGGCAAGGGACTGCTGCCATGCAGTACAAAATTGCCTCAACCTTGGAATATGTGCGGCAAATGGAAACCGAAGCGACTCAACTGCAAGTCCTTGGTTACGCAGCTTTTAATACCTATCATTTGGTTTTTGCGGATAGGAAAGTGATGATGACGCTGTACACTTCCTCGCAGTTGCGCTTTAAATCCCCTTCGTTTATATTCGAGGACGCGGGAGAGCAAAGCTATTATCGCTATCTCCAGCAAGATTTCCAGGCATTGGCGAAGACGGCACGAAATATCATGGATTATCGCAAAGCGTAGGAAATCTGGGAATCTGGATTCCCAGATTATTCCTTCACTCACTCATCGTACCAGCGCTCTAAGTCGCATTCCCATGCTGTATCGAGGCTGCATCGGCGCGCAAAGCTGCACAATTACCGCATTTTGTTGCGGCGGCTCAATCGCGATCGCCAGATTTTGGAGGTTGTGGAGGCTGTTGCTAATTTGGGAGAGGCTTTAGCAAAAATTGAAGGTGTCGAAACCCTTGAATCCCTGCTCGGTCACGAAGGCAATGGCTCTCGGATTTACTTTCAGGCATTGGGAGCATTGGTGCAAGAACCTTTTGCCTTTGAGAAACGCACCCGACGACCGCCCCAAGACCCGGTGAATAGCCTACTGAGTTTGGGCTATACCCTGCTGCACCAGAATTTGCACTCGCTGATTTTGGCCGTGGGATTGCACTCGCATTTTGGCAATCTGCACGTCCCTCGCGATAATCATCCGGCGTTGGTTTCCGATCTCATTGAGGAGTTTCGCG
The DNA here is from genome assembly GCF_016888125.1 of Spirulina sp. CCY15215. Classification (GTDB taxonomy): domain Bacteria; phylum Cyanobacteriota; class Cyanobacteriia; order Cyanobacteriales; family Spirulinaceae; genus CCY15215. Next base: position 17,065 of record NZ_JACSWA010000362.1, read on the forward strand.
CTCCGGTGGTGGATTCTTTTGTAATGTATCTTGTGAATTCTAGTATTTTCACGCCAGAAGATTTTACGCCACCGGATAATCGTGGTGGAGTTTATCTTCATTCCGGTGCGTTGAAGAAATATCTGAAGCACTGGCAAGATAAACTCTCGTTGGAAACAACACATCCTCATACTGGGCAAACGGTAAGTTATTATCGCTGCTTCGAGCTTCAGGTTTGGGAGTATATTTCCTGCTTGATGGGGGAACGAGACACCTATCGACCCATGAAATGGAAAATCTAACTTGACCTATAGGGGTCGGAAGATCGCTGAAACGCTCATTCTCTCGTTGACCCCTATAGGTTGCCTGTCCTGACTGGGTTTCAGGGATTTTCTCTAGGGTCTTATTGCAAACTGGCCGCAATAATTGGGTGATTGGCTTGACCCCTATAGGATCGGGGTGCTACAATCTAGTCACGGTGCGGGTTCTAGATCGGCACTCTTTCGGCTTCTTTGGAAGTCAAACGTAT
>NZ_JACSWA010000363.1 GCF_016888125.1 Spirulina sp. CCY15215
CCCGTGACTCGTTTTATCCACGACCAATTCGCCAAACAATATCTCAGCGAACTCCTTTCTCCTCTCGGTGTTGTAGAAACAAGCAAAGACATTCACCCAGAAGGTCGCCAAATTGATGTTTTGTTTACTCCTTCCTCCTCCAACCCCGAACGCCGCCAAAACTTGGGCTTACTTGGACGATTAACCGCAACCCCCGCACTCTTTGAGCCTTTTCGCAACCCCATTACTCAAAGTGATGTTCGCACTTGTATAATGAAA
>NZ_JACSWA010000364.1 GCF_016888125.1 Spirulina sp. CCY15215
TTTAATAGAACTTACGCAGTTTAATAGAACTTACGCAGTTTAATAGAACTTACGCAGTTTAATAGAACTTACGCAGTTTAATAGAACTTACGCAGTTAAGGAGCGAGACGCTCCCACTACTGTATTCTATTATAGTTATGGTAGTGCGGGCATCTTGCCCGCTAATGCGTAAGTCCCAATTAAGCATTAGAAAATACTAATACTCCCCTCCATCACCGATAAAACTTGCGACGCATTCAACCATTGTGCATCAAAAGCATGAATATGAGTGGTTGTAATTAAGGTTTGAAAACGGTCTTGAATGGCTTCTAAGAGTTGATTTTGTCGGTTGGGGTCTAATTCTGCTAAAACATCATCTAACAATAAAAGCGGAGGTTCTCGGATCACCTCTTCTATTAACTCTAACTCAGCCAGTTTCAAAGCCAAAACTAACGTGCGTTGTTGCCCTTGGGAACCGTAAAATCTTGCCGGAGTCCCATTAATCGTTAATTCAATTTCATCGCGATGGGGTCCAACTAAACTGGTGCCTTGATGTCTTTCTGGAATCTGGCGATCGCGAATTTGAGCCAGAAAAGCATTCTGAACAGTTTCGGGGTCGTCGCGATCCCAATTAACATTAGGAGTATAGTTTATTTCTAACACTTCTTTCTCCCCACTAATTCGGGCGTGCCATCCTTGTGCAATGGGGATAAGACGCTCTAAACCCCGCGCCCTTCGTCTCGTGACCCGTGACCCATTTGCTGCTAATTGTGCGTCCCAGAGAGCCAGTTGCGTAAAGGTATCTTGACTGGGTGTTTCTTCCGCTTTTTTGAGTTTTCGTAAGAGAGCATTACGCTGACGCAAAACGCGATCGTATTGTTGTAAAATATAAGCGTAAACAGGTTCGAGTTGAACGAGTAAAGAATCTAACCAATTGCGACGATTTTCGGGACTTCCTCGCACTAAATCTAAATCCAAACTCGAAAACTGTACCGCATTAAGATGTCCTAAAAAGTCCATTTGACGGCGCAAGTTTTCGCAATTGAGTCTTGCTGTTCTTCTGCCCTGTTTGCGAAGAATTAACCCCAGATCGGTACTTCCATAAGTTCTTTCTACGGTAGCTTCAATTTGCCCCGCGATCGCCCCTTCCTTGACAAAATCGCGATCGCGGCTGGTGCGATGACTTTTCAGAGTAGCGAGAAGTTCAACTGCTTCTAAAAGATTGGATTTTCCCTGAGCATTATTGCCCACAATAATCGTTTTTTGCGCCTCAAATTTAACCTCTTGTTCGAGGTAATTGCGAAAATTTCTTAAATATATATGTTTTAAATACATTAATGATTGATTAGGGGATAATGATTTGCAGGGAGTGACGACCATTCCCACATTGAACCGGAGTAGTTTTTCACATCAAAGCCCATATCGACCAAAACTACTGTTAGCCATGCCGATCGCACTCCTCCCGTACAGTAAACGGCGATCGCCATATCGGGAAAAATCCCTTTTGCTTGCAATTTTGCCAAAATTTTCTCCCGTCCCAAAAGTTGCCCCTCCTCATCCAATAAATCTTTATAGTATAAGTGAATTGCTTTGGCAAGATGTCCCCCCCGAGATTCGCCGTAGGTAGTTTCTCCTTGATATTCTCTCGCTTCTCGGCTATCGATGACAACAAGGCGATTTTGCGCGATCGCGGTTCTGAGTTCATTGACCCCAATTTCCCAAGTAGAAACGCGCTGTACGGTAAAATCTCCCGGTTTGGGTGCAGAGGTTAAGCTAATATTTCCCAGCGCCTTCGCACCCCCATCCACGAGATATGCTTGAGAATGTCCCAAAGTTCTTAACATCCAAACGATTCGCCCTTCTTCCCCCCATCCTCTCAAAGGATCGCCAAAAACAACAACTGGGCGATCGCGATCGATCCCCAAGGATTGTAATTTTGCCGTTAATACTGCATCATCTTCTAATAGTTTGCCTCGGTGAGGTGCCTGGGGTTGCGAAAAATCTTGCCACCGGACAGTCTGAGCATTTTTGAGAGATGGAATCGGAAAATTGTTTACAGGACGCGCATCGAGGAGAATAGCCCCTTGTTTGAGGAGTTCTCGGGCGCGATCGCCATCAATAATCCATTGTTCCTGATGCTGTCGGGTTGGGACAAACTCAGAGACAAACAGAGAATTTTCCTGCACCGTTTCCCGTCTGCGAAACTCCGGTAGCAAGAGGAATGCGGAGATTCCCAAGGCGATCGCGCTGATTATCACCAAGAGAGAAGAAACTAGAGCTTTTAAAGACATGAAAAATATATATATTATCGCTTACCCCTTCCCTGTAAGATAAAAAGGGCAATTTACGGGGGAAAAGCGAGCGGGTGGACAAAGGAACGCTGATTGAATTTAGATTGCACGGAGAACGTCGGTTAGCCGTCGCGGATCGCCCTGAAGGTAAAAAGAATTGGCTATTTATTGACGAAAAGGGGCAGTCTCACTCCCTCAAACCCCAACGGATTGATTATGAAATTGCCCAAGGCTATGAGGTGAAGGATATTCCCGATTTTCTTGCCGCCATCGTACCTTATCTCGATCCGGCAAACTTAGAAGTGGCTTGGGAATTGTTGGTGGAAGAGGGAGAAGGAGTGACTCCGGCAGATTTGGCGCAACTTCTTTACTCAGAAGATACGCCCACGGTGTGTTATGCCGCTTATGTCCTCTTGGCAGAAGATAAAATTTATTTCAAACGTAAAGCGGAAATCTACGAACCTCGCCCCAGCAGTCAAGTTGAGGAAATTAAACACCAAATTGCCGTTCAAGAACAACGCCAGCGCGATCGCGAAGAATTTTTGGAACGACTGAAAGAAAATCTGGCTGGAAAAACCGTTGCTTGGCAAGATGGCGATCGCCCGCGTTTGGAGTCCCTCGAAAAATTTGTCCTCCAACCCGAACAAAATCATCGTCTCGCCCAAGAAATCCTCACTACCCTCGATCGCCCCCAAACCGCCGACGCTGCCTTTAAACTCTTAGTGGAATTGGGTCGATGGTCAATTCACGAAAACTTATTCCTTCGGCGGAGTGCTTATCCCGTGCAGTTTGCTCAACCTATTCTTGATGTTGCCCAAGATCGTTTAATATCCCCCCCCGAAGACCGCGATCGCGATCGCCTCGATTTAACCCATCTTAAGGTTTACACTATCGACGACGCAGCTACTGAGGAAATTGACGACGGTTTGAGTGTCGAGGTGACAGCAGAGGGAAGCCAAAAATTATGGATTCATATTGCAGATCCCACTCGCCTCATTACTTTGGGAGATGTGCTAGATCTGGAGGCACGCCGTCGCAGTACCAGCTTGTATCTCCCCACCGGGACGATCCCCATGTTCCCGAAAGAACTGGCTACGGGTCCAATGAGTTTGGTACAGGGGCAACAATGCGCGGCACTGAGTTTTGCGGTAGTCTTAAATGAGGATGGTTCTCCCCAAACCTATAGCATCCATGCCAGTTGGATTAAACCTACCTATCGCCTCACTTATGATGATGTTGATGAAATGTTGGAGTTGGGGATTGAGGCGGAACCGGAAATCGCTGATTTGGCGAAAGCTGCCTTACTGCGGCAACAATGGCGTAAGTCTTGCGGGGCGATCGATATTCGTATGCCGGAATCTTCGATTAAAGTCAAGGAAGATGACGAAATTGCGATCGAACTTTTAGATGATTCTCTCTCTCGTCAACTCGTGGCGGAAATGATGATTTTAGCAGGGGAAGTGGCGGGATGCTATGGCAAAGATAACAATCTAGCTTTACCGTTTCGAGGACAACCTCAACCGGAATTACCACCAGAAGAGGAACTTTTGCAATTACCGGCGGGTCCAGTGCGCTTCTCTGCCATGCGACGCTGTATGCCTCGCAGTGAGATGGGCATTACTCCCGCCCGCCATGCTGGTTTGGGACTTGATACCTATACTCAAGTTACCTCCCCCATTCGCCGCTATACGGACTTATTGGCTCACTTTCAGATCAAAGCACATTTACGAGAAGAAGTTCTTCCTCTCACAGGAGAGGAATTGCAGGCAATTATGTTTAGTGTCACCGCTTCAGCCTATGAAGCAACCCAAGTGGAACGTCAAACCAATCGCTATTGGGGGCTAGAATATTTGCGCCGCAATGCCGATGAGGTTTGGCAGGCAATGGTTTTGCGTTGGTTGCGGGAAGATGATGGACTATGTTTGATTTTACTGGAAGATTTGGGTTTAGAGTTGCCCCATCGGATTTCTCGGTCGGTAGCTTTGGGCGATCGCTTTGAGGTTCAGGTTAGTAGCGCCGATCCGAGGCTTGATACGATTCGTTTTCGAGAGTTAGTCACTTCTGAATAGACCTAAAGAAACGCGATCGCCGTCAATAGCTTGCATCTGACTCAAGGCCTGTATAACCTGTTCGTAGGGAACATCGGGATCGGCAACTAAGAAAACGTTATTTTGCGAGTTTTCCTGTAAGTAGAGTAAAATTTTCTCTTGTACTTCTGTTTCGCTGAGAATTTGCCCTTGAAACAAAAATCTGCCTTTGGTGTTGAAATAGGCGATCGCAGAATTCTCTCCTACTTCTCCTGCAATTTTTCCTCCTGCTTCTCCTTGGGGAAGTTCAACTTCTACACTGTCAGGAGGAGTCCTTAAAGAGAGAGAAATGAGTACAAAAAACGCCAAAACTACCATCATCACATTGAGTAAGGGAATGAGGTCGAGTTTAGGCATTTGCGAACTGTATTTTCTAGCTCTAAAATTCATTGATAATTACTTATTGAATCGCAAGGGAAACGCGATCGCCGCCAATTTCTCCCAGTTTTTGCAGCAGTTGGCTAATTTTTTGATAGGGAAGCTGGCGATCGGCTTCTAAGATAATTTTACCGTCGGGATTTGCTAATAAAAATGTTTGTACTGTTTCTGTCATTTCTGCTTCGGAGAGAAGGCGATCGCGCCAAAAGAGGGAGCCTTGCCGATTTAGAGAAAAACTTAATATTTCTTCTTTAATCTTAACATTTCCCGTTGTTCTCGTTCCCACTGTTGGTAATTCTAAATTACTGGTCTGCTGGCCTTTGAGGGTCAGAGAAATAATGAGAAAAAACGTTAAAACGCACATTACCACATCAATAGTCGGAATGAGGTTGACTTCAGGTAATGTTGTTCTCTTTTTTTGACGATTAAACTGCATGAATTTAACTCAAAATTCAAGATTCAGTAATATCATTTTTGTAGCTATTTTTGTAGCTATTTTTGTAGCTATTTTTGTAGCAATCTTCGTCGAAGCTAACTTACAAAAATAATCTACGGGAACAGAGTTCGTGCTTCAAAAACCCATTGTTGAACTTGTTCGACAGGAGGACATAAATCGCGGCGTTTGAGGGTGGCAACTTGAAAGCGTAACATTTGCCGATGCAAGCGATATACAGGGGTTTGAGCGAGTTGAGCAACAGAAGCAACCCCGGAATGTAGCAGTAGTCCACAATGGCTGCATCCTACCCCAGGAAGGCGCGCTAAATCTGCCAGTGCGACCCATTTATTAACTTGTTGGGGTTGCAATTTGAGTTCTGCGGCGATCGCATTTCTTTTTTCTAATGTATTTCCCTGTTGCAATAATTGGTCGGTGTTTTCGATGCCGAGGGAATGAAATGATTTCTTATCTTCATCGCTAATACCGGGAAGTTCTGCGACCAACCAAGTTTTTAAAAAGCTCATAATTTTGCTGTAATGGGAAATTTGCGAGGCAAATGTAGTTAGATTTAAGAGTATCGATCGCGAACTCAATGAGTTATCGACTCGGGAAAGATCGCTAAATCCAAAATCGGTTGCTGAGTTAAGCATAACCCATGACAGGTAAAGAGGTCGGGTTTTTGTACTTCCAGAGAAATACGAGTGCTTTCGTGGGGAAAGGGAAAGAGGCGATCGAAGAAAATTTCTTCCCCCTGATAACTAAATTGTAAAGTATAGACAGTGGGGGTTGCTTCTAAATATGTTAGGAGTTCATAAGCGAGGTGATAGAGGGGTTGCCGTAAAGCATCAGATAAATGGCAGGGTTGTTCGTAGGCTTGGCGATTTTCGCTTTCTGCGATCGCCTCAGCATATAAAGGTCCTTTAGCCGTGAGTACGATAGGAAGCCAGTGGTTTCCTTGAGCAGTTTTATACTCTAAATTTGTTTCTACCCAATGACGCAAATGCTCTATATTTTTACACTGTTGATAAAGCGATTTCCCTGGGAATTCGAGGGTTTCTGGGTAATTGAAGGTGAGGGGATAAATAGACCCTGTAGAAGGGATTTTAGCGGTAGCTGGGAGGATTTTTAGAGAGGTATGGGGAGAATGAGAGAGGATTGCTTTTTTGAGGGCGACAAGATCGGGAGAATCTGCGGTAATGGGGAGATCGACAATAAAAATAATTTCAGTCATGGGATTTTTGGGCAAATAAGAGGGCGCTTGATGCGCCCTTAAAAGGTTTTTAAAAACTGATTTTGGGGGTTAATTTTACCCTCTCTTAATCTCAGGAGGAGTATTGAAAAGAGGGAAATATGCCTCTAAAGACTGCCAAAACTGGGGATAGGACCCGATAAACGACGGGCAAAACTGGGGAGATCGACTCGAGAGGTATTGCGACGGGTTTTAACCGCGAGACGATAGCTGACGCTTTGTAATTCAACGTGCAGTTGTCGATTTTCCCGTTGTAAGCGTTCGATTTTTTCTTTAACGGGAATCATGCGTTCCTCAAATTTGCGCCGATAAATTTGCGGCATTTCTTGCAATGCTTGTTCTAGCATTCTGGTGCGATCGCCTGTTTCTTGTGCTGACTGACGCAATTGATAGATTTCGCGATCGCGGGATGCGATCTGTTGTTGATAAAAAGTAACTTGCTGTTCGACTTCTTGTAATTGTTCTCGCAGCATCCGCATTTCGGCTTTGTGACGTTCGGATACGTCAGGTTGCGGCATAAATTGATTATTGCCTTTGACTAAGCGAAATAGTTCTTGGGACAACTGTTGCACCAGTTGATCGCGAACTTTCAGTTCGTCGCTGAGGCGGGAAACTTCTCCCCGCAGGCTGTTAACATTGGTATTTTCGGTAATATTCACGGCGACTCAGACTCCGTTCTAAGCTGATTGGCAAGGATATGGGGGGCGTTACGGCTTATTTTATCTGCTTTCTCGGTAATTTAACAAAAATTTTTTGCGGGGTGGGGCGCGATCGCATTTTTGGGGGTGATGGTGTTTGTTACAATTTTAATTAAATCGAGCTTTTCCTGATAAATTTTATGAGAGCGATCGCCAGTTTTTTAACGTCTTTAATTTTTGCAGTTTGGCTGATTGTCATTGCTACAATTTCAATTCAAAATATTCAGCCAGTTTCCCTGAAGTTTTTAACGTTTCAGTCGGTTGAGTTTCCTTTTGGTATTGTTTTAACGTTTAGCGTCGTTACGGGGCTACTTTTGGGGGGAGTTTTACCAACTTTACCGGGGAAATTTCAACGGTCAAAATCCAAAAAATCTCGCTAAAATCCCTTATGCAACCTGTAGACTTTACCACTCTCGCCGCCGTTTGTGCGGACTTGCGATCGCGTTGGATTCCCGCGCGAGTCGAACAAGTTTATCAGCGCGACGTGCAAACAATTTTCTTGGCTTTGCGAACCTTACAAAAGAAAGGATGGCTAACGATTTGCTGGCATCCGCAAGCGGCGCGAATTTGTCTGGGAAGTGCGCCTCCCCGCGATCGCGATACCTTCACTTTTAGCGACCAATTACGACATCAATTAAAGGGATTAGCGTTAACGGCGATCGCCCCTATTGCCCCTTGGGAAAGGGTTATAGACTTACAATTTGCTCAACGTCCCGAGGATGAACCTTTGTGGCATCTTTATGTGGAAGTGATGGGTAAATATAGTAATGCGATTTTGACTGATGGAGGCGATCGCATCGTCACAGTAGCACACCAAGTCGGTGCAAAACAATCGCGGGTCCGCACGGTGCAAACGGGACAACCTTATGAATTTCCTCCCTCACTTCTAGGAGATATTCCCAGTTTAGAGGAAACCCAGGAGCGGTGGCAAGAGAGAGTTAGTCTTGTACCAGGGGCGATCGGTACACAACTTTTGAAAACTTATCGCGGCTTGAGTCCAACTGTAGTAAATTTAATGGTAGAGTCGGCTAATTTAACCCCAGAGCGATCGACGCAGGATTTGAGTGGGGGAGAATGGGAGAAATTGTTTCAGTCTTGGCGAGAATGGTTGCAGGCGATCGCGACGGGTAATTTTACTCCAGGATGGACGGAAACGGGTTACACTGTGCTGCCTTGGGGACTGGTAAAACCCGCAAAAGATGTGCAGATTTTACTGGATGTTTACTATAGCAATGCTTGGAATCGGCAGCAATTTCAACAGTTACAGCACCAAATCTCACAAAAACTCAAGAATGTAGGCAAGAAATTAGCCTATAAAGCGCAAGGATTTCGCGATCGCCTCTCACAGTCCAAAGATGCAGACGAGTATCGCACCCATGCAGACTTACTGATGGCTTATCTCCATCAATGGAAACCAGGTATGCAGTCGATCTTCCTTGCAGATTTCGAGACAGGACAACCCGTAAAAATTCCCCTCAACCCCGAAAAAAATGCCGTGCAGAATGCTCAAACTTTATACAAAAAGCATCAAAAACTCAAACGTGCGAAGGATGCCATCAAACCATTTTTGCAGGAAGTCGAGACAGAAATTCAGTATCTAGAACAGGTAGAAGCCGCTTTAAATCAGTTGGAAGACTATAAAAATGCAGAGGATTTGCCAACCCTGAGAGAAATTCGGGAAGAATTGGTACAACAGGGATATTTCGAGGCAGGAAAGGGCAGCGATCGCGCTGTGGTAAAAGAATCTCAACCCTATTGTTACCCCACACCATCAGGATTTGAAGTTTGGATCGGGCGCAATAATCGTCAGAACGATCGCCTTTCCTTTCGCACTGCAGGAGATTACGATCTTTGGTTTCATGCCCAGGAAATTGCCGGAAGCCACGTTTTATTGCGCTTGACACCGGGAGCCGTTGCAGAGGATACAGATGTACAATTTGCGGCGGATTTTGCCGCCTACTACAGTCGAGGACGACAAAGCGATCGCGTTCCCGTGGTCTATACTGAACCCAAATTCGTCTATAAACCCAAGGGAGCAAAACCTGGAATTGCTATCTATAAACGAGAGCAAGTTATTTGGGGGCGATCGCAAAAAGCGCAAGACTATCTCAACGCCCAAGAATAATCCCCAGCATTGCCAATTTTTTTGGCAAGATTTGTATTTGCTGTTACAATAGCCCTCGATAAAGAAATATTACAAGCCATTCCGTCGAGAACGTGGGGCTTGGATTTTCTCGATATTAAACGACAGACTACGAACTTGACGAACCAGCAGAAAACCTGCTGGTTTTTTTTTGCTCATATTTTTTTGCTCAACTATTGCAAAATCTGAAAACATTCGCTAGACTAGAAAAGCGTCATTTATTCAGATGCCTGCCGGGATAGCTCAGTTGGTAGAGCAGAGGACTGAAAATCCTTGTGTCGGGAGTTCAAATCTCCCTCCTGGCATCCCTCAAACCCCTACTGTATGTGGGTTTTGCTTTGTAACCAATTGCGAGAAAAATTGCGACCTCATTTGGGTTGGTATGGAGCGAGACTGGCATTCGTGATCTGACTATGCTCGTCGTTGGGGAATTGAGACTCTCATTTTCTAGAGTGCGAGAAGCAACTGCACATTCTTCTACAAGATTTAAACCTTTCCTTGCTGCAAATATCCTTCAATTAAAAGATCGGCATCAATTTGCGTTATTTTTATTTGCTTTAACAACAAAGCATCGGTCATTTTAGTGAATCCCAAATCTCCCACGGGAGAAGGAGCAGAACTCCCACCAATAATTTTAGGGGACATAAAAGCCATGATTTTTTGTACCGCACCTTGGGCGATCGCCTGAGCCGCCAAAATGCCCCCACACTCCCATAAAATGCGAGAGAAGCCGCGATCGCCCAGGTGTTGCATGGCTGTATCGGGGGTCAATTCGGGAAATTCCACTACTTCAACACCCTTATTTTGCAAATATTCTCGCTGTTGTGAATTAGCTCCTGCTTGAGTTAACACTAAAGTAGGGTTTTCTCGAACTTGCCAGAGATTAGCCTCTAAGGGCAGATCGAGAGTGCGACTCATGACGACTCGCAAAGGGTTACGAGGAGAAACGCCATGAGTTGTTAAGTGAGGATTGTCCCGTCGCACGGTATTGCCCCCCACGATAACTGCATCGGCGATCGCCCTTTCTTGGTGGACTCGGTGGCGCGATCGCAGACCCGTCACCCAAGCACTATGCCCGCTAGTGGCCGCAATTTTCCCATCGAGGGTCATGGCATATTTCAAAACTCCCCAAGGGCGCTGGTAAAGGCTACGATGGATAAAAGCCTCATTCAACTGGCGGCATTTTGCCTCCTCCACCCCGACAACGACCTCAATTCCCCCTTGACGCAGGCGATCGATCCCTCCTCCTGCAACTCGGCGATCGGGATCCACCATCCCCACAAATACTTTAGTGATTTTGGCCGCAATGATAGCCTCACTACAAGGAGGAGTGCGCCCATAATGGTTGCACGGTTCTAAATTCACGTAAAGGGTGCCACCCTCCGCCAAATTTCCCGCTTGACGCAAAGCAAAAACTTCCGCGTGAGGTTGTCCCGCTTCAGGGTGATATCCTTCCCCAACAATGTTACCCTCGCGCAGGATGACACAGCCCACAAGAGGATTAGGAGCAGTATATCCTTCAGCTTGGCGAGCAAGCTGCAAACAGCGTTGCATCATATTGCCATCAAAAGGCGTAATGTTGTCATTTTTTGGCTTGTTGCTCTCCATCTTATTTTCCTGAAAAAGTGTCATAGTTGATGAGGAAATTTGTTCGTTATTCCTTTAAGCTCAAAAATATTAACTTCATTGTTGCATTCGCATTAATTCTTGTTGTGAAAACTGCTGAGTTTTATCCGGCCAAATTAACGCCGCTTTTTGTTCGCCTTATCCAAAGTCTTTCCTACGGAATCGCCCATACAGCCTATCACGTGGATTTGCAGGTTTCCGATCGCGATCTGGATAAATTAAAAGCCATAGAAGGCGATCGCGTGGTCTTAATGCCCAATCATCCCTCATTGGACGATGGCATTGTCCTCTTTCTCCTTTCAACGCGCCTCGGACAATTGTTTAACTACCTTGTCGCCCAGGATAATTTTAACGGTTGGCAAGGGGAATTTCTACAGCGTATCGGCAGCTATTCCATCAAGCGAGGAGTCGGCGATCGCGCCAGTATTGCCTACACCCTCAACCTATTGCGCCAAAATGCGACAAAACTCGTTATTTTTGCCGAGGGGGGCTGTTCTTATCAAAATGATACCGTAATGCCTTTTCGCTCGGGGGCGGTGCAAATGCCCTTACAAGTTCTCCATAAATTAGCGAAAGAAACCTCAGAAGTTCCTAACTTTTTTCTCGTTCCCATTAGTCTCAAATATCGCTATCGCGGCTCGATGGATAAGGCGATCGCGGACAGTCTCCAGCAGTTAGAAACCCGTTTGGGGATTATTCCTACAACTGAAGCCTTTTACCCTCGTTTGCGGGCAATTGGAGAAAGAGTCGTCACTAATCTTGAAAAAGAATACGAGATCGCCCCTCCCAAAACTCACCCATTACTCCTCAACCAACGCATCGAGAACATCAAAACTCGTCTTTTAACCAACTGTGAAGAAAAGCTAGGAATCACCTCTGCTTCTCATCTTCCCATGCGAGAAAGAGTCTATAAAATTCAAGCTCTTCTCGATACTGACGATGAACCTTCCCCCGTTTCGGAAACTCTCTATAAAGCTACAGTACGCCTGCTCAACTTCGATGCTATTTATGATGGTTACGTGGCTGCAGCACCTACCCCCGAACGCTTTTTAGATACTTTAATCCGCTTGGAACGAGAAGTTTTCAGCATCGATCGCCCCCAACCCAAAGGCTATCGCCATGCTTTCCTGAAAATTGGCGCTCCCGTCAATCTTAAAGATTATTTACACCCTTACAAACAAAATCGCACCGAGACGATCGAAACCATCACGCGACAGATGCAGCAAGCCGTACAGGAGAATTTGCAGGCGATCGCGCCCCAATAATACTCTCTTCTTTGTAAAATAAATTTGTTAAACTTGTGGAGTCGTTCAAAGCCAGATAAAATAAGCGAGTGTGTTAAAATCGCGTTAAGGCGATCGCTTTCTCCTTTTAATTCGCAATCTTAAAGGGCATAATCCTATTTAGGGTTTGCCAAGGCTTTATAGTGCTTTAATCTAGGGCAAATATCTACCATAACATTTCTAATCTTTTTTTGAGGAGAATTGCATGAGCAACCATCACTATCAAGTGGGAGGAAGCCTCACTGATAATGCACCTAGTTATGTTGAGCGACAAGCCGATACAGAATTATATGAAGCACTCAAACAAGGGGAATTTTGCTATGTTCTTAACTCAAGACAAGTTGGCAAATCCTCTTTATTAGTGCGTACTCGCTATCGACTCGAACGAGACGGATTTAAGTGCGCCAGTATTGATATGACCAATATTGGTAGTGAAAATATTACCCCCGCTCAATGGTATAAAGGCGTAGCTGTAGAACTATGGCGAGGATTTAAACTCCTGAGAAAAGTTAACTTCAAAACTTGGTGGGCAGAACGAGAAGGTATTTCTGTACTGCAAAAATTAAGTCAATTTATTTCTGAAGTGCTACTCCAAGAGTTTTCTGAGGAAAAAATCTTTATTTTTGTAGATGAAATTGATAGTATTCTCAGCCTTAAGTTTCCCATTGATGACTTTTTCGCGATGATTCGCTTTTGCTATAACCAAAGAGCGCAAGATCCTCGCTATAAAAACATTAGTTTTGTTCTGTTTGGTGTAGCAACACCCTCAGATTTAATCGCAGATAAAAAAAGAACACCCTTTAATATTGGAACAGCGATAGAATTACAAGGTTTTAAACTGAATGAAATTGGCTCCCTTGCAGCAGGATTAACAATTGCCAATTGTAACAAGACAAAAATATTAGCAGAGATTTTGCAATGGACTTCTGGGCAACCTTTTTTAACGCAAAAAATATGCAAGATTGCGATCGAATCTAGTCGCGATGAAAACGGACGGGACTTAATCATGCCCCCAGGAGTAGAAGCCTTTTGGGTTGAGAGTCTGATTAAATCGCGCATTATTCATAAATGGGAATCCCAGGACGAACCCGAACATTTACGGACAATCCGCGATCGCATCCAAAGCAATGAAACCAAGAGTTCTCGCTTACTGGGTATTTATCAACAAATTTTAGAAAATGGTAACGTTAAAATCAATAGCAGTCAAGAACAAATGGACTTGATTTTATCTGGCTTAGTGGTCAAATCAGAAGGAATATTAACCGTCAAAAATCGCATTTATCAAGAAGTATTTAACTTAGAATGGGTTGAAAAGCAACTAGAACAGTTGCGTCCCTATTCAGAAGTTTTTAAGGCTTGGATCGCTTCTCAACAAAGCGATGAATCGAGACTATTGCGAGGAATCGCTTTGCAAAATGCTCTCGATTGGTCCCAAGGAAAAAGTTTGAGCGATTTAGATTATCAATTCTTGAAGGCGAGTCAGGAACTCAACCAACAAGAAATGAAAATACGCTTAGAAGCCGAACGAGTCCAAGTTATTGAGGCACAATTAATCCGCGATCGCAAAACTGCTAAACTCCAAAGACTATTGCTGGGAGTGACAAGTACTGCCTTCCTCATTGCTTCAATCTTAGGAATTACCGCCTTTTGGCAATATCGCAAGGCGATCGAGAGCGAAGATCAAGCGAGAATCAGTGAATTGCAAGCGCTAGTCTCCTCCTCAAAAGCCCTAGTTGCGACCCAGAGAAAATTTGATGCCCTCATCGAAGCCACCAAAGCTAAACAAAGATTGCAGTCCATCAGGGGTAGAGATTTTCCCATCGAGGAACAAGTTCAAAATGCCCTGCACCAGGCTATTTATCAAACCAAAGAATACAATCGCCTCTCGGATCACAAGGCAGGAGTTTGGGGAGTGGACTACTCCCCCGACGGCGAAGCGATCGCCACTGCCAGCAAAGATACTACCGCTAAATTGTGGAGTAAAGAGGGAAAATTATTAACTACTTTGAAGGGTCATAATGCCCCAGTTTTAGGGATTGCTTTTTCCCCCGACGGCAAAGAGATCGCCACTGCCAGCGAGGATAATACCACCAAAATCTGGACGCGGGAAGGACAACTGCTGCATACCTTAAAAGGGCATCGGGCTGCGGTCTTAGGTGTGGTCTTTTCCCCCGACGGAGAAGCGATCGCCACAGCAGGAGAAGACAACATCGTGAACCTCTGGACGCGGGAAGGACAACTAATACATACCCTAAGCAATCATACTTCTGCTGTTTGGGATGCAGCCTTTTCTCCAGATAGTCAAATGTTAGCGACGGTTGGTGCGGATAAAACCTTCAAATTATGGAATCGAGAAGGAGAACTTCTGGATTCTTTCCCCGCCCACGATGTTTCTCTTTGGGGTGTCGCTTTTTCCCCCGATGGGAAAAATTTAGTCACCACCAGTGAGGATAAAACTGCCAAATTGTGGGATTTGCAAGGTAATATCCTCGCTACCTTCATCGATCACGAGTCACGAGTTTTAGATGCAGCCTTTTCTCCCGACGGTCAAACCATCGCTACAGTCAGTGAAGATAGTACGATCAAGCTCTGGGAGCGATCGGGACAATTATTAGCAACATTAACAGGACATGAAGCTGCCGTTTGGGGTGTTGTTTTTGCTCCCGATGGAAAAACTTTAGTGACGGTTAGCGATGACCATACTGCCAAACTCTGGAATTTAGAGAACTATTTTTTAACAAAGTTGATAGGACACAAAGCTGGGTTGCGGAAAGTCGCCTTTGCTCCCGACGGTAAAACCTTGGTGACAGGAGGTGCAGATAATACAGCGAAAGTGTGGAATCGCAAGGGGCGCTTGCTGAAAACCCTAGTCGGACACAATGCGACCATTCTCGGAGTTACTTTCTCCCCAGACAGTCAGACCATCGGCACCACCAGTAGCGATAAAAAGATCAAACTGTGGCAAGGACAAAAAAATATCCTGACCCTAGAACACGATGCGGCGGTTTGGGGAATTGATTTTTCCCCCAATGGCGAGATTTTAGCCACTTCTAGCGTTGATAAGATTGTTAAACTTTGGAATGTCAAGGGAAATTTACTCGCTGCTTGGAATGCCCATGATGCTTCAGTGTTAGCCCTTGCCTTTGCTCCCGATGGTCAGACCTTGGCAACCACCAGTTGGGACGGAACCGTGAAACTCTGGAATCTCAAGGGAGAATTGTTGGCTTCTTGGCTGGCGCACGAACTCGGAGTTGATGCGATCGCCTTTGCCCCGGATGGCAAATCCCTGATGACAGGAGGAGAAGATAATACCGCCAAACTCTGGAGTCTGTCGGGAGAGTTATTGGCGCATCTCATCGGACATCATGGGGCAGTCATGGAGGTTGCCTTTGCCCCCAACAGTGACGCGATCGCGACGGCCAGTTTAGACGAAACTGCTAAATTGTGGACTCGAGAGGGAGAGATTATCACCACTCTCACCGGTCACACTGCGGCAATATCAGGGATGGCTTTTTCTCCCGATGGCAAGATCTTAGCCACCGCCAGCCGAGATAATACTGCCATTCTTTGGGATTTAGAAAACATCCTCAAGTTAGATGAATTTACTTATGCTTGTAATTGGATACGGGATTATTTGCGAACAAATACTGAGTTAAAAGAAGAAGATCGGCATTTATGC
>NZ_JACSWA010000365.1 GCF_016888125.1 Spirulina sp. CCY15215
AACTTAGTATCCATATCACCTTTCTTATTCCCAGGAGAGAGGATTTCAAACGCCACTTGTGGAGCAATATTGTCCTCTTTCCACTGTAGATAAGAACCTCGATCTCCTTTAGGTCGCCCCAATACGACCATTACATCAGGAGCTTGTTTTTTCGGTTTTTTTTCTGCACGAATTTCCGGCTGGGTAAGTTGCACTGGATACCACAAGAGATCCGCAGCGATAAAAACATCATCTCTGTCTTTAAAGAGAGCATCCAGACCACCTTTAATGGT
>NZ_JACSWA010000366.1 GCF_016888125.1 Spirulina sp. CCY15215
CTGAGAACGCCAGTTGTTCTGGGAACGCTACGAGGTCTCTCGTAGCTGAAAGAATCCCCAACCATAATCTTTGATTTGGTTGGGGAGCGTTCAATAATCGGTTTTCCGGGGTAAATTCCCGTGTGATTGGAAAAAGATGCACCAAAAACCAACTGGCGATGGGGGTACCGCTTCGCCCTAAGACTCCACAGCCGAGGGGATGGCGATCGCTAATCAATCCTTTGGCTTTAAAGGTGGTGAGAATGGGCGCACCCAAAAGTTCCGCCAGTTCGACGATCGCGGGCATATTGAAGCGAGAACCGTGGCCGACAATGATAACGGGACGGCGGGAGGATTTCAGACGCGCGATCGCCTGTTGTAGGGACTCGGGAGGAGGCGCAATTTGCAGAGGGGTAATGCGTCCGGTGGAATTGGACGCAGGTACATCAACCGCAGATTGAACTTGAATTTCATCAGGAAAGATTAAGTGAGAAACATCCCGTTCTAAAAGAGCGTGTTTGATGGCTTGGTTCATCAATTCCGCGTGTTTGCTGTGACTCAACACCGTTTGACTCCAAGCCGCAACCCCACTAAAAGCAGCAGTGAGATCGCACTCTTGGAAATTTCCCGTCCCCAATACTTGGGAATTCACCTGTCCCGTTAAAGCCAAAATGGGGGCGCGATCGACCTTAGCATCCCATAATCCTGTCATGAGATTTGTTGCTCCTGGACCGGCGATCGTTAAACAGGCCGCTGGTCGTCCCGTTAGCTTCCCATAAGCCGAAGCCGCAAAAGCCGCCGCCCCTTCGTGACGAATCCCAAAAAAGGTCAGATTTCCTTGTTCTTCTTGACGACGCAGGGCATCTGCTAAACCGAGATTAGAATGCCCTACCATGCCGAATACATGGGTAATGCCCCAATTGACCATCGTTTCCGCCATAACATCGCTAACGGTTCGCACGTGGGGCTTTTCGACGAGTAAACCCACGTAAACCCCATCCTCTCGCACTTCAACGGGGAAAGTTTCCAGGGAGTCATCCACATCCAAAGCACCAGGAGGCTTTCCGGTGAGAGGACAGTAATCCCAACCATGCCAAGGACAGCGTAACAGCCCATTTTCAATTGAACCTTCTCCGAGAGGTCCCCCTTGGTGAGGACAGCGATTATCCAGTGCGCCATATTGGCCGTTGTAGTGGGTCAGTGCTAGACCTTTATGCCCAGCAATTACTGTTTTGACGCGGCCTTCCGGTAATTCGTCCGGCGCTAAAACTTTAAACCATTGAGTTGATGTATTTGCCATAATGGGCTCCTCAAATTCACTATTCAAATTGCTTTAGCTTTAAGTTAGAGGCATCGCACCCGCATACTGCACGCCGGAAAGATAAGCCATATCCCGATCCCAAGTGGTCAAATCGTCCGAGCAAAACTGATTTAAGTGGGTGTGTCCGCAAGCTCGCGCCAGAACCTGCATTAGCTCTGTAGAGGCACGGAAGAAGCGATCGAGCCTTGCTGCGGCTTCATCAATAACCAAACGGCGGCGTAAATGCTCCTTTTGGGTCGCAATTCCCACCGGACAGTTATTCGTGTGACAAGCACGCATTCCCAGACAACCGATCGCCTGAATAGCAGCATTAGAAACAGCAATTCCATCGGCTCCCAGTGCTAAAGCCTTGGCAAAATCCGCCGGAGTCCGCAAACCCCCTGTAATAATCAAGGTGACATCTTTTGCACCCCGGCGATCGAGGTATTTCCGCGCTCTGGCCAGGGCGGGAATTGTCGGGACGGAAATATTATTGCGGAATAATAATGGCGCGGCTCCAGTGCCTCCGCCTCGACCATCTAAAATGATGTAATCTACGCCAATTCGTAATGCTGCTTCAATATCTTGTTCGATATGCTGGGCCGAGAGTTTGACACCAATGGGAATACCTCCCGTGGTATCTCGTACCGTATCGGCAAAATTGCGAAAATCATCTACAGATTCCCAGTCAGGGAAGCGCGGGGGAGAAATGGCTGCTTCTCCTTCTTGCAAACCTCGAACTTCAGCAATTCTGCCTTTTACCTTGTGTCCTGGTAGATGTCCCCCTGTGCCTGTTTTAGCTCCCTGGCCGCATTTAAAATGAAAGGCCTGTACCTGCATCAGTTTGTCCATTGAGAAGCCAAATCGAGCCGAAGCAAGCTCGTAGAAGTAACGATTATTAGCAGCTTGTTCTTCCGGTAACATTCCACCCTCTCCGGAACAGATTCCAGTTTCTGCTAATTCTGCACCTTTGGCCAAAGCGATCTTTGCTTCTGCGGATAAAGCGCCGAAACTCATATCCGAGACGAAAATCGGCAGACTTAGCTTTAAGGGTTGTTTGGCTTTGGGTCCGATGGTTAATTCTGTCCCTACTTCGGCATCATCTAACAAGGGTAAGCGTGCTAATTGAGCGGTGACAAACTGCAAATGATCCCACTGGGGCAATTCTGGAGCCGGGACTCCCATTGCAGCGACGGGTCCGTGATGCCCGGTTTTGGAGAGTCCGTCGGCTGCAAGTTGTTGAATATATCGAGTGCTGGGTTCTTCTGTGGTACCGTGAATATCGGCGTAGGCTCCTTGGTATTCATCCCGGTTGTAGGGTTGGGGATGTTCGTTGCGCCAAGCGATAATTTCGTCGGTATCCACATAAACGCCATCATACTCGATCCAAGCGTTAAACTTGTTGAGAATCTCATCATTTTTGTAAGCGCTGATCCCAGTATCAACACGATAGTCCCATCCGTGAACGCCACAGATGATATTATCTCCTTCAATATAACCATCAGCCATTAAAGCGCCTCGATGTTGACAGCGCCCATAAAGTACCGATACCTTGTCCTCTCGACGGATGATGACGAGATCGACGTTTTCCACCAGTGCTGCGACGGGTTGGCGATCGCCGATTTCACTCCAAGTCGCAATTTTAACTTTGTTCATGTAATTCTTCTCCTTATGTTTGTAATGTCTTTGCACTCAAATAGATAGCAGCAATCCTTTATACAGTGTATACAGTGCCATTCCTCCTAGAAGTGAGCAATAGACAAGCATTAGCTACGAAAGAGGCGAGTGTATTGGGTTTCATGTGCCATGCTCGCTATTGTTAGCCCCCAACCACAACTCCCTAGCTCTTCATCTGTTAATGTGAGAATTTTTGTTTTTGCCATTAAGAGAGGAGCAGAAATATCTTGCAAGATATGTTGTGCGGTGGTTTGTCCGAGGGGAATGAGTTTCACCCCGGCACCGATTAAATTGGTTGTCCAACTCTGTAAATAACCGATCGCCGTCGCCTCGATGTCAATTTGCCAATTGGCTGCCCCGATACCGAAAGCAATGGGATAATTGCAAGGATTACCGATATCTTTGGCGATCGCGGCCAAATCCGGTTCTAAACTCACCAACAATTTGAGCAAAGATTGCCCCATTTGCCAACTCTGCTGGCGCAATTCCTTCGTTTCCCGCACCGCAGAAAACCACTCATTCCAGTAAATTAACTCCTCTTTTTCTCTTGCCTCTTGCCTCTTGCTTTGATAGGCTCTTACCATAACTGCGGTTTCAGTCCGAATTGAGCCATAACGCAATTCTTGCTCGAGCCAACTGTATAATTGTTCGCGATCGCCAATAATTTTTTGTTCGACTAAATATTCTAATCCTTCCGAATAACTATAGGCTCCCACAGGTAACATCGGATTGGATAATTGTAGAAGATGGAGGAGTTGGCGATCGCTCATTTGTTGCTTTTTCTGCCCATCGAAATAAAGATAAAAATAATCTTAGCATCAATAATTTAGATCAACTTGCTAGTTATTGATTCGATCCCTCCCAGCCCCCATCGTTGAAAAGCGAAGCATCCTCTATCCTCCCCCTTTTCAAGGGGGATAAGAGGGGGATAAGGGGGGGGAATCCAAAAGTCCCCCTTTATGCTCATGTTTAAAAATGGTATATCCACCGGATTAATGGTGTGGCTGTTTTTTCTAGTCGCTTTTGTTCTATTGGGATACTCTGTACCATTAAGCATTATTGTTGGTGCGATCGGAGGTTTATCTGGAGGTACAATCGTGACATGGTGGAACAGTTCTGATCGCCCTCCTCCTCAAAGCTCTCCAGAAGAAGAGGAAGAAGTACCAATTAACAAAACTTATCCTATGGGTATTGTAGCGGCGCAGCGACGACGAAAAGCTCGAGAAGATAAAACCTTAAGGGGTCAAGTTTTTGCTATGGAACAATTAAGAGCAAAATTAAGGCGATCGCTTCGACGGCGCTAAAACTTGAGAGATTTCTGTATTAGCGGTAAACTCAATTAGGAAGAGCGATCGCACTATTTTTTAAGTCACTGAAGCAATGAGCGAAAAAATTATTAACTGGTTAGAACGCATCTTAATCATCGATGTATTTGTGGTCTTATTGGGTTTCCTGTGGTTTGCGATCGCCATCCTCGGGCGATCCCTGGGAATTTCCCTCGGCTGGGAAATTTGGTATAAACTCTGGTATCCGGTTTTTAATCCTGCGATTGGAATTCTTTTTCTGGGTGTCTTTTTAACTTGGTTAATTAAGAAAATTGGGCAGGGTTTTCAATCTGAATAAGTCTAAATTATCTGGCTGGCAGGGTTGAACTCAATCGGTAAATAGACTGTTATAATATGGGTTCGCGCTGAAGTTTCCTAATTTCGACGGCAAATATTACTTGATTTTCCTACAACAAAGAACAACAAAGAACAACAAAGAACAACAAAGATGAGCGAAGTTAAAACAATCTCCGGTCGAGGAATTCCCCTCAAAGGCAATGATATCGATACCGATCGCATTATTCCAGCCCGTTTTTTACGCTGCGTTACTTTTGACGGACTAGGAGAACAGGTATTTGCTGACGATCGCCAACAAACCAATGGAGAACATCCTTTCGATCAACCTCAATATCAAGGTGCAAATATTCTCATTGCTAACGGGAATTTTGGCTGCGGTTCCTCTCGAGAACACGCTCCTCAAGCCCTTCTACGCTGGGGAATTCAAACAATTATTGGCGAGAGTTTTGCCGAAATTTTCTTGGGAAATTGTGTCGCTTTAGGGATTCCCTGCGTAATAGCAACCCCAAAAATTATAGCACAATTGCAAGCTAAATTAACAGAGAGTCCCAAGACAACAATTTCTGTAAATCTTGAAAATAAAGAAGTTCGTTGCGATGATTTAACTGTTCCCGTACAAATAGGGGAAGGTATTCGACAAATGTTTTTGACCGGAAAATGGGACAGTTGTGGACAATTAACTGCTAATGCCGAACAAGTTAAAACAACTGCAGCAAATTTACCCTATATTGCTTGGGCGAGTTAAGTTGTAAGTACATCACCGATATCCCTTCGGAATTGGTTGCGATCGCCCCTGCTGATGCGATCGCAAAACAGTGCTACGATCGTAAAAATCTCCCCTTGTATCTATCCAAATTATGTCTGACGATCGCACCATTGCCAACGCCGTCGAAAAACTCTACGACACCTATCCTTTTCCTCCCGATGCCATGTCCGATGAAGCACCACCGGGATATAATTGGCGCTGGCATTGGACGGGTGCCTATAGTTTCTGTACAGGACAAAAACCCCCTCATCAAAATATTCGCATTCTCGACGCAGGATGCGGAACGGGAGTAGGGACAGAATATTTAGCACATTTGAATGCTCAAGCACAAGTGGTAGCTGTTGATTTAAGTTCGGGTGCGTTAAATATTGCTAAAAAAAGATGCAAGGGTTCAGGTGTAGATCACGTCCAGTTTCATCATCTCAGTCTTTACGATTTGGAGCAAATTTCTGGAGAATTTGACCTGATTAATTGTGTGGGGGTTTTGCATCATTTACCCGATCCAGTAAAGGGAATTCAAGCCCTAGCCAAAAAGTTAGCGCCTAGTGGATTATTACATATTTTCGTTTACGCAGAATTGGGACGCTGGGAAATTACTTTAATGCAGGAAGCGATCGCCTTACTCCAAGGAGAAAAGCGAGGAGATTATAGCGATGGGGTCAAAGTTGGACGAGATATTTTTTCTTCCCTTCCCGAAAATAATCCTTTAGTACAGCGAGAAAAAACACGCTGGTCAATAGAAAATCACAAGGATGAAAGTTTTGCCGATATGTACGTTCATCCTCAAGAAGTTGATTACAATATTAATACTTTATTCGAGTTAATTGATGCTTCGGAATTGGAGTTTATCGGCTTTTCCAATCCGCAATTCTGGCAGTTAGAACGCTTATTGGGAAAATCCCCGGATTTAATGGCAAGGGCGAGTCAATTGGGAGAACGCGATCGCTATCGTCTCATTGAACTTCTCGACCCTAAAAATATTACCCATTATGAGTTTTTCTTGGGAAGATCTCCCCTTATTAAAGTTGATTGGTCCGAGGAAGAAACCTTTCTTTCAGGTATTCCTGAACTTCATCCCTGCATTCACGGCTGGCCGAGTCGAACCCTTTTTAATGCCGATTATGAATTAATTGATTTATCCGAACAAGACTTGACTTTTTTACAAATCTGTGCAACGAACTCGCGATCGCACAAAACATTAGAGGAAATTCTGGCAGAAAGCGAAGTCAACGTCAAAGAGGCTCGAAAACTTTTTGCACAACGGTTATTTGTTCTCGGTAAAATGTAAAATAAATTCGGCTTAACCCGGAAAAAACCTCATAAATTGTTCGGAAATGCAGCAAATTATTAACCCTTCTTCCCCAAAATAAAATTTTTGGTTATAATGGGAATCATTAGGGGGCCGCAACGGTTTCGACAGGTTGGCGAAATCTTACCCGTGATTCAGGTCGAGAGTGAGTCTCCTCTCGTAAATCAAAGGCTCAAACAAAATAGTAACTGCGAACAACATCGTTCCTTTCGCTCGCAAAGCTGCGCCTGTCGCTGCTTAATCCAAACCTAACCGGTTTCGAGCATCTGTGATTTGACTCCGTTAAGGATTACAGATAACAACCCCAACGGATGCACTTTTCAAGTTCCTCTGGTAGCTTGCTAAGTTAAGAACTCACTAGAGCATCCTAGCTTTCGGGATAATGAAAGTTCCCCGCTTCTAGGGTTAAAGAAGCTAAACCTGTGAACGATCGGAAAGTCAATACCCAGTCTGGACAGCAGTTCAACTCTGCTCGGCTCCATTTTTTTATTTCATTTCCCTTGTCCTGTAATAATTTTATAGGGTTTGTTTTATAGGGTTTATTATTGTCTGGAAAGATTTCCAAGTAGGTGATCCTCCAGCAATTTTTTTTTGGAGACTGAAGCAATAATAAAACTAAAGTTCGGAAAACACGACTTACGGAAACCCTGCGATCGCCTTCAGTATAGAGGAAGAAGAT
Organism: Spirulina sp. CCY15215; assembly: GCF_016888125.1. GTDB lineage: Bacteria > Cyanobacteriota > Cyanobacteriia > Cyanobacteriales > Spirulinaceae > CCY15215. The sequence continues at coordinate 7,333 of NZ_JACSWA010000366.1, forward strand.
ATCCCGTCATTTAATTAAATCCCTTAAAAAAATGCGGGAACTCGATTCGGTGTGGTTTCTCCCCGAAGAGTTTTGTAATCGTTAAATTGGAGCAAAAAGAGGAAATGCCAAAAGTAGTTGGAATTGATTTAGGAACGACAAACTCTTGCGTTGCGGTAATGGAAGGGGGGAAACCCACCGTAATCGCTAATGCTGAAGGATTTAGAACTACCCCTTCCGTCGTTGCTTACGCCAAAAATGGCGATCGCCTCGTGGGTCAAATTGCCAAACGTCAAGCGGTGATGAACACGGGCAATACATTTTATTCCGTCAAACGTTTCATCGGCCGTAAATTTGATGAAGTAACCACGGAAACCACTGAAGTTGCCTATAAAGTCCTACGGGATGGTAATGCTAACGTTAAATTAGAATGCCCCGCCCTCAACAAGCAGTTTGCCCCCGAGGAAATTTCTGCCCAGGTTTTACGGAAGTTGATCGAAGATGCCAGTAAGTATCTCGGCGAAACCGTTACGCAAGCCGTAATTACCGTACCTGCTTACTTTAATGATTCCCAGCGCCAAGCGACAAAAGACGCGGGAAAAATTGCGGGAGTGGAAGTGCTACGGATCATCAATGAACCCACGGCTGCAGCCCTCGCTTACGGTTTAGAGAAGAAAAGTAATGAAACCATTCTTGTATTTGACTTGGGAGGCGGTACATTTGACGTATCTATTCTCGAAGTTGGAGACGGTGTTTTTGAAGTTCTGGCCACTTCTGGGGATACTCACCTCGGGGGAGATGACTTCGATAAGAAGATCGTAGACTATCTCGCTGAAGAATTTAAGAAAGTTGAAGGCATTGACCTTCGCAAAGATAATCAAGCCTTACAGCGCCTGACAGAAGCCGCAGAAAAAGCGAAAATTGAACTGTCTAGCGTCACCCAATCGGAAATTAATCTTCCCTTCATTACTGCCACCCAGGATGGTCCAAAACACCTCGATACGACCCTGACTCGCAGTAAATTTGAAGAACTTTGTTCCGATCTGATCGATCGCTGTCGCATTCCGGTGGAAAATGCCGTTCGCGATGCCAAATTAGATAAGAGTGCGATCGATGAAGTTGTATTGGTGGGGGGTTCTACTCGCATTCCCGCGATCGCCGATGCAGTCAAGCGGGTTTTAGATAAGGAACCCAACCAAAGCGTTAACCCCGATGAAGTGGTGGCTGTTGGTGCCGCGATCCAAGGGGGAGTTCTCGCGGGAGAAGTCAAAGATATTCTCTTATTGGACGTAACCCCTCTCTCCCTTGGGGTGGAAACCTTGGGGGGTGTCATGACCAAAATTATTCCCCGCAATACCACCATTCCCACCAAAAAATCGGAAGTCTTCTCTACGGCAGTTGACGGACAAACTAATGTTGAAATTCATGTCCTGCAAGGAGAACGGGAATTTTCCAAGGATAACAAGAGTTTAGGAACTTTCCGACTTGATGGCATTCCTCCCGCCGCCCGAGGGGTTCCTCAAATTGAAGTCACTTTCGATATCGATGCCAATGGTATTCTCAATGTCACAGCGAAAGACAAAGGCACCGGCAAAGAACAGTCCATCAGCATTACAGGGGCTTCTACTTTACCAGGCGATGAAGTCGATCGCATGGTCAAAGAAGCGGAAGTTAATGCCAGTGCCGACCAAGAACGTCGCGAACGCATCGATCGCAAAAACCAAGCTGATTCTCTCGTGTATCAAGCCGAGAAGCAACTGACGGAACTCGGGGACAAAGTTCCGGCGGAAGACAAAACTAAGGCGGAAGGCTTAATTAAAACCGTGAAAGAAGCCGTTCAAAAAGAGGACGACGAAACGATCAAAACGGCAATGCCGGAATTGCAACAGGTGCTTTACAGCATTGGTAGCAGTGTTTACCAAGATGCAGCCAGTGCCGCAGGTGCGGCTCCTGGTGGCGAACCTAGTGACTCTGCTGGTGCTTCTTCTGCGACGGGTGGGGATGATGTTATTGATGCTGAATTCTCGGAAACGAAGGAATAAGGCGATCGCATTCTCTAATCGCTAATATTAAGGACATCGGTTTTTAAAAACTGATGTCCTTATTTCGTCCTTATTTCGTTTCTTGCGATTTCTTGCGAATCAAAATCTTATTTTAGTTTAGTTTAATCTTTTATTTATAGTTTAAAATCATCATAGTAATAGGGGCGAACGCGAGAAGAAAAGCCGGATGCTTTAAATTGTTTGAGTTGTAGGGGGGTAGGCTGATTGGCTGCGACAGAAATTCTAATTTCAAATTCGCTTTCTCCTGGGGGAATAGAGGGAATTGTGCCGACACGACTGCGATTTTGCATGACGTTATTGCCGTCCTTGTCGTAAATCCGTCCAAATACATCCGCATCAACGACATATTTATTGGAAGTATTAACGGCAGTTCCGGTAATTAAAAAACAGTTTACTTTTTGACTGCTTCCACTGGCCATCATCCCCTCTGCTAACTCCGTTGGGCATTCTCGATAATTGAGATTGTTCAGTTTGACTTGAGTTAAAGCCAGACTTTCTGGCGCGATCGCGAAACTGGCAACCCATAACAAAATGGCGATCGCGGCGATCGCTAAATTTCTAAATTTCATTTAATAACCTCCGTTGGGGAAATAACCCCAACCATTATCTGGTATCTGGCTAAAAATCAGTATCTCAAACAACCATTAATCAAGATTGAGAGATGCTATCCCCTCTAAAGAGGTATCTAGTTCCATGCGCTGTTCCATGCGACGCAGGAAATATCCCGTCATCATGGCAGATGCTAAAATGTTAGCCATGTTATCGCGATCGGTCACGATTTGAACATTAAAATCTTCAGACGGTAACATCCCTACCAAACCCTGCACATTTTGGGAAATAATCTGCTTAATTTCGGGGGTTGCAGACTGAGCAATTTGTTCGAGTATTTCGGGCTTTTGCTGTTTGAGATACTGCAAGAGGATGTTGCTAATCTCTGATTCTTCTACTTCGGAATAAAAAATATTAGGATTAAATACCATCAGAATCCTTAAAGAGCTTAACTGCGCTTATTCTACTCTAAACCATCTTGACAAAAATCGTGCGGCGATCGCAGGGTATTTTGGCAATATTTTGACACAGAGGGTAAGAAATATTATTCTTCACAATCGCTGTTCTCCTCTTCCAGATTGACTTGTGTTAAGATTTGCGACAGTTCGTCAACTTCAAAATATTGCTGAAATCGTTCGGTCACTTCTAACCAAAAAGAACGCCCTTCTGCTTGACGACGTTTGCGGACAAAGCCAAATTGTACCAGTTCTTGCACCTGTTGGTAGGCGCTACTGCCCCTCAGTTCGATCAATTCGGTTTGTAGGATAGGAGATTTGAGGGCGATCGCGGCGAGGGTTCGCAAGGCACCAATTCCCAATTCTGCGGGGACAAGGTGGTGCAGAAGGTCTTGGAAGGTTTCCCGCAGTTGCAGGCTATACCCGCTTGGAGTATCGGCAATTTCTAAAGCACTGTCTCGGTGGGCATAATCGTCCATCAGTTCGAGAAGGGCATCTTTGGCTTCTTGGCGGGAAATTCCCGCACATTCCGCGATCGCCGCTAGACCCATCGGCTGACCTTTCAGATATAAAATCGCTTCAATTTGTGTGGCGAGACGCATTATCAATGAACAATTAGCAATGAAGAGAGGGAAGGAGGAAACAGGAATTGGCTAATCTAGTTGATGTCCGGTTAGTTTAACAAAGATATCCTCTAGATTGGATTCTCGGATGGTGATGCCGATTTTATTGGAGAGGGATTCAAGGTAAGTATTGGCGGCTTCTAGGGTAGGGAAAAATTGCGATTCAAGGCGATCGCCGATCTGTTTAATGGCTAATCCTTCTCCATATTTACTTTTAAATTCTGCTAATGTTCCCAATTCAATCAATTTTCCACTATCCATAATGCCGATGCGATCGCATAAAAATTCCACTTCTTCCATATAGTGACTGGTTAATAATACTGTCATACCTTGGCGGTTTAAATCGCGAATCATCTCCCAGAGACGGCGACGGTTTTGGGGATCGAGTCCCACGGTGGGTTCATCTAAAAAGAGGATTTTGGGTTCGTGGAGGAGGGCACGGGCAATTTGTAAGCGGCGTTTCATGCCCCCAGACAGGGTTTTTACGAGGTCTTTGCGGCGATCGCTCAAATCGACGTACTCTAGCCAGCGATCGATGCGTTGCTGGCGATCGGCTTTGGGAATGTGGTGCATCCGTCCGTGAAATTCCAGATTTTCCCAGACGGTGAGATCCGCATCGACGCTGGTTTGTTGCAGGACAACTCCGATGCTGCGTCGAACCAGATCCCTTTGGTGGCGCACGTTATAGCCTGCTACTTCGATTTCTCCTTCTGTGGGTTGGGTCAGGGTAATAATACTGCGAATCGTAGTAGATTTTCCCGCCCCATTCGGTCCCAAGAGTCCAAACATCTCCCCAGATTTAATCTCGAAGGAGAGGCGATCGACTACGGGAATTTTGTTGTAGATTTTGGAAACATCTTTGAGAGTGACAGCGCCCATAAATTTAAAATATGGGCGCACGCAATGCGCCCCTACGATAGCAAATTTGACTAACTTGTTATTGTCACCGATTTTGGCGATCGCTGCAAATCTAATGTTAATCCAGTGTTAATCTAGGGAAACCGAAGGGCGATCGCACTCTCTGTTACAATCCAATCATTAAGTATGTTAAACAGTCAATGCTAAAAAACATTCAAATAAGAGGATATAAATCAATCAAAAGACTTGACCTAAAGTTAACTAATTTCAATGTTCTGATTGGTGCAAATGGTGCAGGAAAATCCAATTTAATCTCTTTTTTTAAACTCCTAAGATGGATGATACAATCGGGAACAGGCCAACTTCAATATTTTATTGGTCAGTCGGGAGGAGGCAATCCATTTTTATTTGATGGCCTTCAAACAACATCTCGATTTCAAGCTGAGTTGAATTTTGAGACGGATGCAGGAAGAAATGATTATTCTATTATATTGTCCCATGCCGATCCCGATACATTGATTTTTGCAAGCGAACGATATCGCTTTTCACGCTTCGATCGGGAAGGAACAGCAGATTGGATTTATTTGGATTCCGGACATCGAGAATCTAGATTAATCAATGCTGCCAATAATGGAGAAGACAAAACAGCAAAAACCATTTTTTCATTAATCCAAAGATGTGTTTATCATCAATTTCATAATACATCAGAAAATTCGCGTATCAGACAAAGATGGGATATTGATGATAATCGATATCTTAAGGAAGATGCTGCAAATTTAGCACCTTTTCTCTTCAGACTGCGCGAGTATGAGCCTCAATGTTACTCAAGAATTGTAGAAACTATTAGACAAATTACACCTTTTTTTGCAGACTTTGTTTTTGAACCTGTAGGAAATAAATTGATTTTGCAATGGCGAGAGTTAGAATCAGATTTGCTTTTTAGTTCTCATCAAGCCTCAGATGGAACTTTAAGAAGTATCGCTTTAATTGCTTTACTTTTGCAACCCAGAGATCAACTTCCCGATATTCTCATTTTTGATGAACCAGAATTGGGTTTGCATCCTTATGCAATTAATATTATTGCTGGATTAATGCAAAGTATTTCTCAGCAAACTCAAATCATTCTAGCTACTCAATCGGCTTCTTTAATCGACTATTTTCAGCCAGAAGATATTATAGTTGTAGAGAGGAAGGGACGAGAATCTATATTTCACCGAAAGAGTTATGAAGAATTACAAGATTGGCTAGAAGATTATTCTTTATCAGAACTTTGGGATAAAAATGTGATCGGAGGTAGACCCAGTAAATGATTCGTCTTCATATTATTGCTGAAGGAAACACAGAAGAAAGTTTTGTGAAAACTCTTTTGATCGAACATCTCGGTTATTGTAATCTTTCCACTGATGTTCGTCTGCAATTCTCTAGATGTTTCAGGAATCGCAATTTACTGCAAATTCTCCAAACGAATGCGCGGATCGACGGCTTTTAATAATAAATCTGACAACAAATTGCCGATAATCAACATTAATGCACCCATCATCAAACTGGCCATGACTAAATATAAATCTTGCGTCATAACTGCGCCTAAAATTAATCGTCCTAACCCTGGCCAATTAAAGAAATATTCAGCAATAAACGAACCGCTTAATAGACTGGCAAATTCAAACCCTAAAATTGTCACCAAAGGATTCACCGCATTGCGTAAAGCGTGAACATACATGACTCGATCTTCCGATAAACCTTTGGCTCTTGCGGTTTGAATGTATTCTTGTCGAAGAACGTCTAATAAAGAGCCTCGCGTCAAGCGTTGCAGTCCGGCAAAACTGGTAATACTGAGGGCAATAGTAGGGAGAATCATGTGCCAAGCAATATCAAAAATCCTGCCTAGAAAAGAGAGTTCATTATGGTTAATACTGGTCATTCCCCCAACAGGAAGTAAAGGGGAGAGAAGTTGAGCCACAAAAAGTAGTAATAGTGCTGTAATGAAACTGGGAAAACCCTGACCAATATAACTGAGGACTCGTAAGGCTTTATCCAAAGGTTGATTTTGCTTCACAGCACCAATAATCCCCAAAGGAAGGGCGATCGCCCAAGTGACAATAATAGAAGAAATTGCCAACAGCAAAGTATTGCCCATGCGTTCAATAATAAGAGAACTTACATCTCGGGAATAGACAAAACTGCGACCGAAATCAAAGTGAGTCACTACCCTTACCAACCAGGTCCAATACTGGGTTAACATTGGTCGATCTAGTCCATATCGTGCCGTTAATTGCGCGATCGTATCTTCGGAAATGGTCGGATCTTCCTTGAGAATATCCAGATAGTTACCGGGGGCTAGTTGGATAATCGCAAAGGATAGCGCCGAGGCTAACAGTAGCGTTAACAGCGCTTGTAATAACCGTTTGAGAATATAGAAGCTAGTCTCATTGATGAGGATACCGAGAACTCGTTGGCGCAAAAAATTGGGGCGATCGCGTAATTTAGTAGCAGTCATGTAGTGGAATGGATTATGAGGGACGAGTTAAGGAATGAGTTAGTAGGGATAAAGGCATCGGGTTTCGTGCCTATTCCCTCTTCCCTTCTAATATTCAATTAAACTGATAATTGGGACATCTGGTAATTTTTTGCGTCCTTCCAAATCTGTTAACTCAATCAGGAAAACAAAACCTTCCAGATGACCACCGCATCTTTCAACTAGATCGGCTGTTGCTTTCGCCGTTCCCCCCGTGGCAATCAGATCGTCTACAATTATCACTCGCCGACCTTCTTCAATGGCATCTTGGTGTATTTCGAGGCAATCTGTGCCATATTCCAACTCGTATTCTACAGAATAAACCTTCGAGGGTAATTTACCTGGCTTGCGAACGGGAACAAATCCGGCATTTAATTGATAAGCCAATAAAGGGGCAAAAATAAAACCGCGAGATTCCATGCCGAGGATATAATCTGGTTCTAATCCGGTTTCCCGACATCTTTGGACTAACATATCGGTAGTGTGGCGTAAACCATCGGGATGCTTCAATAGAGTAGTAATGTCCCGAAAAAGGATTCCGGGTTTGGGAAAATCGTGAATATTACGGATGAGCGATTGGATATCCATTAGGAACACAAAATGATAAACTTCTGGAAAGATAGTACACTACTTTTGCTCTTAATTCTTTTCTCTTCTTTAAAGATAAAGGCTTTTGATACAAAATATTCTGCTGAAGCAGCCGAACTCATTGAAACACATTCCTGCGCTAACTTTGATGTTCCTGCTACTGTTGAAAATGCAAGTTGTGGTTATGTGACTGTGCCAGAATTCCACGATCGCGCTACAAAAACCAGCTTTAAACTTGCTTTTATTCGTCTCAAAAGTACGGGAAATAACTCCGACTCAACGCCTTTAATTATGGAACAAGGTGGACCCGGTGCCTCTAGTTTCCATCGAGTTCGCCATTTTACCCCCGAAGGCATTTTATTACCTTTACAAAAACAACGAGATATCCTTTTAATTGAACAACGAGGGGCTTATTATTCTCGACCCTATTTGCAGTGCGATCGCGCTGAATTTCCCAGCATTTGTAAAGAACGTTTGGAGGGTGAAGGTATTAATCTCGATGCTTTTAATATGGTACAACACGCCCATGATATTGCCTTGGTTACTCAAACTCTCGGTTACGATCGCTTCAACTATTACGGCACTTCCTATGCTTCCCAACTCGCTCTTTATTTACTGCGACAATATCCTCAAAGACTTCGCACCATTATTCTTGATGCTACCATTGCCACGGACTCCGATATCGGTTTTTATCAATTAGAAAGTTTTAGTCGCGCTTTGAGGAATATCTTTGCAGCCTGCGATCGCGATCGTTTCTGCCAGCAAAACTATCCCAATTTAGAACAAGAATTAACACATCTTCTGGAGAAATTAGAACGGGATCCTTTATCCATAAGTATTTCCATTGAAGGAGAAGAAAAAGAACATTATTATTTCCTCAACGGACAAACTTTTGCTTTTTTCCTGCGAGATTTTCTCTATGATGCTCATCAATATGCCCCTCAATTACCTCGCCTCATTTACGATCTAAATCGGGAAGATTTTACTCTGTTTAAAAATATCTATCGTCAGCGTCTCAAAGAAGCCTTTCCTCTCGCCAATGGAATGCGTTTTGCGACGATATGTGCTGCCCCTAATCCTCCCATACCTTCTCTGAATTTAAAGCCCACTTTGCTCCTGCTCCAAAGGATCACTATTATATCAGGAACTTTAGTGGATTTTTGTTCGTTTTATCCCGTAACGCCCCTTGCCAATAGTGTTTATGAACCCATCCGCAGCGATATTCCTAGCTTAATTTTACATGGAGAATACGATCCCATTACTCCTTTACCCTATGGTGAATATGTTGCTCATTTTCTCAGCAAGGCGTATATTTTTGAATATCCTGGTTTGGGACATGGTGTATTAGAACAGGGAAATTGTCCTATTATTATGGCATTAGAGTTTCTCGATCGCCCCCAACAATCTCCCGATCGCACTTGTATTGCTAAAATGGGTCAATGGGGAGTTTGGGAGAATGTTCTGTCTCCAAATTCCGAACTTAATGAGAGGAAGCCTTAAAATGTTAGATAATCTCGATCGCGACACAATCTCTGATGATGAATTAATCGCCACGATCAAACAAGAATTGAAAATTATTCAGGTATTTTGCGAGGAAGAAACCATCGAGAATTTCCCCCCTACATTACAAGTTTTAGATTCAGAAGGACGCTGGCAATTTCTCGAGATTCCTAGTGAACCGGATTTTAATAATTCTGTCCAACGTCGTCAAGTTTTAGTCGAGTTGGGTGCAGTTTTCTATCAAGCATGGGGTCGAGGAATTTATCCTATGATTGTTATGCTGTCTTCAGAAGCATGGATGAAATCTTTTGATTCTAATTCTCAACCTAATCCTTATCGATCTCCGAGTGACTATCCCGATGCGATCGATTCAATTGTCGTACAAAGTATTACCTTAACTAAAACAGAAATTAATGCGGAAGACAATCAACCTCGTGCCTGTTTAGCAGTATTAGAAATTAAACAAAGACAACCCTACATTCAAACAGAAATTTTGGTCGAACCGACAATTACACCAGCAGGTCGCGATCGCACGGATTTACTGAATCATTTTTATTTAGGTTGGATACAACAAAGTTTAGCTGAAGAAAATTAAAAATTTAGTTGCTTAATTACTGCTTATTAATTACTTTTAAATTATGTGTATTTTGTTTTGGCATCGTTGCGATTTACGGGTTGAGGATAATTTGGGATTGAGTGCTGCACGAGAATCTAGTGCTAAGATCATTGGCGTTTTTTGTCTCGATCCCAATATTCTCAAACGAGATGATATTGCTCCTGCAAGAGTAGCTTATATGCTAGGTTGCTTACAGGAATTACAAATAAGTTATCAACAACTTGGTAGTCAACTTCTTATCCTTTATGATGAACCAGATCGCGCAATTCCTAAACTCGCTTCAGCGTTAAATTGTCAACAAATATTTTGGACTTTAGATATTGAACCTTATGCAAGAGAACGCGATCGCCGACTGCAACAAATTTTAGAAGATCGAAGTATAGAAGTTAAAACTTATTGGGATAAATTATTACACGAACCAGGTACAATTCAAACAGGAGCAGAGAAGCCTTATACGGTTTATACACCATTTTGGAAGAATTGGCTTAAACAGAAAAAATACGAACCTTGTCAGCCCTTAGAACGGTTATTGGGATTAACTGAAGCGGAAGAAATAGCAGCCCGAGCAGCAGGCGCGATCGCCTTACCCACAGCGCAAGATTTAGGTTATCCTTGGGAAAATGGATTTATTTTAGAACCTGGAGAAAAAGCAGCTAAAGAGAGGTTAGAAGAATTTTGTAATTCTGTTTTATACGAATATCAAGAACAGCGAAATTTTCCCGCTATCGATGGTACATCGCGACTGAGTGCAGCCTTAAAATTTGGCGCGATCGGTATTCGTACAATTTGGCAAACTGCACAAATTGCTTATGAAAATTGTCGCAGTGATGAAGCACGAAAAAATGTACAAACCTGGCAACAAGAGTTAGCTTGGCGCGAGTTTTATCACCATGCTTTATACTTTTTTCCCGAACTTGCAGAAGGGGCATATCGCGAGACATTTAAACATTTTCCTTGGGAAAATAACGAGGAATATTTTCAGGCATGGTGCGAAGGAAAAACAGGTTATCCTATCGTTGATGCGGCTATGCGCCAACTCAATGAAACTGGATGGATGCACAACCGATGTCGCATGATTGTTGCCAATTTTTTAACCAAAGATTTGATTATAGATTGGCGTTGGGGAGAGAAGTATTTTATGCAAAAGTTGTGCGATGGAGACTTAGCTGCTAATAATGGAGGATGGCAATGGAGTGCTTCTAGTGGGATGGATCCAAAGCCATTACGCATTTTTAATCCTGCCAGTCAGTCTAAGAAATTTGATTCAGAAGGAGAATATATTCGTCAATGGGTGAATGAATTACGTTCTTTCGATCCGGAGTATTTAGTAACAGGAAAAATTCCCTCTTTAGAGTTACAGTATTGCGGTTATCCTGCTCCAATTGTCGATCATAATCAACAGCAACGTAAATTTAAAGCGCTTTATAAATACATTAAAGAAGAGAATGGAAAAGTATGAAGTATGAAGAAATGTAACAATCAACCTCAAAAATTCCAAATTCTTTCTTAGAGAATTTAAGCCAATCTTTTCAGAGAAAACTAATCGGCAATTTGATGGTGAGATGTTTTTCAATGATTCTTAGGGTATTCTAGGAATTAACTTAAAGTTCAATGTTTCATGAGCGATCGCGATTACGAAATTCTCGAACTCAAACCCGGTGCATCTCCAGATGAAATTAAACAGGCTTATCACAAGCTGGCAAAAATTTGGCATCCCGATCGCTTTGTCGATGCACCAGAATATCAACAGGAAGCTGAAGAAAAATTCAAACAAATTAATGAAGCCTACGAACACTTAAAAACAGGCCAAGTTAATGTTAAACAATCTCCTTCTGAAGATAATATTCCCGATACACCTCAATCTCCTTCTGAAGATAATATTCCCGATACACCTCAATCTCCTTCTGAAGATAATATTCCCGATACACCTCAATCTCCTTCAAGAAAACCAATTTGGCAGCGTACTAATATTATTAAAAAACATAACGGAAAAGTCAATGCGATCGCGATCGATCCCAAAGGGAAATTTTTTGCCAGTTGTAGCAGCGATCGCACCATTAAACTCTGGACAATGCGATCGAATCAACTCATTAAAACCTTGAAAGGTCATTCTGGAGAAGTTAACGATCTTGCTATTAGTCCAGATGGTAAAATTCTGGCTAGTTGTAGTAGCGATCGCACCATTAAACTCTGGAATCTCAAGAAAGGGAATGTCCTTCGTACTTTAGGAGGAATGTTTTCTGGTCATTCCGATGTTGTTTCCTGTATTACCTTTAGTCGCGATGGAACTATAATTGCAAGTGGGAGTTGGGATAAAACTGTTAAACTTTGGGATAGTAATACAGGCAAAGAAATCAATACACTGAAAGGATATGGCCAGAAAATTTATACCCTTGCTTTAAATCCAGATGGCAAAACTTTTGCGAGTGGTGGACTTGAATCTAATGTGCGTTTGCGACAGATTCAAACTGGAAAATTAATGCGATCGCTAAAGATGAATTCTGCCATTTTAACAGTAGTTTTTAGTCCCGATGGCAAACTTATGGCAACAGGAGGATACGATTGTACAATAGGAATTTGGATCCTAGATACACAGGAAGTTCCTTTGATTTTACTCGGTCATGGCGATCGCATTTCTTCCCTCGCTTTTAGTCCCGATGGGGAAATTCTAGCCAGTGGTAGTTGGAATGGCATTATTATTCTTTGGCAAGTTAAAACAGGTCAAAAAATTGTCGAACTTAAAGATAATTCTGCCGATATTTTATCTCTTGCTTTCCATCCTACAGGCAAAATTCTCGTTAGCAGTAGCGCCGATAAAAGCATCCAGATTTGGCAAAATCTGAAAAAGATCGCACTTCAGTAATTTAATGCTTTTGCTTTGATTTCCTCAAAACTTATTTCCTAAAAAAGAGACTCAAATTCTTGGCGCAAGCGATCAACATTTGCAACCCTACCGATAATCAAATTATCCCCTTTGATGTGATCGAGTTCGAGTTTCCACTGTTGAATTTTGTCTTCATGTTTGAGCCAAAAATTAACGATCTCCCTGACGACATTATCCCAGTCCCAATCTGGTTTTTGGCAAACCATTTCTGTAGAATCGATAAAACTATCTAGGGTGCAATTATAGCTACCCAAATAGGCTTTACTCCGATGAGGAGTTCGTTCGACTTGCTGTTGATGCTGAAAAAACTGAATGATGGGACTAACACCAATAATATCAAATGAATAAGACATAGCCTAGACTTAATTAACTCATGGTTGACTTTCCCTCATTCTAAATTCTTATTTTATTTTGTGGGTATAAAATGTAACATTTTTTGATGTTTTAGCCTTCTTTTTTATTAGCACTCTAGCCTTAAGACTGCTAACATCTCTATCTGTTCTCAAAAGAAAAATTCCGGATTTAATTAGCACTCAAAAACCGAGAGTGCCAAGGTAAACGCATCTAAATTTAGTAGAAATTAGAGTGCATCTTAATGGTTGACAAGGGTTGGAGATGCAGGGTAAGGGCATCTAAATCATTCGGTATTCCTCATCTCCCGTCTTTAAGAAGTCGCGATACAATAAACGTATTGGTTATCAAACATTATTTTTTAGAACTGGCTATGGCAAACTCAAGCAATTTCATTGATGCAATGCGGAAAGCTGGCAAGCAAGACCTTGTTGGCCCTAATGTCGTTGCTAATGCCCTGCCTTATGTTGGTGGTGGCTTGATTCTCACGGCGATCGGTACTTATGGCGGTTTAGGGGTTCTCAACACCAATCCTGCTACATTTCTCACGACTTTTTGGCTAGCAATTATTGTCGAATTCGCTCTTTTCTTTGTCGTGCGCGGTATTGCTGAAAAGGAAAATAATAATTTTGCTTTACCCCTGTTGAGCGTCTATAGCCTGTTATCTGGTTATACCCTCAGTGGACTGGTCTGGATTGCCCTAAGTTCGTCGTCAGGAATTCAAGGTGTTTGCATCGCCGCTTTTGGGTGCGGTGTCACCTTTATTGCAGCGCGAAGTATTGGCTCTAATCTTTCCGATACCGACGGTATGGCACTGATGAAAACCGTGCGGATTGGTATGATTGCCCTCATTGTTGTCTTAGTGGCACAACTCGGCCTCTCTTTATTTGGATTCGGTACACCGACCTTTTTAGAAGTAGCAATTTCGGCTGCTGGGGTGTTTATTTTTGCGGGTGCTGCGGTTGTTGATTTCTACGTTCTTCCTCGCGCTTATCGGGACGAACAGTATCTCTCAGCAGCTTTATCGATGTATTTAACCTACATCAATTTGTTTATTTTTCTGTTACGTCTCATCATCATTTTAAGTGGTGGCAGTCGCGACTAGATTTAGGCGGTTAGATCGGTTATAAAACAAGTTCGGGGAGGTTTTGCGATCGCAAAACCTCCCTAATTTTTTAGTTATTTTTTTAAGCAATGTTATAGCTATTTTTATTGCTTCTCTAGTTCTTTCACTCGCGCTTCTAATTCTAGAATACGTGCTTGCAAAGGAGCAATTATTTCTGTAACTTCGGTTTCTGAATATTTATGGGGAATGTGTTGCGGACAATTCCAATCCCATGCTTCAACTTGAATCAAAAATCCTCTTTTGACTTCGGCATTATATTCTGGTATTGCTAATTTGTTGATGGTTTCTGGATCATCAAAAATAACTTTAGCACGTCCCCAGATTTTTAAGCGGCGACGATTGGCATAGTCCATCAAAAACAGAAAAATGCGATCGTCAACGGATAAATTACCGATGGTAAGATACTGGCAATTTCCACTAAAATCGGCAAATCCCAAGGTCTTTTCATCGAGGACTTTGAGAAATCCAACGGGACCACCTCGAAACTGAATATACGGCCAACCATTTTCATTTCTCGTCCCAAGATAAAAACTATCTCTCGCTTGAATAAATGTTTCGAGTTTGGGGATAATTGTGTTATTTTCTGGGTCGCTTTCCTCCATACGAGCATACATTTCTCGAGAACCATAACGATCTTGAAATGCTTTTACAGCAGGAGTGAAGGCAATTTGAGTAAATTTACGAGGCATGATTTTAAAGGGATTATCAGTTATAAAAAGGCAGAGAAAACAGAGATTATCCATTATCTCTGCCAATAAACTCGAATTAAGCAGGTTGCAATTGAGGCGCATCAATCCCGATTGTACCCACAAAACCAGGTAACTTTTTAACTCGTTCGATCCAGGCGATAATATGAGGATACTCTTCTAAAGATATCTTGCCATCAGCCGCTAAAGCAATATAGGGAAATACGGCAATATCGGCAACTGTAGGACGTTCAAATTCTAGCCACGATCGCGTTTCTAAATACTTGTTTAATAACGTTAGAATATATTTCGCCTTCTCTGTTGCGCGATCGATATTAATGCTTTTTACGCCAAATAAGTGGTATAGACGGGCATTTTCCGGTCCCTGACGCACTTCTCCGGCTGTAGTAGACAGCCAACGGACAATCTGACTCGAGGCGATCGCATCGCTAGGAAACCAATCTTCCCCCCCATAACGTCGCGCTAAATAAGTGAGAATTGCTTGTGCGTCTTGAATAACCGTTTCGCCATCCACAAGCACAGGGACTTGTCCAAAAGGATTAATGGTAAGGAATGCAGGTTTTTTATGCTCTCCACTCATCAGATCGACCCGAATGACCTCATGTTCTAATCCTAATACAGAGAGCATCAAGCGGACTTTGTAGCTATTCCCGGAAAGTTCGTGGCTGTAGAGTTTCAACATGGGACTATTTCCAAAAAATAATTGAGCTTTTTTTGTACCGAACGTTCGGTACAGTTTTAATTTACCGAACGTTCGGTACAATGTCAATAGGTCAAAGAAGAAATTTCCATCCAAATCATGCAAACTTCCAGAGATGAGGCGATTCGGAAACTAATTAAGGTTTTTCGCACCTATGGTTATGAGGGAACTACCCTCTCGCTAATCTCCAAAATGACAGGGTTGGGAAAAGCTAGTCTATATCACCATTTTCCCAAAGGTAAACAAGAAATGGCAGAGGCTGTGCTAGTTCATTTATATCAAATGTTTGGCGAAATTGTTCTCAAACCTTTACAAGAAGATACTCTTCCCCGCGATCGCTTGAGAGGAATGTGCGAGGGATTAAACCAGTTTTACGATCGCGGACAAGCTGCTTGTTTAATTGCTGTATTTTCCTTGGGAGGGGAGGAGAGTATGTTTCGCGAACCCGTTAAACGTGCGTTACAGGAGTGGGTTGAGTGTTTAGAGAAAATCCTTTTAGAAGCCGGCTGCGATCGCGCTAAACAGCGAGCAGAAGAAGCAGTAATGCAAGTACAAGGAGGGTTAATTGTGACGCAAGTTTTGGGAGATACACTCCCTTTTGAAAAGATGCTTGCAGAATTACCAGAAAAACTACTGGAAGGAAGCCAAAAAGACTCGATTATGGTTTCTTAAGGGCAATAATACGCAGACGACGATAATCAGCAAGCCAGGTATTATCTCGATATAATTGCGGGCGAGTTTCTTGCTCGATCGCGCTCAAAATATCTAAAATTTTCTCTTCTGGAATATCTTTAAAAAAAGGATTGGCAAACATTCTCAACCAATTTTGCAAACCTGTTTCTGTATCTTTTAAAGAAGTTGGGCGATCGAATAACATGGCCAAACGAACTTCAAATCCTTGTTTTTCTAGTAATCCTGTATATTCGCCAATACTGGGAAAATACCAAGGATTGAGAGTAATATTATCAGTATATTCTGTCTTTTCTAAAGCGAGGTCGATCGCTTTCACAATCGTTTCTATATTCCCTTTTCCGCCAAATTCTGCCACAAATCGCCCTTGTGGTTTCAGCGATCGCCAAATTCCTGTAACGACTGCTTCTGCATTTTTCATCCAGTGTAAAGCCGCATTAGAAAAAACCGCATCAAATTGCTCGTTAAAGGGCAATTTTTCCCCATCTATGACTTTAAAATTAAGTTTCGGATAGTTTTTCTCTGCTTCTGTAATCATACTTTGTGCGCTGTCAATCCCTAAAACTTCTGCTCCTGTTTCCGCGATCGCCTCAGTTAAATATCCCGTCCCACAACCGAGATCGAGAATAATTTCACCCTTTTTTGGAGCTAATAATTCTACAACATCCGTGCCGTATTGAGCCACAAAATCATGTTCTTGATCGTATAAATTTGCGTCCCAAGCATTCTTTCTTTGTTTCTTCATGGTTTTAATAATTGAGTGCAAGAGTGAGAGTTAATGCGATCGCAATATCGATTTCTCCATAATTGCAAATAATTGCCAACCTAAAAGCACTACCAAATGTCAAAAAGTAAGGTAAAGTAAATAGGATTATATCTGTTTTTGTTCTGAGTTCGCGCAATTCCAACAAAAATTCATCTTATCGCTTTCATACCTTATCTTAATTTTCACCGGAATCATGTTTGATGCCATCATTATCGGGATCTTCGTCATTGCTGTCGCTGGAGTCGGTTACGAAGCGATCGATCTACTTCCTCCCGAAGTCCTCGTACAAGTCACCAATATCGAAGCCGTTCGCTTTATTATTGCTGGTTTTGGTGCGATCGTGGGTTTGGCTCTGGGTTTAACGGCTCAAACCACCTATCACCGCGTCGAGGCTCGAGTGCGTCGCCAACCCGTAGAGGTTATTCTAACCAGAGCCGTCGGTTTATTGTTGGGTTTATTGTTGGCAAATCTCATTCTTGCTCCTATTTTCTTTTTTCCCATACCACAAGGATTTAGTTTTGTCAAGCCAACTTTTGCAATATTAGCAAGTGTTATGTTTTCTTTCTTGGGAGTAAGTTTAGCTGATACTCACGGACGCACATTTTTACGATTAATTAATCCCGATAGTATTGAGAGTCTATTGGTTGCAGAAGGTACTCTCAAACCTGCTTCTAGTAAAGTTTTAGATACCAGTTGTATCATTGACGGACGTATTGAAGAACTATTAAAAACTGGATTTATTGAAGGACAGATTATTATTCCTCAATTTGTTTTACAAGAATTACAACTTCTAGCAGATTCTTCCAACGATCGCAAGAGAACTCGAGGACGAAGGGGATTAGATATTTTGAACCAAATGCAAGGAAGATATCCCGATCGCATTGTCGTCAACTCGGAAGATTACGAAGATATCAATACGGTAGATGCAAAATTGGTACGCTTTGCCTTAGAATTGAATGGCATTCTGTTAACCAATGATTATAATTTGAGCAAAGTTGCCAATCTACAAAAGGTTCCGGTTTTAAACGTTAACGATCTCGCGCGATCGCTGCGTCCCATTTATTTACCAGGGGATACTTTAGAAATTAAAGTCATTAGACCAGGAAAAGAACCCGATCAAGGAGTTGGCTATCTCGAAGATGGTACAATGGTTGTTGTAGAAGAAAGCCACAAACACATCGGGAGTGAAATTCGTGCGGTAGTCACCTCTGCATTGCAAACTTCCGCAGGTCGCATGATTTTTGCAAAACTGGAAGACTGGGAAAAAGGAAACGGAGAAAAGAAGGTCAGTAGCAAGAAAAATTTAACAACCAATTCCTAGTTTGCATAAATAATCAACATGAATTGGCGATCGCTTGCATTGAGATATCGGATATCCGCATTCCTAATGGGGGAAATTGCTACGCCATAATAGACAAAAATCATCCACAATAAGTTACAAGTAACCCCACATTTACAATTAGAGACAATTATGACAACTGTACTCGAACAAGGCAATATTACAATCCATACAGAGAATATTTTTCCCATTATCAAGAAATCTCTCTACACCGATCACGAGATTTTCTTGCGGGAATTAATCTCGAATAGCGTGGATGCGATCTCAAAACTAAAGATGGTATCCTACGCAGGGGAAATTGATGGAGAATTACCAGAACCGCAAATCGAGATTAAAATTGACAAAGAGAAGCAAACTCTCTCTGTTTCTGATAATGGCATCGGTTTGACCGCAGAGGAAGTCAAGAAGTATATTAACCAGGTTGCTTTCTCAAGTGCTGAAGAGTTTGTTGAGAAATATCAAAAAGACCCCAATCAACAAATTATCGGTCATTTTGGTTTGGGTTTTTACTCTACTTTTATGGTGGCCAAACAGGTAGAAATTGACACTCTCTCTCATCGTTCCAGTTCTCAAGCAGTACATTGGTCTTGTGATGGTTCTCCTGCGTTTGAGTTAACAGATTCCTCCCGTACAGAACCGGGAACAACGATTACTCTGACCATGATGGAAGAGGAAACAGAGTATCTCGAAGAAGAACGGATCAAGCAGTTAGTTAAAACTTACTGTGACTTTATGCCTGTTACGATTAAGTTAGGTGAAGAACAGGTTAATCAACAAAAGGCACCTTGGAAAGAATCGGCACAAAATTTGAGCGATGAGGATTATTTGGAATTCTATCGCTATCTCTACCCTTTCCAAGAAGATCCTTTGCTTTGGGTTCATCTCAATACCGACTATCCTTTTGTTCTCAATGGTATTCTCTATTTCCCTCCCATTAAACCGGATGTAGACGTTAATAAAGGACAAATTAAACTCTACTGCAATCAGGTTTTTGTTAGCGATCGCTGCGATGAAATTATCCCAGAATTCTTGCGACCTTTACGCGGGGTAATTGATAGTACGGATATTCCTCTCAATGTTTCTCGCAGTGCTTTAACGAATAATCGCACAGTGCGTCGCATTACCGATTTTATCTCTAAAAAGATTGGCGATCGCCTCAAAGCGATGTATGGAGAAAACCGCAGTGAGTACGTTCGTTGTTGGGAAGATGTGGGAACATTTGTCAAGTTTGGTTCTCTCAAGGATGAAAAGTTCAAGAAACAAGTTGAGGATATTATTATCTTCAAAAGTACCTTAGAAGACAAGAAAAGCGAAGAAACCCCTAAAGTAGAGGTACAAACAGAAGAGGGAGATGCTTGGCAAGATGCAGACCCAAGCTCGAGTAACGATGGTTATACCACATTAAAGGATTACTTGGAACGGAACAAGGAAAAAAACGAAAATCGCGTCTTTTACTGCACCGATACGGGTTCCCAAGCGACTTATGTGGAACTGTACAAAAATCAAGGTTTAGAAGTCCTGTTTATGGACTCTTTCATTGATACTAATTATTTTATTCCTTTCCTCGAACGAGAATACACTGATGTTAAATTCTTGCGGGTTGATTCAGATTTAGATCAAACTTTAATTGAGGAGGAAAAATCAGAAATTGTCGATCCGAAGACCAATAAAACTCGCAGTGAGTTGGTGAAAGAACTGTTTGAGAAAGCGCTTAATAACAAAAGCATTACCATTCAGACAAAATCTCTTAAATCTGACGATCTCCAAGGTACTCCTCCCGCAATGGTGATTGTACCGGAAGAGATGCGACGCATTCAAGAAATGACGGCATTATTGCAACAAAAGTCGGTTGATTTTCCCGATATGCACACTTTATTGGTGAATGTTGCTCACCCAATGGTACAAAATTTGGTGAATCTTTCTCAAGGTGCGATCGTCGAGGGTGAAGGTATCTCGAAAACGGGAGAATTGGTCAATCAAATGTGTCAACATATTTACGATCTGGCTTTGATTTCTCAAAAGCCTTTTGATGCGAATAATATGAAGGCATTTATTGAGCGATCGAATACACTCTTAACTCAAGTGACAGAGCGATTGTAAGATTTGAAAGTTGAGTTTTATAGAACAAATGGGGTGCAACAACTGCACCCTTTTTTATAGGGTTTTACTGCACAACAGTAAAAAGAATTTGTTATGTTGGTAATGCAGACTAGCGATCGTAACAACTAATAAACTCTCTAAAAACCCACCCCCAGATTCTATATTCTCCTTGATAATAGCCTCCAATTTTTGCCCAAGGCCGGTTTTTGCGATCGTAGGCAATTTCAATGATATAGACTTCTCGGCCATTCCGCAGGGCATTGACGACACGACCATTAGGACTATCTCGTACATTTAAAGGTGTACCTGTCGGATCGGTCACTTCACAAACATTTTCAGCTTTAGCGGGTAAGCTCATCCCCATAGCTAACAAAGCAGCCACAGAAAATGAGAGAATTGTATTGAGTTTCATATTGCTTCCACACTTTAAAAAATCACAGAATACGCATTCTCGCATTTTAGTGCTAATTTTTCGATCATCACAGAATACAGAAATATTTCTTAATATTAAAGTATTCTTAAATAATAACGATCGCGCTAATCCAACAAAATTGTAGAATAGAGAAGCCAACAGAAAAATCAGAACAAAAGTATTTGAAAAATTGCGATCGCCATGATACCCGAAATCTTAAAAAATCGTTATCGAACCTTACACCCTCTAAGCAGTGGGGGATTTGGGGAAACTTTCCTTGCAGAAGATCTGGATTCTCCGACCAAGCGTCGTTGTGTCATTAAGCAACTGAAACCCGTTACCGACGATTCTCAAGCGTATGAAATGATAAAAGAGAGATTTCAACGAGAAGCGATAATTTTGGAAGATTTAGGAGAAGGACAATCTCAAATCCCCTCTCTTTATGCGTATTTTGAATTAGAAGAAAGGTTTTATTTAGTGCAAGAATATATTCAGGGAGAAATGCTAAATCAACAATTGCAACAACAAGGAATTTTTAGCGAAAGTCACGTTCGCGATTTACTGATTAACTTATTGCCTACTTTGAATTATATTCACGATCGCGGTATCATTCATCGCGACATTAAACCCAATAATATTATTGTTAGAAGTGCCGATCGCAAACCCGTTTTGATTGATTTTGGGGCAGTTCGGGAAACAATGGGAACGGTAGTAACACCATCGGGAACTCCCACCAGTTCAATTGTTATTGGAACACCCGGATTTATGCCTTCAGAACAAGGAATAGGCAGACCTGTTTTTTCCAGCGATCTTTATTCCTTGGGACTAACGGCAATTTATTTGTTAACTGGAAAAATTCCCCAAGAGTTGGCCACCGATCCGCGAACGGGAGAAATTGTTTGGCGAGAATTTGCTGTAAATGTCAGTCCGAGTTTAGGAAATATCTTAGATAAAGCAATAAAATCTCATGTTCGCGATCGCTTTTCTGCTGCTAGAGAAATGTTAGAATCCTTACAGTCAAAAACAGTTCCTATTGCTCCCACTGTAACCTCTATTCCTTCCGTTCAGTCTTCCTCTCAAACTGTTGTTACAACTCCAACAAAAAGCGATCGAGAGAGGAATAATGCCACGCCGATTTTATTAGGAAGTTTAATGATCGGTGGATTAGCTTGCGCTGGTATTGTGTTGGGATTTGTTTTAACTCGTTCTCCACAGCCAGAATCTTCTCAATCTCAAGTTAGCGAAGAAAAGGAAATTGTTGCTTCTCCGTCAGACCCTTCCCCAGTTCAAGAAGAAACAATTACTACACCATCAAATCAGTTAAATAGTACACCAATTGTTGTCCCTGAACCTGTTGCTCCTGAACCTGTTTTTTCACCTCCTACTACGACAAATGTTCCTCCCCAACCTTCAGGTTTTTATATTATCCAAGATTCTGCTTACGCTACCATTAACGATGCTCAAAATCAAGTGCAGAATTTAAAGACTTCAGGGTATAACGGTGCAAATCATTTGTGGATACCCGATTATCCAAATTTGTCTGGCAAATCTTTTTATTCGGTTTATCCCGCTTCTTTTTCCAATCGAAGCGACTGTGCTAATTTTTTGCAACAATATAGCCGGAGAAATCCCAATTCTTATTGCGTTTATGCCAGCAAAAATCCTGCTGATTCTGCCGATCGTTTTTATCCCTAAGTCAAAAAAAATAAATAACTTAAGAGGTCAGAATTTGTAGGAGAATGCGAAGGAGAGTTTCGATATCTTCGGGAACTCGGTAGCTTTCTAGACCACGCTGGATCTGTTTTTTCTCGCGATCGAGTCTGCCGAATTCCCAGATTGTCCCCGTCGTCACTGCACCAAACAAAATACTCCCCTCGCTGCGATCCCAGCGATCGAGGGCAATAAGTTCTACTGCAAGTTGTGTGAAGCCGTTGATTAAATTTTCTCGTTTGGCCTCGATAACGAGTAGATTTATCTGGGTCGTCAGTAGATAATCAAGAATACCTTGCAACTGTTCGGATACCTTCAGGGGGTATTCTATTCGTAGTTTGGCTCGAGTCTGACGTACTAATTCTACAACAACGGGAGCGATGAGGATTTCCCGCCGAGCTAATTCTGTTGTCAGGTTGACCAACGGTAAGACATCTTCGATGCGATCGCGCAGGTCTTGCAGTCGTTTGAGTTCTCCGCTATATTGTGGCAAAGCGAGTTTTTCTTGTGAGAATGAATACCCAAAATCTGCGAGGATTTCATCGACTTCCGCGTTCAATTCAAAGATTTTGCTGAAGGTGTATTCGCGATTAAAATCGAGAACGTTCATGGGTTTTAATAATTAAGTTGCTCTAAACACTCTTGCAATCGATGCTCTAGAATACTATAGAATCCTCGTCTTTTTAAAGCAGGGAGATGTTAAAATAATAGAGAATGAGGTGCAGTTATTGCAACTTTTTTCGCGATTTTTCATAATCTCCCAACCATTCTGTTTTTGGATTCAAGGAAAATATTAACATTTTTATACGAGCAACTATTACGCTTCTTTTTAACAATGCTCTTTTTTGTTCTTTTCTTATCTGATGCTGGCCTTCCAAGTGATATTCAATTGTTAAATTTTCTACCAGATCGATTTTTAAATCTGACATAACTTGCTTTCTCCATTGTAATAAAGATTGGAAAAGAAAGGAAGGAGAAGAATTTTCAATACTAATAACATATTTAATTAAATGTCTCGGTGTAAGGGCTAATACATAACTAGCAGAACTGGGTTTATGTGTTATGATGCTTAATAACCAATTTTGTGTTAAATGACTATCAATAGTGTAAAATACAGGCTTATTTTTTAATTGAACAATTTCAGCAAAACAGTATTGTTGCGGATGAACGAGAAATCTTGAAAATGCTTGATTGGACGACCAAGAATAATCCATCAGTTGCATAAACCCCAATCTTTCTAAATCGATTGTATAGCTATCCATTTGCTCTCGATCTAAGAAATTGCAAGATTCGGGATTAGTGGGAATAAACTTGAGAGAAGGGAAGGCAAGAAAATCTAAAAATCTAAAAAGAATTTCAAACAACAAGATGATAAATAAAAGCGGTTCGATTAGAGATGAAGGAAGTGCGGTTACATTACTCAGCATTCCAACAAGCGATGGTACAATTAGGGAAAAAGTTAAACCGAAGATGATGCCACCGACAATCCCATAAATAACCAAAGAGATAACCCGTTTCATAAATTCTGTTTGTTTTAGGACAACGCAATTATAACTGTATCGATAAAAAACTACAAGGCTAGAGAAATGCGATCGTTGCGCTAATCCTGCGATGTAGAATAGAGAGGAGATGCGATCGCCTTACTCATTGTTCATTCAATATCTCTCGAATTCTCTGACGAAACAAACGAACTGCCGATCTCTGTCCAAGGCGATCGCTTTGTTCGATAAAATCAGGAATTTCTGCAATCGGTAAAAAAGGAAAAGCCAAACTTTCCTCCTGTTGTTGATAACTATTAGCAATTAAATGATAAACAAACAAAGTTCGTTGACTGTAGCGCCATAATTCAGGAATTCCCAAAGCAGCATAAATAGATTGTTTGTTAATTGATGAATGGGTATAATCTGATTCGATCGCTAAATCTGGAGGAGGATCGCGATCGAGATTAATTGTTCTTCCTCTGACTCTCGACTCATTTTGAATGTAAAAACAGGTATCTGGTTCGATAAAACTTCGTAAATCTTCTCGTTTTAAACTCCATGAACCCAACTGCATCACTTCTATCTCTAACTCATCTGCAATTCCTTCAATGAAACTTCCAAGGAGGATTTTGGGTTTTTCATGTTCTTGCAACGGCATTCTAAACTCTAAGACTTCTTCATTATAAGTTATTCGACAAGCCCGATCTTCGCCAATTTCTGCTAAAAGGGTTTTAAAAGTTTGCCATGTTACTCCCGATAAGGTTAAATGAGCATCTTTTTCTTTGGGTTGAGGGACTACAATCATATTTAATTTTCCTCCCTATCTCTTTAGTAGTTTTAAACTAACGTAGATTATAGTTTGTTCTGGTGGAATTTGCTGCATTTGGGTTAAATAATTTCATGTTGCCTCAGCATCTTGATATAATCGAGATTTACTGGGAAAATCTCCCTCACTCAAACCAAAGCCGCGATAATCAATTAAAACTAAAATAGGCGATCGCCAGAGAACCACCATAGATTTTGAGAATTCGCTTCACACCCATCGTTAAAACTTGTTTTTGCTGTTAATGATTCAAAAGACTGCACTCACTCTTACTAATCTTACCTTTACTTATCCCGATCGCCCTGCGATCTGGCAAGATTTAAACCTCCAAATTCAACTAGGAGAAAGAGTCGGGGCGATCGGTCCCAATGGTGCCGGAAAAACCACTTTATTCTTATCCATTTGCGGTATTTTAGCCCCTCAAAACGGACAAATTGACTTATTTGGTCAATCTGTTAAAGCCAAAGAATTTCGCCCAGAAATTGGCTTTGTTTTTCAAAACCCAGACGATCAGCTTTTTTGTGCTTCCGTGTGGGATGATGTGGCCTTTGGGGTAGAAAATATGGGTTTATCTCCCTCAGAAATTAAAATGCGCGTCCAAGAAGCATTGAACTTGACAGGAACTTTCCCACTCCGCGATCGCATTCCTCACGAACTATCAGGAGGGGAAAAATGTATGGTTGCGATCGCTTCCATCCTTGCGATGCGTCCCCAATTCATCCTCTATGATGAACCTAGCGCTAACCTCGATTTAAGCGCCCGCCGTCGTCTGATAAAATTTATTCAGCAGTCTCGAGAAACTATCTTAATTTCTTCCCACGATCTCGAATTACTCCTTGAGGTTTGCGATCGCATTTTCCTGCTCAATCAAGGTACAATTCTCGCAGATGGCAAACCCAAAGATATTTTAAGCGATCGCACTCTCATGGAAGCAAATGGGCTAGAAGTACCTTACTCTTTAATAGTAGGTTAAACCAACATCAATCAATGTTTAACTAAAACGAGAACAGCAATAGCAAGAACAAAATAACCAAAACCTTTTTGTAAGTGTTTACTATCGATATTTTTGGTTAAATAGGCACCGGCGATCGTACCAAAACTAGCAGCAACAGTAAAAGATAACATCAATGTCCAATCTAGAACGGTTTGATCGATATATCCCCAAAAACCCGTCACAGATTTCAACGCAATGACAAGCAAAGATGTACCGATCGCCTCCTTCATGGGAATTCCTCCCAAGAGAACTAATGCAGGAATAACGGCAAATCCTCCCCCCACACCAACAAATCCAGTTAATACTCCTACTCCTAATCCTTCAAGAGGAATAGCTAACCATTTTGGCAATCCATAATGGGATTTTGGGGGCTGTTTTTGGCTATCTTCTTTGGGGGTTTTTCGACTCTGACTAATCATCAGAACACTTGCTATAATCATTACGACTCCAAAACAAACTAATTGGATAGTTTCTGTAATGAAAGGTAATGCCGCAAGACGAGCGCCAGAATAAGCTCCAAGCATGGCAGCAGGAGCAAATAAAGCAACAATTTTTAAATTAACATTGCCTTGAAACCAATGAGGAATTGCACCAACTAAACTCACTGTTCCCACGATAAATAAACTCATGGCGATCGCTTCTTTGATGCCGACTCCCATCACATAAACTAAAATTGGCACAGCCAGAATTGAGCCACCACCGCCAATTAATCCCAAACTCAATCCAATCCCAACGGCTAAAATATAGCCGAAAATCAGAATAAACATGATATTAACTTTTTTGAAAAGGTGAATTTTAAAGGTGATGTAGATTGGTTTTTAGGACTTACACAACTAGGGAGCGAGACGCTCCCACTACTGTATTCTGTCGTTATAGTAGTGCGGAATATTGCCCGCTAATGCGTAAGTTATATCTACAAAAAACTAGGGTTTCTTAAACTCGTTGATTATAGGGAAGTTTGGCCAGTAACATTGCCATTGCACAGGTATTGCTAACTCCCGCAAAAACCAAGCCAGCCCCAACAAAACCACTGAGAATTAAAAACCAGGGAGATACAAATGCGCCTAAAAGCGTGCCAGTAAAAACTAACGATCCTGCGACAATCTGCACTTGACGCATCATACTAATGGGTGCATTTTTATTGACTTTTAGAGGATAATTGGCTGCTTTCCAAGCATTAATTCCTCCTTTAAGCTCGTAAATTTCTGTCCAGCCTGCGGCGAGTAACTGTTTTGCAGCTTGTTGGGAACGACTTTGACTTCGACAGTATAAAACGAGATTTTTGCCTTGTTCTTGAGGGACTTCACTCGGATCGAAAGTAGATAGAGAAATCCGTTTTGCCCCAGAAATATGTTCTCCAGCATATTCAGAAGGTTCGCGCACGTCAACCAGTGTTACTAGGTCTTGATCTAACCATTGTTGCAGCGTAGAAGGTGCAATTTCTGTAATGTTTGAGGTTGATTCTCGATCGGTTGTCATCATTATTTTAGTTTCCTTGTGTTTGTAGAAAAAATGGTAAAAATCCCAAAAATCAAGTACATTTAGGCAGCAAAATTGCTTTTACCACAGTGTTTATTAGCGGGAACAGCTTCCATCATCTTTTTCGGATTGGCAAGATTTAAGTCTTTCATAAAGGCAATAAAATCATCGCGATCGCGTCCGACAAAACGAGGATTAAACTGCTTTTCTTCTCCGATCGCAGACATGGTTTGCCCGCGATAGTCGTGACCGGGATAGACGAGGGTTTCCTCTGGTAGGGTAAATAGCCGTTGCGTG
Organism: Spirulina sp. CCY15215; assembly: GCF_016888125.1. Lineage (GTDB taxonomy): Bacteria > Cyanobacteriota > Cyanobacteriia > Cyanobacteriales > Spirulinaceae > CCY15215. The sequence continues at coordinate 34,938 of NZ_JACSWA010000366.1, forward strand.
ACGGCATCATAAAGTATTCCGGCATCACCACTTTGAAAATCAGTACGCCCGCACCCTCGAATAAATAAGGCATCTCCGGTTAAAACCCGATCGCCATTGACGAGATAGGCCAAATGGCTGTCAGTATGTCCAAGGGTGGCGATCGCTTCGATCTCAATTGTCCCCAGTTGGAGAATTTCTCCATCTTTTATATGTCGATCTGCACAGGCTACATTGGCATTATCTGGGACGATCCCCTGACACCCAGTAAGTTCTCGCAGTTTTCCGGTTCCGGTGATGTGATCGGCATGAATATGGGTTTCTAAGCCATAGCGTAGAACTAGCCCCAATTCCTCAATCAGTTTGAGATCGCGATCGACCTGTTCCAAGACGGGATCGACAAGAGCCGCATCTCCCGTCCCGCGATCGGCGATGAGATAAGTATAGGTATAGGTTTCCCTGTCAAAGAGTTGACGAAATAGCATTTTTCTCCCTCTTAGTTTGTAGTGGGGTTCTTAATTTCAATATATCACCATATAAGAATATTGGCATCAAAAAAAATGAATCTTTACCTTTCGGGACTGACCCATTGAAACACTAGCGGGCAAGATACCCGCACGATAACGATTCAAGCCACTTGTAATAATCTTTCTAGCTGTTGAATGCCGCGATCGACATAACGGGTCACTGTCATGGGACTGATACCAATTTTTTTAGCGGCTTCCTTACGGGTCAAATTTTTGAGAAAGACCAACTCGAGGGCAGTTTGCGTCTTCTCCTCCAACTGGTCGATCGCATTCATTAATTGCGAGCATTCTTCTCGTTGCTCTCGATGAAAGGTAATACTAACATCAGCTAACGTATCCGCCAAAGTAATATTCGAGTCTACCTGCCGCGTTACCGTGGCATCTAAACTGAGCAATAGGCGATTTTTGACCGCCATTTTGCACTCTCGCCATTCTTGCAGAGATACCCCGAGAGATTGGGCAATTTCGCTATCTTCGGGAATGCGTCCCAGTTCCGTCCGCAATTGTTTGCTAACTTTCTGCGATCGCCCGTGGAGTTCTTGCCAACGACGGGGAATTTTGATAATTGTCCCCTTATCTCGTAAATAATGCAGGATTTCGCCGCGAACGTAAGGCAGTGCAAAAGAACTAAAAGCTCGGCCTTGTTTGGGATCGAAGCGATCGATCGCTCGGATCAACCCTAAATATCCCGTTTGCTCCAAATCTTCATAGGGTTCGTTACACTGACGACAGAGTTGATGAGCCACTTTGCGGACGAGGCCGCTATTTAACTCAATCAATTCATTTCGCAAGTTTAGGGAGCGATCGCGGGAGTAGGCGACCAATAGTTCAATATCGCGAGTTCGCAGGGCAGAATGTGTCATTACTCAATTACATTGGCTAGTAAGTATAAGCACCTAATTGTTGGAAATTGCTCCAAAATGGGTGCATCCACTTATGACTCTCACGTTCATTGTGGAAATTTTGCGACCTTTCCACCATCGTTGTTATACGGAAATCTCAGAGGGCGATCGCGATCGCATCCGCAAAAATACTGATCCTGAACAATCCAGAAAAATGTGATGGATTAATATTGGCTTTCCTGTAGCTCTTTCATGTTCGCTCAACCATTCATAAGGAATATCTTCTATCACGATAACTCGTTGCAGTTTTTGTTTGATTTTGAGAATATTTTCTGAATCTTTATCAAATTTTCCTTTTAGTTGTTTTTCCCAGCGATCGCAATCATCACTTTGAATATAAGCAATCATTGCAGCTTCAGGACATTCAGAGGCATATATACCATTAATAAAGCGCTGTAATCCATCTTCTCCTGTATATTCACCAATTGGACAACTATTTTTACGCAATCGCTTTGCTTCAAAAATATACTCTAATCTTGGTTGAAAAATGCTACATTCAACAACAATATCTAATCGCCTTCGGTGTTTTCCTTTTCTGCCTTCTCCTAAAATTGGTCTTTCTTCGTCTACGAAATAGCGATCGAATTTGTTTTGATTCATGTGTAATTTCCTATCGAGAAAATATTTTTGATTCAAAGATTCATAGAAAGAATTTCAGCAATGATATCATCAGAGTCTAACAAGGCTTGGGTTTCTGTCCAATCAATGAGACGCGCTGTTTTGCAAATATGAATTTTTGAATCTTCTATAATTCGGAATCCTCTTTGTATATAAACCCATTGGCTAAATTTCTCCCGTAATTTTTGTTGAATTTCTTTGAAGAATGACTGAGAATCCGGATTAACTGGTTGTACGGTGACATCTAAACTGGTATCGCAGAAAACCAATTCAACGGTACAAATGACTAAATCTTTTGAGTAAATAATTGAGATTTTATGATGTAATTCACTTCCTTCAGCAAAGCGATCGAGTTCATAAGCTAAACGTTTACTATAAGCAAGTAAATTATCTTGAGTCGGTAAATCGGTAGCAGTACCAACAATTTTCCCTTCGTTTAAACTAAAACGAACCTTCCAAAATTCTCTAGTAATTGTTCTAATATTTGGAGAAATATTAAAAACTTCTTCTATTTTTCGATCTATCATATCTTGATTGATTTCTGCAAATCTCTCAGAATTTTCTAATTCTTCTAGTTGCAGATAAAATTTGGAGAGTTCATTCATTTGTTTATCTGTAAAATCAGGAATAGGAACTTTTTTTGTTGGTCTAACATAAATTCTATGTCTTCCAAAACCCCATGCAGGACTAATAAAAAATAGATAGTATTTGATAAGGCTTGAATTTAAGAAAATAGTAAGTGACTGTAAATATTGAGCATCACTAGGTTTTCCTGAAATCCCTACATGAGGATTAGGAATTACAAAATCTAGATCGCTGTAAGCTATGAAATTAGGATGAATAACTAAATGAGGAGCAGAAATTAGTTTTAATCCTCCCGGCCTTCTAATATAATAATTTTGTTCTGTCATTTTTTTGAGTATCTTTTTTGGCACACTATAAATAAATGATGATTTATTCATTGCCTCAATATTCAGCAATTGTTTATCTATTAATGAAGACTCTCTAACAACTTCACTTTGTTTTTCAACACTTAATTTAGAAATATCTTTCCATTCTAATCCTGATGTAATATGCCATCCTTTCTCTTCGCATAGTTCTCCTATAGTGTTAGAAAACAATCGATTCAAACGTTGTATAATTTTTTTGTCTCTATAGCTTCCCCATAACGCTAATTTCCACGGCAACATATCTCCTGTTTCAATATCATTGTGAGAAATTGCTTGAATCTCAGTTTCGTTAATCGTAATTGTCCAAGTTTTATTTTGTTGCTCTTCTTGCCAAGACTTATTAGAAATTTGATTGACCCCGAAAGGAGCATAATGAATAAGATTGGGTTTACTATAGTTTGAATCTTCTATTTTATAAACAATTGTAGCCACAGCAACTTTTGCTCGTTTATAAAATAATACTCTAGCTAGATGAGAAAAATTTGTTACTCTTCTAATTTCATGTTGTTGAAAAAAATCTTTGCGATATTTTTCAGATTCACCATTAAAAAGACTGGATGCCTGAATAAGTAAAGCGACATAACCAATTGTTTTATCCAATTTCAGCAGATCGGTAACTCTCCAAGTAAATGCTTCACAAACTCGGTTTCCTGTAACTGTTTTTTGGGAATAAGTTTTCATCCAATTTCGGATATATTCTTCTCCTTTTGTTTCTTTTTTCAGTTTTATAAAAGGAGGATTTCCGATAATCCAATCAAATTTTTTATTTCTTTTCCAAAATTTAGAGAGATCGTCAAACAAATCGCATTCAAATACTCTCTCATTATGCAATTTAGGAAACTTGAAATTTTTCTTTTTATGTAAAACTGGTGGTTCTATGTAGTCCAGCATTGTTAAAATTAAGCTGAATTCAGCAATATAACAAGCATCTCGGTTTCGTTCAACTCCATAGCAACTTTCTAAGAGAATTTCTTTTAATTGTTCAGGAGAAACTTTTTCATAAAAATTATTTTGAGCTTCTTTTTCAATTAATCGACGATATGCAAGCACGAGAAAAATTCCTGATCCACAGCAAGGATCGAGAATTTTCATACCTTTTTCTAAAGGTCTTACAGAATTCAATTCAGATATCATATAATCGGCCAATGGTTCAGGAGTATAGATTGCGCCATCCTTTTTACTTTTTCCTTGGCTGCGTAAGAACTGCTCGTATATTGACGAAAGTAATTCAATGGGAATATATTCAAACTTATATGCCTCAAAATCAAGATGAAGTTGTCCTGATTCGATGTCGTCACCTTTGAAAACAGAAGCGACTAAGCGAATTTCCTCATCAGAAGGTGCATTTTCTCCAGACAAAGGTAAAGGAAAAATATCACCTTCAAAACGCTCTTCTAGAACTTCTATAATACGTCTTAAGCCTTGTAATGTCGCATTTCGACTCAAAACACTATCGAGATTGATTTGCTTTTCCTCTAACCATATATCTGAAAGAATTCCCCGATCGCGCAAATAGCGAATATAGACATATTTACCAATCAGAGCATGAGCGATAGATAATTCTAAACCCTTGTTTGTGAGTCGCTTTCCGAGTTTTTCGAGATTGTTTAATAAATGAACATCCACTCGGCGATCGACCGTTAAATTTTTTGCTTGGACTTTCCAAATATTTCCCGAGTCAATAGATTCTGCAAACAGATAATCTACTTGTTTCTCGATCTGAGAAATTTCATTAACCGTACTAATTAATCCTTGCTCTTTCTTCTGAGCAGAATAATCAAATCCCGTATAAACTCTAATTTGATAGGGAAGAACGACAACTAAAAAGGGAACATAACCAAGATTCCATAGCTTACAATGAATTTCTCTGGCTTCTTCTTCTGTATTGGCTTCAGCAACGCAAACTACCGATCGCCGAGGTAATATCTCGTCACTGGGAGGACTTGTCCTAAAAACATAAGTTCCTTGAACTCCGGCTTTATGGGCTGCACGAAAGAGATGTTCTGTAGAGGGATGAGGATTACTACGCGGGCGATCTGTTGCAATATAATTCTCAGAACCCTCATAATTAAGGATGCCAAGCAATTCATTCAGTTGCATGATATCCTCTCCTTTACTTAATTACAACAATTCTTTTCAGACAAATATACTATGTATCTTAACGAGCTAGGAGAAAATTGTAACAAAGATTTGTATTCATACTTGACTGAATTTATTTTACGATCGCGATCGCCCCTCCAGAAAAACGATATTGAGAGGCTGAAAGATATGTTGATCAAGAGTGTTTTCAGACTTCAGATAAAACCGCAATATGAACGATCGCATCTCCTTGATTGACTAAAGGATTTTGCGTATGACCAATTACTAACCCGGTTAAATTTGCTCGAACCGAAACCGTTGTTTCTCCAAAGGCATCAAAGATTTTACCAATAACTTGACGTTTTTTAACGCGATCGCCCAGGGTAATAGATAACCGCAAAATCCCGCTACGAGAAGCACGAACCCATTTTGAGGAATGTACTTCGATGGATTCTACTACAGGGTTAATTGTAATCGGACTTAACATTTCTAACGCGGTCATGGCTCGAAAAACGCCTTCAACCCCAATACGAATTACTTCCGTATCAAAACGTAATGCTTCTCCCCCTTCGTAAAGTAGTACGGGGATGCCTTTTTTCCCCGCAGCCTCTCGCAGGGACCCATCTCGCGTATCGGAGTGCAGCATCGCTGGGGCTCCAAAAGCCCGCGCAAAACGAGCAGTTTCTTCATGCTTTAAGTTAGCACGAATTTGCGGCAAGTTCGTGCGGCTGTCGGAAGCAGTATGCAGGTCAATTCCGTGGGTACTGCGACTGACAATTTCTTCCATGAATAAATAGGCCAAACGAGAAGCCAAAGACCCTTTGGGGGAACCTGGAAAACAGCGATTCAAATCCCGGCGATCGGGAAGATAGCGAGACTGTTGTAAAAAACCGAAAATATTCACAATCGGAACAGCAATTAATGTTCCTCGTAAATTACCCGCACTTAATTGCTGCACAACTTGGCGAATAATTTCCACCCCATTCAATTCGTCCCCGTGAATGGCTGCACTCAACCACAAAGTGGGACCTTCTTCCCGACCGTGAATGACGGTAATGGGTAGAGAAAGTAATGTTTGGGTAGGAAGTCGCGCTACAGGAAGTTCCACGCGCTGGCGTTTTTTAGGGACGAATACGAAGGCGTTACGATGGGGTATATCCAACGACTTAACACTCACTTGTATGAACCAATATTGTTAATTAAATTGTTATTAATAGGGGATGCGATCGCGGCTTATACCGGAAGCGCCATTTTTGGACACAAAGTCAATGATTTTCCCAGCGACATCAATACCCGTGGCTTTTTCAATCCCTTCTAAACCTGGAGAAGAATTCACTTCCATGACTACGGGTCCGTGGTGCGATCGCAATAAATCGACCCCCGCAACCCGCAACCCCATTGCTTTAGCCGATCGCACAGCCGTACTACGTTCTTCTGGGGTTAATTTAATCGCTTCGGCGTTACCTCCTCGGTGTAAATTGGAGCGAAATTCTCCTTCTGCACCCTGTCGTTTCATGGAAGCAATCACTTTGTTTCCGACTACTAAACAGCGCAGATCCGCACCCTTGGCTTCTTTAATGAACTCTTGAACTAAAATGTTAACATCCAAGCCGCGAAAGGCTTCGATGACGGATTTTGCGGCTTGTTGGGTTTCCGCCAAAACAACCCCGATCCCTTGGGTTCCTTCTAAAAGTTTAATCACCAAGGGCGCACCGCCGACGGTTTCGATCAACCCGTCAATATCTTGGGTCGCGTGGGCGAATCCTGTTACGGGTAAACCGATCCCATCCCGCGCTAAAATCTGCAAACAGCGCAATTTATCCCGCGATCGCGAAATCGCTTGAGATTCATTGGCACTAAATACGCCCATAACTTCAAATTGACGCACTACCGCCGTTCCATAAAATGTTCTTGATGCACCAATGCGAGGAATTACAGCATCAAACTCTTCTAAAGTCGTACCGTTATAAACCACTGTGGGTTTATGAGAAGCAATATTCATATAACAGCGTAGGTAGTTCACTACCCGCATATCATGCCCCTGATTTTCCCCTGCTTCTTTCAAGCGCCTAGTAGAATATAGTTTGGCATCTTGAGATAAAATTGCAATTTTCATTGAGTTGTTTTTGTACTATTCTTCGTTAAAATCTGTTTGAATTTGTTGTTGGGGATTTTGAATGTAAGAGTTGCCTGCATCCACAAGAAAACGCTGTCTTATTGCTTCTCGTCCCAAGAGCATTCTAAACCCCATTTCGTCCCGATTGGTTAAAGTTAGCTCGATCGCCCATCGTTGCCCGCCTAATTCTACTATAGTTTGAATGACTGGGCGTAACTGCGCCGCACCGCTAGAACTGCGGACGCTGCGGCGATCGCATAAAATCGCTTCGGCAATGATAACGCGATCGCTGTCTCGTTGGTAAGGATGAACGCTAAAACGCACCATTGTTTGTCCATCTCGTTCAAATTCGGCGATCGCAAAAGCGTGCAAGGCAGACGATCGCGCCCCTGTATCAATTTTGGCTTTAATTTCGGGAATATTTAACTCAGGTAAAGCAATATATTCTCGCCAGCCGATCGGAGAAAGTGTAGTCATGTAAATTATTGATGATCGCTCCTTTTTGAGTTTAAATTACTGTTGCCTCTTGCCTCTTGCCTAGCAGATAGTGCTATAAAAAATTATTGTCCTCTTATGGTTAATTGATAGCGTCCTCGTCCTTCTTGGGCATAAGAATTGACAATAACGCGATAGACTTCATCTCGAGGTAAACGCACTTCAATTTGAGAGTTTGTATCTCCCTCAGTAAAATCGTCGTTTTCTCCTAATTTTTCGCCATTCGCGTCCACCAAAATCAAATAAGTATCAAAATCTGGGCTTTCTAATCGCAAACTTACCGATTGTCCGGCTAACCCGCGAAACCGATGTTCTTGGTATAAACTGCCATCATTCAAACGTCGCGCATTAGCACCAAGAATACCCTGTTGTTGGAGGACAAATTCAGCGCGACGAGTCGCATTAGAGCCATCCAATACTCGCGCTTGCAGATTGTAATTACCCATTTCACCGCGTTGGTAAGAATTGGCCACTAAAAAATACTTGCCGTCAAGGGGTAAAGTTGCCAAAATTTTCGCATTGCGTCCTCCCCCACTATCGTCATCCCGAGCCACGTTAGTGCCGTCAGGAGCGACTAAAATCAGAAAAGGATCGAGATTGTTACTGCTCATTTGAATCTCGATTTGCATCCCCGCCCGAGCTTCAAAGGTATAGGCATCAAAAAAACTGCGATCGGCTGACAGCAAATTATCCCCCCGATCCAAACTACCCTGGATAATTTCGCCATTGAGATTAAGATTTTGTGTCGTGAGGGTGCGATCGCGGCTAGGATTGGGATCTCGGGCAGTGCGGGAGGCGCGACCCTCATTGACAGCAGTTAAAAAAGGCTGTACCTGTTCGATGGGAATGGCAAAACCGATACCAATATTCCCCGCATTACCGCGACTGTAAATCGCCGTATTCACCCCAATTAATTCCCCCCGCGAGTTCAACAAAGGACCCCCAGAATTACCAGGATTAATGGCTGCATCGGTTTGAATTAAACCCTTTTCGGGATCGATGCGGCTGACAATTCCTGTAGTATAGGTCCCTTGAAAACCGAAAGGACTGCCGATGGCAAAGGCTTGCTGTCCAACCCGCACCGATCCCGAGGAAGCAAAAGGAATAGTTGGTAAATTGTTTGCACCGCGAATTTGCACCACAGCCAAATCTAAACCCGACTGGTCAAAACCAATCACTTCTCCCTCTAATTCACGCCCGTCGGATAAAATCACCTTAACCACAGACATCTCTTGCACCACATGGGCATTGGTCAGGATCAAGCCATCCGATCGCACGATACTCCCGCTTCCGGTGGCACCGTCTCCCTCGAGGGAAACCACTGCTGGACTTGCCTTTTCATAAACGCCAATACTGGTATTTTCATCAAAAATTTGCGCTTGTGCGGGTTGCAGAGATAGGGGGAAACCAAGACTCATCCCATTGATTCCCAGGACGGCGATCGCGCTTAAACATCCTGCTTTTATAAGGTTTTGATTATTTTTGTTCATCTGTCGATTAATTATCTTGTCCTTTTCTACATATTTTAGATTTTAGATTCTGGCAGACTGTTCCTCCAACTCCTTAAATATTGTTCTCTTCATTCCCAGACTGAATCCTCCACGCCCCTCCTCAATATCTTATGAACTTTTGTTACAAAAAGACTTATAATTATAGCGTAAAGGAAATTCTCGAATTTTCCTTACTATTTTCTAGTCCAGAAACACTATCATGTCTCTTCCCATTCGCAACCTCGCTATCATTGCCCACGTCGATCATGGTAAAACTACCCTAGTCGATGCCATGCTCAAACAATCTGGAATCTTTCGCGAAGGGGAAGAGATTCCGGACTGCGTGATGGACTCTAATACTCTAGAACGAGAACGGGGAATTACTATCCTCTCCAAAAATACCGCCGTTTACTATCAAGAAACTCTGATTAATATTGTCGATACTCCAGGTCACGCGGACTTTGGGGGAGAAGTCGAACGAGTTTTAGGTATGGTAGACGGTTGTATCCTCATTGTTGACGCGAATGAGGGTCCTATGCCCCAAACCCGTTTCGTGTTGAAAAAAGCCCTAGAAAAGGGTTTGCGTCCTATTGTCGTGGTCAATAAAATCGATCGCGATAATGTAGATCCCGATGTGGCGATCGATAAGGTCTTCGATCTCTTTGTAGAGTTGGGGGCAGATGACGATCAATGCGACTTTACCACCCTCTACGCTTCCGGTTTGCAGGGATTTGCGAAAGAAAAGGTCAATGATGAGGGAGTCGATATGAAGCCCCTCTTTGAAGCCATTCTGCACCATGTTCCCCCCCCAGCCGGCGATCCAGAAAAGCCTTTACAATTGCAAGTTACAACTCTCGATTATTCGGAATATTTGGGACGGATTGTAATCGGTCGCATTCACAACGGTACGATTTATGCAGGACAACAAGCCGCTCTCACTAAAGATGACGGAAAAATTGTTAAAGGCAAAGTTGCGAAGCTAATGGGCTTTAAGGGCTTGGCGCGGGTAGAATTAAAAGAAGCCAGTGCGGGTAATATCGTTGCCGTGTCTGGGTTTGCCGATGCTAATATCGGCGAAACGATTACTTGTCCTGATGAACCCAAAGCACTACCTCTAATTAAGGTAGACGAGCCTACTCTGCAAATGACTTTCTCGATTAATGATTCGCCTTTTGCCGGATTAGAAGGAACTTACGTGACTTCTCGACAACTGCGCGATCGCCTTTACCGAGAGTTAGAAACCAATGTCGCTTTGCGGGTCAACGAAATGGACTCCCCCGATAAGTTTCTCGTTTCGGGACGAGGAGAATTACACTTAGGGATTCTCATTGAAACCATGCGTCGGGAGGGATACGAGTTCCAAGTTTCCCAGCCGCAAGTCATTTACCGAGAAGTAAACGGCCACCCCTGCGAACCTTTTGAATACTTGGTTTTAGATGTCCCGGAAGCAGCCGTGGGAACTTCCATCGAACGATTAGGACAGCGCAAGGGAGAAATGCAGGATATGCAGGTGGGAGCAAACGGACGCACCCAGTTAGAGTTTATCATCCCTGCTCGCGGTTTAATCGGCTTTCGCGGTGAATTCCTCCGTCTCAGTCGTGGGGAAGGAATTATGAACCATAGTTTCCTTGAATATCGTCCCATGATTGGGGAGTTGGATACCCGTTACAATGGTGTTATTATTGCCTTTGAGGAAGGAACATCGACTTTCTATGCTATGAAACAAGGGGAAGATCGCGGTGTTTTCTTCATTGTTCCTGGTACGAAAGTATACAAGGGAATGATTGTGGGAGAACACAACCGACCTCAAGATTTAGATTTGAATGTCTGCAAAACCAAGCAATTGACCAACCATCGTGCCGCAACGGGGGATGAATTGGTACAATTACAAGCACCTGTGGATATGAGTCTAGAACGGGCATTAGAATACATTGCCTCGGATGAGTTGGTAGAAGTAACTCCCGAGTCTATTCGCTTGCGGAAGATGAAAACGAAGAAGTTAGCCAAGCGTTAAGTTTGAGGAATTGGCGATCGGTGATGGGTAATTATTAAGATTACTCATCACTACTTTAGATTAACTTTTAAACTGGTTTTTGGATTTCTCACTTGTTGTTTTCGGAGAAATAGATTATGTCTACAGCAGTAGCAATCTTAGAACATTATCAACTTAATTTTGAGCAACTTGACAATATTAATCGCCGAGTTGCCTATCCGTCAAAATTTCGGATTCTTGGACGCAATATTAATAAAGCAACACAAAACATTCAAGAAAACTGGTTTGACTTGTCTGAAGGCGATCGGCAAAAATTACGAGATATTGCCTATGAATTAGTTGAACCCGATCGCGACAATATTAATTTATTCGATCGCGCTTTAGCACTATTCTTGGTTATTATTATTAAAATCACAGGACAAGAAAAGGACTTAATGTACTGTGTTGAGGCATTAGATGATTTTGTCGATACAATCTTGGATGCTATTGAACGAGAAGATAGTTCCTATCAAGAGACTCTATCCGATATAGTAGAAGAAGTGAGTTCTAATCTTCAAGGTGGAGAAATCATTGATGCCAAACGACAAAGACAATGGCTTCGAGAACTATCAGATCAAGGCTTGGTAGGCTAATATATTTAATTCACCATTCCACTAAAACCGTGCATCTCTTATGGATTTATACTCACGCAGAGTACGCTAAAAGACCAAGGGATTCAGAGTTAAAGAAAGTGATTAATTCTGTTAAAGATGAGATAGATAACGCTGATAATAATTCTGAATAAGAAATTTTTTCGTAATTCTAAAAAAACACAAAAATCGAGGAAAATTATTATGACCTTTAAAATTCTCAGTTTAGACGGTGGTGGGATGCGCGGCGCACTTTCTGCCAAGATTTTACAAGCGGTAGAAAGAGAACTCTGGGAGAAGAAAAAACTAAAACTGCACGAGTATTTCGATGCGATCGCCGGAGTTTCTACTGGGTCAATTTTAGCTGCGGGTTTAGCGAAGGGAAAAACTTGTCAAGAATTATTAGAACTCTATCAACAAAATGGCGATCGCAAGCGCAGTAAGCGACTTACACAATATAATAGTAATAGTATAAGATGCGATCGCGACTATCCAAACACGAGAGTTTAATTTTTCATCTTTTTTTAAGTTTATTTTATTTTTCCAATATTGTGACCAAAGCATTAGAATTAACCGCGTCATCAACGACGATAAAACGGGAAACTGTGATGGCCTTAGTTGCTTTATTTGCTGACTTGGTGATCGTTGCTTTCCTGCCTATTTTAATCAAAATTAGCGAATCTGAAATTAGTCCGAATGCCGCAATATTTAATCGTCTCTGGATCTCAACCGTAGTTTTAGGATTGTGGAATGGACTGTCGATCTTCAAAAGGCAATGGTCAGGAAATGCTCTTTCTGTCAAACCTCTCCCAGATAAGCGTTTCCTCTTCTTACTATTACCAATGCTGATTGTATTTTCTGGAGGATATCACCTACTCTATGCTTGGTCGCTAACTCAAACCACCGTTGCCAACTCGGAAGTTCTGCACAGCCTCACCCCCATATTTATTACCTTAGCGGGATGGATATTGTTCAAGCAACAGTTTGAGAGTAGATTTTTGTTGGGAATTGCGATCGCCATTTGTGGTTCGATCGCCCTAGTTGCTAATGACTTTTCAATCACCATCGATAAATTACAAGGTGATGGACTCGCTTTTATTTCAGCTATTTTGTGGGGTTGGTATCTACTGGTTTTAGAAAAACTGCAAACTCAATTAAGTACAAATGCAATAATAACATTAAATTTTCTGCTCGAGACGGTTTTGGTATTCCCTATTCTCTTGGTGTTTGGTGACGATCTGTTTCCTCATTCTTGGCAAATATGGTTGGTTGTAGTTGCGATGGGTACTATCGGAATTTTTACTAAAATTTTGATAATCTATAGCCTCAAATACTTATCTTCAGGATTAGTAGCAACTATCTTACTGCTGCATCCCGTAGTGACTGCTATCCTCGCTTGGGGAATCTTTTCGGAGACCTTAAGTCTGCTTAACCTATTGGCATTGGTTATTGTTTTACTGGGGGTATACCTCGCGACATCTAGCAAAGCAGGCATTAAAACCGAAGAAGAATAACTAAATTTTCAGGGATGAATTTGGCGATCGCCGACTCGAAGGAGATATCCACAAATTACTTCGATCTATAATATTGTTGTCGGGTGCCGCATTTTTACAAACAGTCAATCTTTCTTGAAGGAGGGCAATTCATGCTATCTCAATTTTTGAAGCGATTCTTATCCTATGCTAGTGTCGTAGGGTTAGCTGGAGTCTGGGTTTTATCTCCTCAACTCCTCGGGCAAGCACAGCCTCAGTCTATCGGCGATCGCCATCATTCCTCAAAGGAAACACAATATTTTGTACAAGCATCCGATGTGCTTTCTATTCTGAAAGGAATTCCTCAACCCAACGGAATAAGCAATACTATTTCAGAAATCTTTAGTGCCAATGCCTATGGCCAAAAATCCCTAAATTTTGAGGCTTCTCTTAAACCCGATGATGCCGTCACCTTTTATCAAGGAAAACTCTCTGAAAATGGGTATGTTGAGCGAGAAATTAATCGAGTAACAGGAGCATGGGGATTTAATTTAGTTTTTGATATTCCCGATAGTATTAACTTAACTCCTGAAGATTCTTCTAAAAGTATTGTTCTGGTTTTACAAGGAACAATGTTGGGTGCAGATATGATTAATATTAATGTGCGCTTTGAAGAAATCTAGAGAGAGATGGAGGGAGTGGGGACGGTTTACTGATCGTAAAGAATGCGTCATAAATGGATTGATACGCTCTATGATTGCCGTGCATCGACAATAAATCATCAGGATATGACATTGCATCTACTACCGTTTTTTAAAGCGTGCAATCCCAGCAAAACCATCGATCTAGCTAATCCCTTAGAGCGTCCCTATTACATTGATTTTTCCTCAGTACGAGGAGGCAAAGTCGTCGAAACCTTAGAGCGAACCATTGTTCGCCTTTCCCCCGACGAACCGACCTGTCAATTATTTAGCGGACATATTGGCTGTGGCAAATCGACTGAGTTATTGCGTTTAAAAGCACGTTTAGAGGAACAAAACTACCATGTTGTTTACTTCGAGTCCAGTCGCGATCTGGACATGGCGGATGTCAGCATTAGCGATATCCTTATTGCTATTGCCAAATCCGTCAGCGATTCCTTGGAAAGCACCGCAGGGATTCGACTGAAAGCCCCCTACTTTACCAACTTATTTGAAGAAGTCAAAACCTTCCTGCAAACCCCAATCGAATTAGAAGCAGGAGCCGAACTTTCCTTGGGAATTGCCCGTATTACGGCGAAAACCAAAGAAAACCCCAAACTGCGCGAACAACTCAAACAGTCCCTCGAACCGCGCACGGAGAGCATTCTGCGGGCGATTAACGAAGAAGTCTTAGGGCGAGCCGATAGCGAACTTCGAGCCAGGGGTAAAAAAGGCCTCGTGGCCATCGTCGATAACCTCGATCGCATCGCCCCGCGTCAAGTTACCCCGACGCGATCGCTTCCCGAATATCTATTCATCGATCGCGGTTCCCAACTGGGACGACTCAACTGCCATCTGGTCTATACCATCCCCCTCGCCCTCATTTTTTCCAATGAGTATCAAACTCTGAAAAATCGTTTGGGGGGAGGAGTTGCCCCCATTATCTTACCCATGATTCCCGCTTGCGATCGCGACGGACGAGATAATCCCCAAGGCATGGCCTTATTGCGACAACTCTTACTCGTCCGTGCTTTTCCCAGCCTGGAACCCCCCGCGCGGCTCGATTTAATCTCAGAGGTTTTCGATAGTCCTCAAACCATCGATCGCCTGTGCCGGGTCAGTGGTGGTCACGTCCGCAACCTTCTCGGCTTACTTTATACCTGTTTGCGACAGCAAGATCCGCCCATTAGCCGAGACTGCGTAGAAACCGTGATCCAAAACTATCGCGAAGATATCCTTCTCGCCCTGGAAGACCATGAATGGGATTTAATTCTGCAAGTGGTCAGAGAGCAAAAAGTGCGCGGTGAGCAGGAATATCAACTGCTTTTGCGGAGTATGTTTGTCTTTGAGTACCAAGACCCCCAAGGACGTTGGTTTGGCATTAACCCCGCTCTCGCTGAAAGCCAACGCTTTCAACAAAAGTGGCAAGGGTTTTCCGCTTGAAGGCAAAGCACTGAGCCTGCATAAAGATATCGTCTTTGCTCCTAATGGCGATCGGGTGTAGGGTATAAAAGACAAGAATCTGGGTATGGGGCGATCGGGTGACTCTGCCCTCAATTCCTTAACTCCTTCGCTAAAATATCGTCAGTCGAAGCTAACTTTACCCCGAAAGGGAGGCTCGAAAGAGCAAAACCGCTATGCGTACAGGGTTGTTTAATTAGATACAGTAATTGTCCTGTTAAAA
>NZ_JACSWA010000367.1 GCF_016888125.1 Spirulina sp. CCY15215
ACTATTTCAGTGACCTTAAAATTGTTTAACTGCTAACGACAGAGCGGGGAACTAGCTTCGCATTCCCAGGTGTCGTGACTAAAATAACGTAGTACGCGGGGTACTTAGTCTGGTCAGAACGGCTTGTTAGATTTCTCTTTCAAGCCTCATGCCTTTAGGCTGAGGTTTCTGACTGTTTCAAATATTCGCAATCTCGTAAAGTTTCCCTACATTACCACAATTCTCAATTAAATTCAATTAAATTTTCAATTATTTTAAGCAAGGATTATAATAACTAAAATCATACATTTTTGATTAAACTATTTGGAGTATTTTGTGAGCAATCTTTTTCCCGATTTCAGCAATTTTTCCGATCAAGAACGCGAATTGCGTTTAGATGTCTTGAAAGCAGCCGAAAAATATTATCAGTTCAAATTCGCGCAGCAAGAATTTATCCCCGGTGAAACCTATATTCCCGCATCTGGCAAAGTTTTGGATGAACGCGAACTTTTTGCTTTACTAGATTCATCTCTCGATCTTTGGCTAACAACAGGACGCTACGCTGAGAAATTTGCCAAACAGTTTGCTGAATGGATAGGAGTGAAGCACTGCTTGCTGGTCAATTCCGGCTCATCTGCTAATTTATTGGCATTATCAGCCTTAACTTCCCCTCAACTTGGCGATCGCCGTCTTGTACCCGGTGATGAGGTAATTACCGTTGCTGCGGGTTTTCCCACAACAGTTAATCCGATTGTACAAAACCAACTGATTCCCGTCTTTTTGGACATCAAAATATCAACTTATAACATCGATACGTCTTATTTAGAAGAGGCATTATCCCCCAGAACGAAAGCTATTATGTTAGCTCATACCCTTGGAAATCCCTTCGATCTTAAGAAAATACTCAAATTTGCTCGAGAACATAATCTCTGGGTTATAGAAGATAATTGTGATGCCTTGGGCAGTTTATATGAAGGGAAAAAAACCGGAACTTTTGGTCATATTTCTACATTCAGCTTTTACCCCGCTCATCATATCACAATGGGGGAGGGAGGAGCAGTTTTAACCAATGATAGCCATCTCAAAAAAATTATCGAGTCTTTTCGGGATTGGGGAAGAGATTGTTGGTGTCCTCCCGGAAAAGATAATAGTTGTCAAAAACGCTTTGCTTGGCAATTTGGCAATCTACCCGATGGTTACGATCATAAATATACATATTCTCATATTGGATACAATTTTAAAATGACAGATATGCAAGCAGCTGTGGGTTGCGCTCAATTAGATAAATTGGCTGACTTTATCGAGAATCGCAAAGCAAACTTTCGGTCTTTTCAAGATAAAACTAGCAGCTTAAACCATCTTTTCTATCTCCCCAAAACCACAATTTCTTCAGAACCTAGCTGGTTCGGATTTCCCCTCACAATCAAAGAATCTTCAACTTTAAACCGAGAACAACTTGTCACCTTCTTGGAAGAGCATAAAATCGGCACTCGTTTATTATTTGCGGGAAATATTGTCAAACAACCCGCTTACCAAAATGTTAAGTATAGAATCATTTCTGAATTGAAAGTGACCGATCTAGTGATGAATAATACCTTTTGGTTAGGGGTTTATCCTGGGATATCAGAAGCGGCGATCGCTTATATTTATAAAACCTTAGAACTGGGAATCAAGAAAGGTTTTTAAAAGTAAAAATCGACGCTATATTTTCATTTTTCTGGTCTTTGATCTGAAGATAAAATCGGAGTCAAAATTTCAGAAATGCGTTTTGCCACTATTTTATTACCCTCGCCTGATAAATGAGCATAATCAAGATAGACATGACTTTCTACACTATCGAATATATGAGTTAGATCGTAAACCCAAAATAAGTTTTCTTGTTCGAGCTTTTTTTGAAATAAGAAATACATAAGTTTGAACGTTTCATAATAAGACTCTCCTGGAGACGATTGGTTAAAACGATAATTTCCAACAAAGCGCATTGGTTGAAGAAGAACGATAAAGTTTCCTCCTCGAGATGTTACAATATCGCGAGCTATTTTCCAGTTTTGAATCATAGCATTAGCGACCTTATCCGCATAATTAGGATCCTGCAAACATAGAGGAGATAAATCTCTGGAACTATCCCACAGGTTTTGGTTACGGCGTTTGAGAAGATTGAGCAATTTTAACGTCGAACCATAGAGAGTTTGTTTGAAAGCTCCAAAAATATCTTGATTATATTGCTGATATTGCTCTACGATTTGCCCGAATTGTTGACTAAAACCATAAATATTAACTAACTTTTCATTGGGTTTAAATACATCATAACAGGAAATCATCGGATCGTTGACACCATCTAAAAATACAACATAGTCTAAGGAGTAAGATTGATTGGCAAGATTGATTAATTTCGCAAGGCTCTGACGACTTGTATAAGCCAATTGACCGTGATTAAAAACTAGATAGTCAGGAAAATTTTGTTTGATTAATGAGGGAATAGTTTCTTTATCTTCTGCTCCCATTCCCCACATGGTTGAGCCACCAAAAAATCGGATAACGCCTTTATTTTTCTCTTGAGAAGATGTAGGAACAACGATCCTCTCTCCCTGTTGATTAGTATTTACATATTTGCCTTCATGTTTTGGCCAAGTAAAACCGATAAAAGGATAAAATTGTATGAATTTAAAATTGATTTCATTGGTTTCTGTTTCAAGTTGTTGTATGTAATCGCGATCGCGGTGTCGGAAAGGAAGCTCGGGCCAGTGAAACGGATAAAAGGTTTCTTTTCCGGGATATATGGACATGGCAAGGGAGATGCCCAAAGAACTGACAAGATTTATTATCATTAAGATTGCCACTAAAACAACAATGTTAATGCTAATAATATAGACAAAGTTTTCACGCTTATTTCGCTTTTTTTTGAGGCTTGACATATTTGAATAAATCTAGGGTTTTGCTAAAATTTCCCGATCGATGAGATCGAGTAGATCGAATGATAAGTGTTCGTCAAATTTACGGGCAAACAAACAATCCGATGCCAGTAATTCCTCCCGATAGGTCATATCTAGTACAAGATGGCATTCGTAGCGGTAGTTTTCTGGTCGCCAATCAATAAAATGGCTGCCATTTTCGACAACATTAGTACAAGGCGAAATCGTACAATCCATGAGAATTTTCTCAGCAAAGGGAGATTGTTTAAGAATTGAGTGAAACAAAATTTCTTCTGGAACTAAAACTTGGTTATGGAAGCGGAGAATATTTTGATTTTGCTTGATAAAATCGAGAAGATAATTAATACAATCTAGAGTTAATGCCCACCACGAACTACCTTTGTAAGGGACAAAATCTCGTATATACGATCGCGAACCCATCACTCGCATGGTTAAGAATTGATGTACCGACTGTAATCGAAGTCGCAACTTATGAGGCAAGGAGGATCTCGGGTTAAAAAGTGGATTATCAAAAAAATAGCGATAGGCAATATGTTCGTAAGAACCATCATCTAAAAAAGCGTTTGTTTGCGGGACGAGATTACCGTCAACTCTAATCCATTCTTTATCTGCTACGCTCAGTTTTTGGCGAATTGCAGTCAAAGGTTTAATGGGGTAATCATTACCACTCAGATAAATACAGTAGCTGAAGTTGACTGAATCTTGAACTGAGTATTGTCGAACGGTTTGCATTAAATGTAATATAACTCGGAGCAAACTAGACCCTCCCCAATAGACCTTTTTGCGTTGAGAAAGAAAGATTATATTGTCAGCTTTTTCAACAGATTGTTTAAATAAATGAAGGTTTGATTTTGCATTAATATGTATAAAAAAATAATCATCGCGATGATATAAAGCACGAATCATGCGCCCTAATTGCTTGGGTTGATGATGGGCGGCAATAATATAGGCAAGATGTGTCATAATGAGTGTGAAGAGGAAGGATTATCAACTAGCACGTTGTGAGATTATGGTCTAGTAAAACCAACAAATTTTAACAAAATAGTGACAGGTCGATTGTCCGGATCGGGAAGTTTTTGATATTGAGAAAATTGTAATTGAATTTTCTGTTTTTCCAATTTTAAACTTAAAGGAATCTCTAACTCAAACTCCCCCAAGGATACAACCCGAGTCGCAATCGGTTTTTCATTCACCAAAACTGTTAACTCTGTGGTAAAGTTCGGATCGTCAATTTGAGGGAGCATTCCTTGAATTTTAAGCTGAGATTGTTCGGCTTTTGGAGTTAATGTAAAATAGACCGATTCAGACAGCCAGCTATCCTCATACATTCCTGAATATTCTAAGGCAGAATTGGCGAGATCGTCGGGAAAAGAACTCAAAGAGGAGGGAGGCTGTAAGTTAGCATATTCTTCTGGGGAAATGAGAGAAATATTACGGCCAAAACCGACCAATTTTCTCGGATCGCGTCGCACTTCTCGACCATATAAATTCATCAAACCCTGTCTTTGAGATTGAGTAAAAAATTCTCCTTCTCTTCCCATATCTAAGCTAATATACTGTCCTCCTGCAATAGTTTGGGGAGTCAGAGGAGGAGAAATAACCCGAGCCGATCCTCGACCTGTTAAGGGGAGTAACTCTCGTTTTGTCCCGATCGCTGCTGCGGGAGGAAGTTGATTTTTACCATCTCCTTGCAAACTGGTGGTCATGTCTAGCATGAGTCTTGCATTGGGAGAGGGATGAATGACTTGAAAGAGAAAATGTTGTCCAAGTGGAACCATTTTGCGATCGCGCAGCATTTCGGAAGTAGAATTACGGAAAAAATAATCGGGTTGCGAAGGATAAAAACGCGGGCCAAGTTGGGAACTCAGAAAAAGTAAATAATTTTTTACGTTCTTTAATGGTAAAGGAACAAAGTCGTCATCAAAATCTAAACTCAGATCATTAGTAAAATATTGAAAATTCAATGTTTCTTTGTGATTTGTAGTCACTAAAATTGTATTTTTTTCTTGAAATAACTGATTTTCCAAATTCAAGTTTTCTTTAAAAAAAAGATTATATTTTTTCTTTTTAAACGTCTCGTGCAAATCAAATAAATATTTATTTTGGGAATTTTCTTTGTTAAATTCTTCTTCAAAAACTCTATTAATATTTAAAAAATGAATGGTTTTATCTTGTTTATAAAATCCTAAAACCCCAAGCAAAGCTCGAGAATTTGTATGTATCAATATTGGATCATTTTTATGGGCATCCATAAAAACCTTAGCTTCTGAATAAACACCAGAGGAAGAACCTTGATAGATTTCAACTAAAACAGTCGAAAATCCTCGACTATCTTCTAGATAACTAAGTTGAGTTGATAAATTCAAAATCCCCAGAACCATTAAAGGCAATAATCGCATAACACGAGAAGGAATTAAAGTTAAACAAAATAGGACAAAACTCCCTAGTAAAAACGGCTGGATAAACATTCCCAGTTTAAATAAAGTAAATCCTTTTTTTGCAATAAATAAGTAAAATCCTAAACTCAACATAATTCCAGTAAATAAAATAATAGGTTGAGTTTTAGGTAATTTGAAAGCGATCGCAAAAATCATTGTAACTAAAAGTATTGCTCCTAAAAAAATACCAAAAGATAACCAAGGTTCTGAAGGTAATTTAGCAAGATGTTGTATTCCCCAAAGATTTGCCAAACCACTAGGAATTAAAAAATAGGGAAAAATTTTATCCGCAAAACCATCTCCTTGAATGTAATTGAGAATAAAAATAATAAATCTAATCAAGTCTGCTAAATAGGTATTAAGAAAAAGAAGGGTGATGCTGGCGATCGCTAGAGTTTGTACGATCTGTAATTTGAAATATTTTCTCTTTTTAATCCAAGTGATTAGCATAAATGCAAAGAAACCAGTTCCTAAAAAAATGGAAACTTCTGAATAGGTTATCAATAGACTAGCAATAGGTAATCCTGCTAATATTCCATACTTTAACAACGAATTGCGATCGCCAGATTTGACGCGATCGAATAACAAAATAATAGACCCAATCAAAAATCCTAAACCACTCATCTGAGCGAATAACTGATAAAATGTACCTAAACTGACAAGAGCAGATACACTCATCATTAAACAAGTCCAAAAAGTTGCCTCTAGCCAACCTGTACACGTATAAATTAATGCTCCAGTTGTGCTAATCAATACCAAATGGAAAACTAAAATTAGAGGCATAAAGACAGCATAAACAGGTAATCCTGTAACACTAGAAATCCAAGCTAGTAATAGATCGCTACCCACTCGATGTCCTTGTCTTACGAAAGAGGCAACACCCAAGTATAAGTTATTTGCATTTTCAGTTAAGAAATTAGAGGAAAAAAGGTCAAAATAGGAATGATTAGAAAAATATTTAGCTGATATGGTATAATAACTCGTCATATCTGGATTAGCATAACTAATCCAATTAAAGCCAAACTCAAGAAAAGGACTTCCTGTTAAAAAAGTAGAAAACAAAAAAATACCAACAAAAGGAAAATATTTTTTCCAAGGAAATTCAATTTTTTGAATATAATAAATTAAAATACTAGAACAGAATAAAGTAATAGTAATCGGGATGCCTAAGAACTTAACTGGAATCCCTAAGCGATTTCCCCAAAACACTAACAATAGTGTTACACTCATGCCAATAACTGGTGCAAGGAGTGTATTTTGGAAACTATTGTTTTTGGGATTGAGAAGGTTTATAATGGCGTAGCCAACGAATAACCAGAAAACAAAGAGGGAAAAGACTAATAAAATAGCAAGCATTTGTATCGTTATAAGATTTAGGCGATCGCCATTTTAACAGATATTGAACTAAAATTAATCTTTTACAATTTTTTTAAACATTGCATGAGACATTCTCGTATTTTATCCAATTTTCTGCAACGCTATTCCTACACGATTAACGTTTTACTGGCTCTAGCTTGGAAGGATATCAAAATTCGCTACAAGAAATCTTTGTTAGGTTTCTTTTGGAGTTTGTTAAGTCCTTTGATTTTTTTGACTATCTTTATTCTCGTTTTTAAGAAAGCCTTTCCCGAACTGGAAAACTATCCCCTTTTTGTTTTAACGGGAATCATTTATTGGAACTTTTTCTCCACAACAACAGCGCAAATTTTAATCTCTGTTACCGCTTCTGCACGCTTATTAAAATCCATCGCAATCCCTTCTATTGTCTATCCGGCTGCAACGGCACTTGCTTCTGCATTTAACTTTATCATGTCTTTAATTCCCTTCGCTCTTCTGTTTGTATTACTGGGAGGAAAATTTACCTATCATCTCTTGTTTATCTTTCCCGTTACTGTTCTCTTTGCTCTTTTTATATTAGGATTGTCTTTAGTTTTAACCTCGTTAAACGTTTATTTTAGCGATGTTGGTATACTTTGGAATAGTATTCTTCCTGCCTTACTCTATTTCACCCCGATCGCCTACCCATCTTCCTTGATTCCTCCCGAATACGCAGGCATCGTGCAGCTTAATCCTTTATACCACTATGCGATCGCCATTCGCGAGGTTTTATACTGGAATCGCATTCCTTCTCTGGAATTGTGGCTAAAAATTAGCGCGATCGCATTATTCTCATTCTTTCTCGGATACAATGTTTTTAGGAAACTAGAACGATATTTTATTTCATCGATTTAAACTAGAATATGAGAGAAACAATTATAGAACTGAGAAATGTTTACGTTAATTTCTTTATTCAAAAATACGGCATTAACTCCCTCAAAAAATACTTTCTTTCCTTGGGAAAACAAAAACTTTTTGAGCAAAAACAAGTTCTCAAAGGCATTAATCTAGATATTTATAAAGGAGAAAAATTTGGGATTGTCGGGATTAATGGCGCAGGAAAAACAACCTTACTGCGTGTCCTAGCTGGAATTATTAGACCCGATCGCGGACAAATCAAAGTGTATGGTAGAGTTGCCCCTTTATTAGGGTTGGGAGTAGGCTTAGAACTCGAATTATCAGGACGAGAAAATATTGGCTTATGCGGCACATTAATGGGTTTAAGTAAATCTGATATTCGCTATTTGACCCGCGAAATTATCGAATTTTCTGAACTGGGAGAAGCAATTGATATGGAAGTTAAACGCTATTCTTCGGGAATGTTGGCGCGTTTGGGATTTGCAGTTACCACAGCAGTTTTAGAGTCAGAAAAAGCCGAGATTTTGATTATTGATGAAGCCTTAAGTGTTGGGGATGCAGGATTCAAAAAGAAATGTAAAGAGAGAATGGACAAAATTTGTCAAAGTGGCGCAACAATCATCCTAGTTTCTCATACAGAAGGAGAAATGCGAGAAATATGCGATCGCATCGGCTGTATGGAAAATGGTACAATTTCCCGTATCGGTAACACGGACGAAATTTTCGACTACTATAGCGATCGCTTTTAATATCAATATCTTAATTTTTTATGAATTCTTCTTCCCAGCAGTGGTTTGCGGAAACTAAGGCTTGTTTGGGTTTGGCAATTCCCTTGGCTGCAGCACAACTCTCAGAAGCGGCGATCGGCTTTATTGATACGGTGATGATGGGATGGTTAGGTAGTCAAAATTTAGCGGCGGGGGGCTTGGCAGATATTACTTTTCAGTCTTTAATTATCATCGGGACGGGGCTACTTTCTGCGGTGGGGGCATTAGGGGCGATCGCCTATGGTAGCGGCGATCGCCAACAATTACAACGCATTGCCTCGGGGGGCATTTGGTTGACCATCGGGCTATCTCTTCCGATTATGATTCTTGTCTGGAATTTTGCGACAATTTTTCGCTTTTTGGGACAAGAAGAAGTTAATATTCTGTTAGCCGAAAGTTATTTACAAGCGATCGTTTGGGGACTTCCTGCGGCCTTTGCTTTTGCCTTTTTAAAAAATCTTGTTTCTGCCCTCAATCGCCCATGTATTATTATGATAACTATGATTGCAGGCATTTCCCTGAATGCGATCGGTAATTATCTTTTAGCTTTTGGAAAATGGGGCTTTCCTGCATTAGGATTAGCGGGATTAGGTTGGGCGAGTACTTTTGCATTTTGGGTGAAGGCGATCGCGGTTTTGAGTTTTATTATCCTTAATGCCGATTTTCGTAAATTTCAGTTGTTTAAATATGGGCTGCATTGGCATAGTTCTATTTTCAGAAGACTCGTTACAATTGGTTTTCCCATCATGGCTATTTTCTTTGTTGAGACGAGTTTATTTGCGATGACAACTTACCTGATGGGATTATTAGGAAGTATTCCCCTTGCTGCCCATCAAATTGCCTTACGGACGGGAATGATTACTTTTACAGTTTGCATGGGAATTTCCTACGCAACGACTATGCGGGTAGGACAAATGTTGGGTAAAAAGGATTTTCAAGGTATTAAACGGGCAGGATATGTAGGTATTTCAATCTCGGCAACTTTCATGAGTTTTATGGCATTTATCCTCTGGATATTTCCAGAACAAATTGTGTCTATTTATTTGAATGTCAATAATGCTGCCAATCGAGAAACTCTACAATTAGCGGTTACACTTTTGGGTATTGCCGCTATTTTTCAGATCGTTGATGGCATCCAAATTACCGCAGCAGGGGCATTAAGAGGAATTAAAGATACGCAAATTACTTTGTTGCTTGGTATTATTTCTTATTGGGCGATCGGTTTGGGAAGTGGATATTTTTTCGGGATTGTTTTACAATGGGGAAGTGTTGGCTTTTGGTGGGGTTTAGTATTAGGCTTATTTGCTAATGCTCTTTCTCTAACTTGGCGATTTCACTCTCGCACGATCGCCTCACTGCGATCGCTTTCCTCTTTCAATTCTTAATAGTTAAAATTTAAAAAAATATTTAAAAAAGTCATGTTAGTCGCAACAGAAATAACGGAAATCTTCAAAAAACAACGTCGGTTTTTTCAAACAGGAAAAACAAAAAATATTGATTTTCGACGCGAACAGTTAAAATCCCTTAAATCCTTTATTATTGAAGATAGAGAAGAACTTTTAGCAGCATTAAAGAAGGATTTTAATAAATCCAATCTTGAAGGATTGGAAACAGAATTAGTGTTTTGTGTTAGAGAAATAAATCATAGCCTAAAACATCTTAAATCTTGGACAAAATCTAAGCAAGTTACTGCCGATCTTTTTCAACTCCCAGCCTCAGCAAAAATCATTGCTGAACCATTAGGAATTATACTGATTATCGGTGCATGGAATTATCCCATTCAACTAGCGATCGCCCCCTTAATTGCGGCAATAGCTGCCGGAAATTGCGCCATTGTCAAGCCCTCAGAAATTGCCCCTCATTCTTCTGTTGCGATCGCCAATTTGATTCGCAAAGTATTTTCTCCTGAATATATTACTGTTGTTGAAGGTGGAAAAGAAATTGTGCAAGATTTACTTACTCATCAATTCGATCACATTTTCTTTACTGGTGGTGCAAGAGTCGCTAAAATTGTCATGGAAGCAGCAGCAAAATATTTAACCCCAGTAACATTAGAATTAGGTGGAAAAAGTCCTTGTATTATTGAACCAGATATCGATGTGGAGAAAGTCGCAAAACGAGTTGCGTGGGGAAAATTTATCAATTGTGGACAAACTTGTATTGCTCCCGATTATGTTTTAATTCATCACAGTATTAAAGCAGCATTTATCGATAAAATCAAAGCAAAAATCAAGCAATTCTATGGCAATAATCCAGAAATAAGTCCCGATTATGCGAGAATTATTAATGACTTTCATTTTCAGCGCCTATTGAGTTTAATCGACCCTAAAAAAGTTATTATTGGAGGAGAGAATAACCCAGAAACTCGTTATATTGCACCCACGGTAATGAATGGAGTAACCTGGCGCGATCGCATTATGGAAGAAGAGATTTTTGGACCAATTTTACCTATGTTAGAGTATGAGAATTTAGAAGATGCGATCGCAGAAATTAACGCACGCCCTAAACCTCTTTCTCTCTACTTATTTACCCATAATAAAACAACTCAAGAACGAGTTTTAACAGCCACATCATCCGGGAATGTTTGTATTAATGATACTCTGATGCAAATTACTTCAGCAAATCTTCCTTTTGGTGGTGTAGGAAATAGCGGCATGGGAGCATATCATGGTAAAATAGGGTTTGACACATTTTCTCATCAAAAAAGTGTTCTCAACCGTTCTTTTTTGCTAGATTTACCATTACGATATCCTCCTTATGAGGGCAAATTAAAGTTCTTCAATTTCTTCTTGCGATAAACTTATTTCTTTCTTATCTTTTTTGTGTATTTATTCATAGTTGAACTCTATTTTACTTTGAAGGATAATTTCTTCCATGATTTCTTTAACTTTTCCTTGATTGACTTGTTCGGTAAAAATTTCTGTTAGTTTGGGAATGTTTATGACTTCTTCTATTGAATCCATGTATCTCTGCACTATTGCTCTAATCCCATAGACAGAATTTGCATTTGATTGTAATTGTTCATAAATTTGGATTTCTTTCATTTCTGTTTTGATTACAAAAGTGATCGGATAACGTTGAATTTTATCAATATCTAAGAAATATTTTTTAAAATTCAAAGTTTCTGTTACTTGGAAGAATCTTCCCAACGGTCTCATTACAAAATCTATACCACCATCATTTGCATTAGTACGACCAGTTTTGTAAAGAGTAAGTGATTGTTCATTTAATTCTTCTGGTTTCCAACCCCAATATAGGATCGTATCCTCATAATATGCTTTTAATATGGCATAACTAACTATTTCAAACACTCTTGCATCAACGTTGGGTTGTATTTGTTGCTTGATAAAATTTATTGCTTTTTCAGTATCTTGTTCTGATATTTCAGCAAGTTTAGATACATAGCTGATAAAGCGATCAAAAGCCGATCTTTTTGCTTCAATATAAGCATCAATTATTTCAATAGTAACAGAGGAAATATTGTATTCTTCTTCATTTACTATGATTTTTAAAAGATTTTCATTAATCCAATATCTTTTTGTTTTCAAATCTCGTATGATTGGTTGATATTGAACATCTGGAAAAAACTTCCTAAATTCATCATTCATTCTACCATTAAGTGCATGGTTCTGAAGCTTTTGACCAAAAGGAAGTTCCCTCATTCTAGTCAATAGCTCTGTATATATTGCCCCATCATATTCTGAATATGATTCCACATCTTCGGCAAAGCCATTTGTAATATAATTCTCAATAAGTACATAAACTGCGTAGTGATTTGCAAAAGATCCTCTAGATTTACTTCCTCGACTTGCGGATTTTGTTTTGTAATTTAAGTAGCGTATTAGATAACTTTTGTCAAATATTTCATCTGCAATGTTACCAAAATTTTTTCTTAAGATATTTTTGATTACTTTTGTAAATTCATGTTCCATGCTCTACAATGACTCCGCTTTTCTTTTTGTTTAACCCATTTTTTCTGATATATGTTTTATCTAATGGTTTGAGTTTTTCACCCTTAAATTCATCTGCAATGTTCAATCGACGCAAACCAATTTTAAAGTAATCTTCCTGAAGCTCAATACCAATACACTTTCGACCTAAACGTTGAGCAACTGCACAGGTTGTAAAAGTACCTGCAAAAGGATCGAGAATCATATCTCCTTCATTGGAACTGGCTTTAATTATTCTCTCCATTAATGCTTCTGGTTTTTGTGTTGGATGATTTTCATACTCATCCATACGATAGCGCACTCGATGAAAATTCCAAACATTGCCGGGGACTTTTTTTGTATTGTAAGGTTTTGGCTTTTTGCCTCTATAATCAATGAGCTTGCGCCGGGCTCCAGTTTTGGCCTCTACCAGAATATCTTCAGCATTAAATGTATAGTTTTTTTTATCTTTAACACAAAATAAAATAGGTTCCCATCGCGATCCATAATAATTTTGTGCTTGTACGCCAGAACTATCGTATGACCAGACAATACGAGCTAAAATCGTCAATTTTTCTCGTATATATATATCCAAATAGGGCATTGCCTGCGTACTGGTCATAAAATACATTGAACCGGTTGGCTTGAGTTTTTTGATACAAAGATCAATCCATTGATAACACCACTTTGCATAATCTCGATCGCTTGGCCATTTATCGTGAAAGTTAGCAAATTTTTTACCAATATTATAAGGTGGATCGACAAAGATCAGATCAATAGAAGAATCGAGTACATAATGCGCGATCGCTTCTTCAGTATTGCCATTAATTAATTGACAGGTTTCATTCTCAAAAATATTCATCTGTTTTTAACTCGTTATTTTAACGTTTTCTCCTCTCTTTTCCAACTCTTCTTTCAACATATTTTCATAAATTTTCGGTAAGCGATCGCTCATAGAATTGGTTTCAATACCATAGCCCAAACTCGTCCAAGTTCCCGAAAGCAAGCGGAGAACATCTTTTATTTTTCCCTCTTGCAACATCTGAGAAATGTTTGCATTCCATGCTTGAGAATCTTTCAACCATTCATAAACAACAGCATCTTGATATTGAGGCTCAAAACTATAGGTTTTCCACCACAATAAACCCGAAGATTTGGGATGATAGCGTTCTGCTTTTTCGTACCAAGTAGTATTAATAAACTGATAGCGACCGGCTGCCGTTGTACAATTCCCTTGATTTGGCCCCGTAACAATGGGGACGCACCATTCTGGATGCTGACTCAAATCCGTGACGCGCTGGCCGCCATAGATAATACTATAAGGTTCGGGGTCGTTCGCTTCGCTGGCGGTAATAGTTCGCATCAAAGCACGAATATAGGGATCGCCTCCCTGCATAACGAGGGGTTGAGTTCCTTCCAGACCGTAAGAGAGGGGAATTTTCTTGCTGAGATCGGATTGTGATTGGAAAATAGAAACCAAAAATAGTAGCGCGATCGCGCTACCAATGGTTAGAGAAACCGCACCAAAAGATTTTAAAAATGATTTGAACATGAAAATCGATCGCCCATTAAACATTGAGAAAAAGTTGTTTCCAGTCTTGAGGCTGTGCATCAGGTTCGGCAACAATTTCAACGATCTTGTTGTGGGAAGCTGGTTCAAAAAGAGCAGCAACAGACACTTGTGCTACCTTTAACCGAGGAATTCTACCACCGGATAAAGTATCTGCCTTAGCTGCCACGATCGCCTCCTCATTGTCCGTATCAAGCAAACCACCAGGACGGATAACGGTATAGGTTAAGCCACTCTTCTGAAGGTCTTTTTCTGCTTGACTTTTCCAGTACAACACCAACCAAAATAAATTCAAAGGATGAAAAAATTGGGAAACACAGAGGGAAGATACAAGCACGAAATGCTCGATTTCGGCAATTTTAGCGGCATCGATTAAATTATTTGTTCCCCAGTAGTCCACCCGAAACGGTTCGGTAAAATCCAAGGAAGGCATAGCTCCAGCCGCAGATAAGACCGCGCTACACCCTTGCATCGCCTCAGCAAGGCGATCGCCATTGGCCAAATCTCCCACCACCAATTCCACATTTGCAGGCAAAATTTCCTTGGCTTTGGCTCGATCTCGAACTAAAGCCACCACGGGAATTTCCTGCTCTGTCAAAACTTGTACAATACGTTTGCCTGTCCGTCCGGTAGCTCCAGCAACAAATGCTTTCAAAATCCTGCCTCCTAAAATTAATACTGTATTAAATGACCCTGGCGAGTTGGGAATAATGAGTTAAGTTGGGAAAAGAAAAAACTCTACACTTAGTTTTCTATTGTCCACCAAGGGTGTCTCATGCAGCAATCTCAATATAGCGATCGCCTTACCTCAGCCGTTGAAATGTCCGTCGAGGACACTCTTGAGCCGCGATCGCCAGAACTGACTTTAGAAGAATCGTGTTTAGAAGGAGAGGCTTTTGTTATGCCAGGGGAAATCGCCTCAGAAGAACCGGAAACCTCTTCTCAACAGCCTTTTTGCTTTGAAACCCATTTTCGCGGCTTGATGGGGATGGCTGCCGATATGCAGACTGTTGCCGATTATTTGGACGCTCATGAGGGCTGGTTTTGTCGTTGCGCTCAACCCATGACAGCAGAACCTTTTGGGGAAAATGGCTATATTTTGACCGTAGGAAAGTTTAAATCTTTTGGTTACGAAGTCGAACCCAAAATGGCGGTAGTTTTATTGCCTCCTCAAGATGGATTGTACGTGATGCACAGTCTTGAAGTCCCCGACTATACTCCCTTGGGTTATGAAATTAATTACACTTCTTCTTTAACCTTAGAGGAAGTTTCCGGGCAAGAGGTGAACTGGAATACAAGCGGGATCGATCGCATCACCAAGGTGGAATGGCAACTACATTTATTCGTGAAGATTCAATTTCCACCCTTTATTTATAAATTACCGCGCAATTTACTGCAAACTACTGGCGATCGCCTCCTCTCTCAAATCGTGCGACAAATTTCACCCCGTTTAACCTACAAAGTACAAAAGGATTTTCACGATCGCCTGAATTTATCTCTTCCCCCAAAATCCTCCCGTCAATTATTGCGTTTGTAGAACAAGCTGCGCCCTTTCATTCTTTATAATGGGGTCAAACGTATTGACTCTTTCTTTTTTTGAGGTCATGGTACAACAACTTTCTCCTCTCACCATCGATGACGAATTTCTTTATCCCGATAGCGACGGTAAACCCTTGGCTGATAATACGATTCAATTACGTTTAATTTTTACCATTAAAGGCGGTCTCGATGCTCTCTTTAAGGATCGAAATGATGTTTTCATTGCTGCGGATTTGTTTTGGTATCCGGTGAAGTTAACCCAACAGGAAATTATCGAACAAGAAGAACCCCAAAGACAAGCTCCCGATGTGATGGTTGTTTTCGGACGACCCAAAGGCGATCGCGGTTCTTATCTGCAATGGAAAGAAGATAATATTGCTCCACAAGTGGCGTTTGAAATCCTTTCTCCGGGGAATAGGAAGAAAGATATGGAGACCAAGTTCAAGTTTTATCAAGAGCATGGAATTGAGGAGTATTACCTTTATAATCCGAAAAAGAATCGCTTACAAGGATGGTTGAGAAAAGGAAAGAAGTTAAAAGAAATTTCTCAAATGGAAGGATGGACAAGTCCGCTTTTAGGGATAAGGTTTACTACTCTTGAGGAGGATTTGGTTTTATTTCGTCCCGATGGAGAGCCTTTTGTTGATTATGTTGGAGTTGTCGAACAACGCGATCTCCAAAAACAACGAGCTATTCTTGCTGAAAATGAACGCGATCGCGCACAATTGGAAAAGGAACTCGAAAAACAGCGTGCCGATCGTGCTGAAACAACTATAGAAGAGGAACGACAGAAAAATCAACAATTACGCGATCGCCTGATACAACTCGGTATCGATCCTGAAACCTTGTCTTGAGATCCCATGAATGAAATAATGCAATAGAGTGGGGATTTTCCACTCTATTGCTGTTGTTAAAAGCGACATAAAGGAATCGATCGCGGTTCGATCCAAGTCCCATTAGATTCACTGCAAGCAGATTGTAATATTTCGACCTTTAAGGAATCTTGTCCAGGGATACACTCAACCATTTTACTGTATTGTAATTCGCTACTTTCTGCGGAAGTTCTTTCCCCTTCGTAATAGGTGGAAATCGTTCCCCCTTGTCCTTCACAAGTGGTCATAAAGGGATTATTGGCGGCTACAGTGACAGGAGGGCGAGAAGGAGAAGATTGAGGAGGAGGAGAAGATTGAGGAGAAGTAGGAGAAGGAAAAGAAGATGCTGAATTAATACCCTCTCTACATTGACTTCTTAATGTTGCTAATTCGCGATTTAAACTGGCAATTTCTTGTCCAGAAGATTGAGGCTGACGGGCGCGAATAGTTTGCACTTCTGAAGCGATTTCCATTAGCATTCCTAGCATTTCTGTGGGTTCCATATTGCTTGAAGAACGGCTAATAATGGAAAAAACGCGATCGCCGATGGTTTCCACTAATTCAACCATATTATTATCGGAACTTCCTTGGGGAATATCCGCCCCAGTAAAGCTGATAAACTGTTCGAGAATACCCGTAATTTTTTCGATATCGCGACCCCCCTCGGGCATGAAGCGAGAGATTAAACCAATCATATCCTTCATATTGGACAAGCCAAAACCGTTTTGCGATCGCTCTCTTTCCGCTTGGTCAATGGCGCTCATTAAAATGAGTTCCTGGCGAGCGGCTTCAGGGCTATAATTGTCGCAGGTTAAAGATTGGGCGAGAAGAAAGCGATCGCCAGAAGTTTGCGATCGCGCTTCTAAAACCATTTGCGGCGAAATTAAGAGCAAACCGGATAGGAAAAGAGGAGAAAGTCTCATAGTTAGGGGGGGATGGGGTTTGGGTATTAATCTAAAGATGATGGCGATCGCCCGGCAAATGTTCCCAGATGCGGCGCGATCGCTGGCAATTGTCTTCAATCCACCCAGCGATCGTGCTACTTTTAATTAACTAGATTTAACACTCGCCCGAGAAGTCGCTTTCAGATCCAGCGCACCTTTAGGATAAACAATACGCTGATGGTTGGATTGTTGCCAAACTCGCACAAAAACCTCACCAATTGTGCGAAGTTCTTCTAACTTTAAACCAGATTCTACCAGTTGCTCATCTTGCCATCGCGCTCGGAAAATTTTCTTAACAGTATTCAGTGCCATTTCCGGAGTCGTATCTTTCATCGATCGCAAGGCTGCTTCGCAAGCATCGGCCAGCATTACGATCCCAGTTTCTCGAGATTGAGGAATGGGACCATCATAGCGAAAGTCAGCATCATTGAGTTCAATTCCCTCAGCCTGCGATCGCTGTTTGGCTTGAAAATAAAAATAGGAAATCAAAATGGTTCCCTGATGCTCAGGAATAAAATTGCGAATGGCTTGGGGTAAATTGTATTTACGCGCCATCACCAGCCCTTGAGTCACGTGCTTTTTAATAATTTCCGCACTCTTCCACGGGTCATTAATAGCATCGTGTTTATTCGGTCCCCCCATTTGGTTTTCAATAAATCCCAAAGGATCGTGCATTTTGCCGATATCGTGGTATAGAGTCCCCGCACGTACCAGTTCTACATTGCAATGTAACTCCCGAGCCGCCGCTTCCGCCAGGGAAGCCACAAAAAGAGTATGTTGAAACGTGCCAGGCGCTTCCATAGTCAGACGCTTGAGAAGCGGGCGGTTAGGATTGGATAATTCCGCTAGGCGAATGGGAGTAACTAGATCGAAAACTCGTTCCAAATAGGGAGAAACTCCCAAAGCAACGATACACCAAGCCAAGCCAGAAACACCAAATAGCGCCGCTTGGGGCAGGACCACAGACCAAATAGCCGCCGCCGTCGCACTGCCCATGAGAGTGATGCTGAAGTAAACAACCCCTTGTATCAATCCTACCCCGCCCCCCAGTAAAGCCAGTTCTTCCCGAGAGCGCAACCGTCCGGCTACCACCGAGGTTAAAAGCGCCCCGCCAGCCCCCGCCAGAAACATTTCCCAAGGGATGATCGCCGCACTTCCCCCAGCAATGGCACTAAAGGCGGATAATCCTGTCAGCAAAATCACTTGAGTAACAGCCAGAGCCGGGTGATAGAAACTACTGGTTAAGAGTCCAATTGCGGCTAAATTGTTCTGCCCGATATCCATTAGCAAAGGGGTACTAATACTTAACAGGCAGAGAAGAATGCGATCGCGGCAGCGTAATCTCACATTGGCGCGGCGTTTGACGAAAATAAATAAGGTAATAGATCCCGTTACCATCATCCCTGTTATAATTAGCCCCTGCCAGTCAACACCCCGACGACTTTCCTTAAAATCATCCAAAATCACAAAAGCACGGCGATCGATTTCTTCCCCAGCTTTAACGATGTTTTCTCCCTTGCTCACTTTATAGATAACGGGATCGACCTCTTCTGCGGCTTGTTCGGCGAGGCGTTTGGTTTCTTCGGTATCTTCAACTAAATTGGGTTTTAATATCCCCGTAATCAGTTCCGTAGCCAGAGGAGCAGTCAGGGCGGGAATTTGCGATCGCAATTGTCTGGAAACAGCGTTTTTTTGTAGGCTTTCGGGCATCCCCGCTACAATTCCTTGGGTCAGAATGCGGTCTAAGGAGGTGATGATACCGTTTTTAGTGCGATCCCAAGTTTCATCCCGCAGATCCAGAAGAGTCCGTTGGTAATTTTCCAAACTCTTTGTCCCTTCTGGGTTGGCAAATTCTTTCCTTGCCCGAGTGTAACCTTCGCGAATGACATAAATGCGATCGAGCAGAATTCCCAAGGCTTGTCCCCCCTCTTGACCACCGTAGGCTGTTAATTCAGTGAGAGCCTGTTGATATGCCAAGTTGTTGTTAGCAGGTAGTTCGCTGCTATTGTTTTTAGGGGAAGGAATGGGATCGGGGATTACGGTTTCTGAAGGGGTCGCTGCCTCGCTACCTTCGCTTAAATTATTGTCTCTTAATCTTAATTTTTCTGATTCTTTATCTTGGGGTTGTAGGGGAAAAACGCTAATTTGAAAAGATTTTTGTAAAGAATCTGCTAACCCTTGCCATTCTTCTGGGCTGCTATTGCGGAGATAGCGTTGAGTTGGTAAAGATAAAAGGCGATCTTCTACAAAGGGAAGGGGACCTGCCATGTTTCGCATCTCTTCCACTTCTGCTAAAAAAGTATCCAAGTCGCTGCGAATTTGTTGGCTAATGGTTTTATCGATTGTGAGAACTTTAACTAAGCCTGTTTGCGCGGCTTTCCGGTGTTCTTCTGTTAACTCTTTATCCGTAACGGTGGCATTGCGAGTTGCCCAAATTGTTTTCGGTGCGATCGTGCCTTCTTTAAGGCGAGGTTGATTATAGAAACGATAACCGATCGCGCTGGTGAGGGAAACTATGGCAAAAACCAGCATCACGGGTTGAGGAATGGCTTGGCGGGCTTCTCTTCGCACGGTTTTCTGTCTCGTTACTGTATCAATTTCTCCCCTTTGAGGGGAAGAACGACTGCGTTTAGCACGACTGCGCCAGGCGAGAAAGCGTTGGGTTAAGGATTGGAATGTATTCATGGTGTGAGTGAGTGAGAGTTGTAGAAATTCTAGTTGCCCATCGAATATTTTGCGAGGAATCTTAAGGGAAAAGTTTACATATCTTCAGGGAAATTAAGGCGCTGGAATTTTATTTACAGGGAATGAGAAGTAGATTCGCGCTGACTAATGGTAGCAAACCCTTTTCGCGGTTGTAGGGTTCCGGCTGCACCGATGGCATGATGGGCTAGGCGATCGCTGCGATCGGGAGAATAACAGCCAGACCAAGCGGAAAATAATAATTGTCCTTGTTGTAATGTTTGCTGATGAGAAGCTGACAAACACCAAGAGGGGGGAAAACCAAGGCTACTATTGTAGACTCCGGCGATCGCCCCGGTCAGAATTGCGGTTAGAGGAGCTTGCTGGGTTAATTTTAGAGCGCGATGCAGGCACAGGGGCAAATCTTCTGGGGTAAAACTAAAGCAGTATAAAGCGAGGGCAATTTCCCTTTGAGAAGCTGGGCGATCGCTGAACATATTTACGGTTTGCTTTAAGCTCAATCTGCGCTCGCTAGATTCTTGCATGAGGTTTAAAATGTCTGCACAAGGGGGGTGATGAGTAGCCAGATGAGGCAACAATTGAGAAGTGTTAACTTGTTCTCTGAGCATGAGGGCGATCGCTTCTCCCCAAAGTAATATTGCTTCTAAGGATTCTTCTGGATGCAGCCAGAGGGACGCAGTGCGGGTTAGTTCGGCTTTAAGGTGGCTGGGAAGGTCGTGAAAAAAGAGAATTAAGGGTAAAATCATGGCTGCAACTTCGCTACTCGTTCCGGTTTTCTGCTGTTCTAATAGGCATATATCTTGTTTTTCGATCTGTTTTAACCAGTCCTGGGTTGCTAATTTTCCTGTTTGCAGGAGGGTTGCGATCGCGCAGTTTTGAATCTTTTCCCAAGGTGCAAATATAGGGAAAATATGGGGTTCTTCTGCTGCGATCGCGCTTCCCAATAGCCCTCCTGTAAATCGGTTCAATAAAGATATTTTCACTGTTTATATTCTCTAAAATAACTAATTACCGATTACCGATTACAGTAATTCTCGCCGTCCTTCCAAAGCCCGCGCCAAGGTTACTTCGTCGGCATATTCTAGGTCTCCTCCCATCGGTAGCCCAAAGGCAATTTGAGTTACTTTCACGAAAGGTTTTAAAAGTTGGGCAATATAGAGAGTTGTTGTTTCCCCTTCGATACTGGGACTAATTGCTAAGATCGTTTCTTGTACTTCTGTTTGACTGGCTCGCCGGATTAACGGTTGAATATTGAGTAAGTCGGGTCCTACACCGTCCATCGGGGAAATAACTCCTCCCAAAACATGATACGCCCCATGATATTCTCGCGTTTTCTCCAGGGCGATGACATCGCGAGAGTCAGCGACTACGCAAATTATGGCTTTATCCCGGTTGCGATCGCTACAGATGGAGCAAACGGGTTCGGCGGATAAATGAAAGCAGATTCGACAAAACCCGACTTGTT
Source organism: Spirulina sp. CCY15215 (assembly GCF_016888125.1). Lineage (GTDB taxonomy): Bacteria > Cyanobacteriota > Cyanobacteriia > Cyanobacteriales > Spirulinaceae > CCY15215. The sequence continues at coordinate 21,375 of NZ_JACSWA010000367.1, forward strand.
TTTTAGCATCAATGAGAGCCTGTGCCAGTGCTTGCACGTCATCTTCCGGACGCTTCAGGATATGTAGGGCAAGTCTTTGAGCGGTTTTTGGACCGACTCCAGGGAGTTTTTGCAGTTGCTCGATCAGGCGAGCTAAAGGGGGTGTGTAAATTGTGGTTCTTCCTCCAATTTAGAATAGTTCTATTATACTCAATTCGGGTAACAATCTCCGATGGGACGAAAATCGAAAAATAAGGGCAATAATAATAATAATAATAGATAAGATGGAAAAATTGAGTCTAGAATAGCAATATTATCTAGCAATATTACAAGATAAGGGGAGCATACATTATACGGCAAATGAGTGAGTGCCTATAAAGTAGGAATTTTTTCTCTCCCCTTGTAAAATTGTTAACTGCCAAACTTGAAAAAATTAACGTAAAGTTAACAGAATAAGTTAACAGAATATTTGCTGTTGGCGCGATCGCGTTTATGCCTCTACAATTTCTCGTTCCCAGATTTCTTGAATGGGTTGAATTTTAGATCGCAAAGCTCTTTCGGGAAAACCGCGATCGATTTCGTGCATTTCAATTTTCTGTGCTTGTAAGACAGTTTGCAGAACTTTCATCGCTTGTTTAGGTTTGCCACTACCACAAAAGAAGAAATCTGCTGCAAAATAACCGTATTCAGGCCAAGTATGAATCGCAATATGGGATTCTGCTAAAGTTGCAGTTGCCGTAACACCGTGAGGACTAAACTGATGAACGCATAAATCAATAAGGGTTGCTTCTCCAGAATCGATTGCTTCTAGCAAAGCACGGCGAATCCGCTCGGGATCGTTGAGATATTCTTCTGGCGCTTGCCAAGCATCTACAACTAAATGAGTTCCCACTTTTTTCATCATTCTTATCGAGTCTCCATACGAAAGGAATTTCGATCTTCACTTTAACAAATTCAGAAAAAAATAGTGTTTCCAAACATTTCTAGGTTTATTCCCTCGAAAAGCGATCGCACAACGAACAACTACCCCGTAAGGGTTTGGTTTCCAAACCCTCGAACAGTCTGGCGATCGCCTTTTTGAGGAAAAATGCGCCGCGCATCCTACGATTCAGTCCGACAGGACGAATCGCTAGTTAGCGGCGCGGGTTGTTTAAGTCGCCCCGGTTCGTCTT
>NZ_JACSWA010000368.1 GCF_016888125.1 Spirulina sp. CCY15215
CATAGAAGCGATCGCCAACTTTGAGAATATTAAATCCTTGATAGTCTTCAGCAACTAATTCAATTAATTGAATTAATTCAATTCTGTTGTTGTTGATCGCGGTTTGAACTTCTTCCATCGAACTGCCCACAAAAAAAATGCTGTAGCCTTCTTGTTCTATTTTCTCAAGGCTAAACTCTCCTTCTCCTTGGGGAACACCATAGAAGC
>NZ_JACSWA010000369.1 GCF_016888125.1 Spirulina sp. CCY15215
TACTTTTTTCTCGTCTGGGCCATCCTGGACTTGAACCAGGGACCTCACCCTTATCAGGGGTGCGCTCTAACCACCTGAGCTAATAGCCCATTTGAACCGAACAGAATTAAGTTTGAAAGTTTTTAACATCTTCGTTCGACCTCGGGATTGTTTCAATTATCAACTATCTTTTTATTGATAATCGAAGCGGGTCTCCCTATAAAGGAGGTGATCCAGCCACACCTTCCGGTACGGCTACCTTGTTACGACTTCACCCCAGTCACTAGCCCCACCTTCGGCGCCCTCCTCCGCGAACGGTTGGAGTAACGACTTCGGATGTTGCCAGCTTCCATGGTGTGACGGGCGGTGTGTACAAGGCCCGGGAACGGATTCACCGCAGTATGCTGACCTGCGATTACTAGCGATTCCTACTTCATGCAGGCGAGTTTCAGCCTGCAATCCGAACTGTGACCGAGTTTGCTGGGATTCGCTTGCCGTCGCCGGTTTGCTGCCCTTTGTCTCGACCATTGTAGTACGTGTGTAGCCCAAGGCGTAAGGGGCATGCTGACTTGACGTCATCCCCACCTTCCTCCGAGTTGTCCCCGGCAGTCTCCCTAGAGTGCGCGATTTAATCGCTAGCAACTAAGGACGAGGGTTGCGCTCGTTGCGGGACTTAACCCAACATCTCACGACACGAGCTGACGACAGCCATGCACCACCTGTCTTGGCGTTCCCTAAGGCACTCTCAACTTTCATCGAGATTCGCCAGATGTCAAGCCTTGGTAAGGTTCTTCGCGTTGCATCGAATTAAACCACATACTCCACCGCTTGTGCGGGCCCCCGTCAATTCCTTTGAGTTTCACACTTGCGTGCGTACTCCCCAGGCGGGAAACTTAACGCGTTAGCTTCGGCACGGCTCGGGTCGATACAAGCCACGCCTAGTTTCCATCGTTTACGGCTAGGACTACTGGGGTATCTAATCCCATTCGCTCCCCTAGCTTTCGTCCCTCAGTGTCAGTTACAGCCCAGCAGAGCGCCTTCGCCACCGGTGTTCTTCCCAATCTCTACGCATTTCACCGCTACACTGGGAATTCCCTCTACCCCTACTGTACTCTAGTTTTGCAGTTTCCACTGCCTTTCAGAAGTTGAGCTTCTGTCTTTGACAGCAGACTTACAATACCACCTGCGGACGCTTTACGCCCAATAATTCCGGATAACGCTTGCCTCCTCCGTATTACCGCGGCTGCTGGCACGGAGTTAGCCGAGGCTTTTTCATCAGGTACCGTCAGAACTTCTTCCCTGATAAAAGCGGTTTACGACCCAAGGGCCTTCCTCCCGCACGCGGTATTGCTCCGTCAGGCTTTCGCCCATTGCGGAAAATTCCCCACTGCTGCCTCCCGTAGGAGTCTGGGCCGTGTCTCAGTCCCAGTGTGGCTGATCGTCCTCTCAGACCAGCTACCGATCGCTGTCTTGGTAGGCCTTTACCCCACCAACTAACTAATCGGACGCGAGCTCTTCTCTAGGCAATAAATCTTTTACCTTCCGGCTCATCCGGGATTAGCAGTCGTTTCCAACTGTTGTCCCCGACCTAGAGGCAGATTCTCACGCGTTACTCACCCGTCCGCCACTATCTCCGAAGAGACCGTTCGACTTGCATGTGTTAAGCATACCGCCAGCGTTCATCCTGAGCCAGGATCAAACTCTCCATTTTGTGGAAATTATTTCCTTTTACTCTTTTCTTTTTTGACGAGGATGTGTATTATACTTTCAAACTTATTCTTTTTTCTTGGTTCGGCGCGCTGTTTTTGAGAACCCCGTTTCCGGTTGCTCTCTCAACCGCGCATTTACTAAGGTAGC
>NZ_JACSWA010000037.1 GCF_016888125.1 Spirulina sp. CCY15215
CGCAATAATCAAATCTCCCTCATTGGCAGTATTTAGCGTCGCATTTTCAGTCCCAGAAGCGGTTAATAATTCGGGAATATCCAAAGCCGTAAAGGGTGAAATTTCCCCATTGCTATCCCGAGGGGCTTCGATTTCCAAACTCAACAAACTTCCTGCTTGCTGAATGCGAATTAAACTGCTACCGGGTACCGCCGCAAGCGTTACCGTACCCGCTTCAATACTGCCCGTATTGACAACGATTCCCCCCATCAGTGTAATATCGCCCCCCGTCGCCGTCAAATTTCCGGCATTGATTATCGCTCCAGGCTGTGCCAAATCGAAAGCAAATTGATTGGGATTTCCCGTTAAAGTTTGATAATTAT
>NZ_JACSWA010000370.1 GCF_016888125.1 Spirulina sp. CCY15215
TGTTGACGATAGTTTTGTAGCATAAGTTTTACTCCTTAGTTTGGCTCTAGGTTAACTATGATAATCTCTTGGGGCAAGGTGCGACTGTTCCGAGAGAGTGAATGTGTTAGGATTTCAGGATAAGGCGATCGCTAACAACCAACTTGTATTTATTGATTTAGAGAACTAGCTATGACAACCAAACAAATTATTCAAGATAAATTAGAAGACTTAACTGAAGAACAACTCAATCGAGTTTATGAAATTATTGAAAAGTTAAGCAACTCAGAAAATATTTCTCCGAAACCGAGCTTAATGGAAAGGTTACAGCAAATCGAGATTGATGCTCCTGAAGATTTTTCAATTCAAGTTGCTGCTAATTTAGGAAGAGGTTTAGATGAGTAATAAGATTTTCGTGGATACGCTATTTATTGTAGGCTTGCTTAATAAGCGAGATCAATATCACCAAAAAGCACTAGAATTATCTCAACAGTTTAATCGTCATCCTTTGATTACAACTGATGCAATTTTTCTAGAAGTTGGGAACGCTTTATCAAGTAGCCATAAAAATCAAGTGGTTGAATTCATTGAGACATTTCTAGAATCTGATGAAGTTGAAGTTATTCGATTAACTTCAGATTTATTTGAACAAGCATTAACACTGTATCGACAACATCAAGATAAATCATGGGGCTTAGTCGATTATTTTCCAATTAATCGAGGAAAAATATTGCTTATTTGCTGATTGTGTATTTTCCTAGATCGCCGATCGCGCTTTTTTGTAAAGAATGAATGGAAGCTATAATATTAAGATTTCTTGTGGTCATAATAGAGGTTGTCATAATAGAACAATCATTATTCTGATTTCTGACTTTATCTGAATGGGAAAGATGAATCACTTTTCCTGTCCAACAAATCTCAAATCCTAACAGTTCCCCACGCATCAATAAATCTCGATCTTCCCATCCCCATCCTTGAAAGATTTCTTTATATCCTCCCAATGTCATCAATGTGCTTTTACGAGTGCAGATTAAACCGCAACCGGGACGATTTTCGCTGTTTTTGTTTTCTTCTCGAACAATTTTAACAGAAGGGATATTATTCTCAATCTCAATTTTATAAGTATAGCGATCGCGTCTTAAAACTTCAGCATGGGGATTAGATTCTTTGACATTCTGCACGCAAGCGATCGCTTTTTCCTGCACTTTAACGCGATCGAGTAATGCTGTTAGTGTTGCTGCATTCCAAATAATATCCGCATCGGAGATGAGTAAATATTCCCCATGAGAATGCAAAATCCCTTGATTGATTAAACGAGATTTGTTAAACTGAGGACTAGGATAGGAGAGAACCTCTACATTGTCCCGTTTTTGCAATTCTTGTAAAGCTAAAATACAAGGGCGATCGCTGGAGCCACCATCACAAATAATCACCCGTTCGAGGGAATCATTGTAAACGCGATCGCTCACATTTTCTGGGTTAATTAATGACTCGACACATTGTTTAATTTCCCTGCGATTTTTAACGGGAATAATAACCTCAAACATCTATTTTATCTCTAGTCTTCATCTACTTTTTTTAGCTGAATTAGTTCGATTTTATAACCGGTGGGATCTTCAATAAAAGCAATCACTGTTGTTCCGTGCTTCATGGGTCCTGGTTCTCGAACAACTTTTCCTCCCTGTGCCTTGATTTCCTCACAGGTGGCGTAAATATCATCGACTCCAAGGGCAATATGACCGTAACCGCTACCGATATCATAACTATCTATTCCCCAGTTATAAGTTAATTCAATAACGGTATTCTCCGACTCTTCTCCATAACCCACAAAAGCAAGGGTAAATTTCCCACCAGGATAGTCTTTTCGACGCAAAAGGGTCATTCCTAAAACTTCGCAGTAAAATTGGATGGATTCCTCTAAATTACCGACTCTTAACATGGTGTGTAGCATTCGCATTGTTCAAGTTCTCCTTATTGAGTGCTTTAGTTTTTTATTATCTCAAAATTACACTAAATAATCGACCCAATGGGCGATCGCCTCGGGGGAACCGTACCATAAACCAGGCGATCGCGGCGAGTGCATGACTCCCTCTAAGGTTAAATTGGTAGCCCCAGCTAAATGTGCTGCGGCGATCGGGGTAATACCATCCCCCCAAGTATTCCCCTCACCACTTGTTAATTTATAGCTGTTATAAGCAAGCCAACTCTCCCATTGTTTGCCATACACCGCTTTTCCTGCGACACAAACATACTTTAAATCGCTGTAAAATGCCCCAGGATAATTGTTGTTGACAAAATCTAAATTGCGCTTTGTCCAACGTTCTTGGCTAACGTGGGGAGTTCCCAGAGAAATGAGAGATGCAACGCGATCGCGCCCTTGCCAAACTCCATCTTTTGCCGTAACATCCCCATGAATCGTATAAGGAATATCTCCCAGATAAATCCTGGCGATCCAACCTCCTGCCGAATGTGCTAACAAATTAACGCGATCGCTCTTATATTTCTGTAAAACTCCCTGCACAGTGTCATGAATCAATCTTAGAACAGGAACGACAGAACGACCGCCAAGAGTTGGCAACCAATCCAGTTTTCGCAAAGGCACGATCGCCCCAGGAATTCCTTTTTGCTTTAAAATCTCTGCTAGAGCAACATAATCCGTGCCGCGAGCAAAGTAGCCAGGTAAAATAACAGTAGGCAGGATCATAGTTGATAGTTGATAGTTGATAGTTGATAATTGATTAGGACTTACGCAGCCAGGGAGCGAGACGCTCCCACTACTGTATTCTCTGGCTATGGTAGTGCGGGCATCTTGCCCGTTAATGCGTAAGTCCTATTGATAATTGATTAGGACTTACGCAGCCAGGGAGCGAGACGCTCCCACTACTGTATTCTCTGGCTATGGTAGTGCGGGCATCTTGCC
>NZ_JACSWA010000371.1 GCF_016888125.1 Spirulina sp. CCY15215
ACTACCTCAATTATCATGTATTGTAGTGGGAGCGTCTCGCTCCCTAGCTCTAATTATCCGGAGCAATGTTGTAAATTTGCAACTTTGAGATGCACCCATGAATTTTCCCTTGTTGCCTATTCCCTATTCCCTTGTTGCCTATTCCCTTGTTGCCTATTCCCTAGTTGCCTATTCCCTTGTTGCCTATTCCCTATTCCCTATTCCCTATTCCCTATTCCCTATTCCCTATTCCCTATTCCCTATTCCCTCCTTAATTATGCAAGTTCAATTTAGAGAATTTAATCCTTTTGATTTGTGGATTTGGTTGGAGTTTTCTACAACCCCTTCCCGTATGGAACAACAGTATATAGAGGAAATTTTTGATTCTTGGTTTTATTTGGGAAAATTAGGGGGATTTAATGCCGAAAATCTACAAGTTACCGAGGTTGGAGTCGATGTTAGTTATTTAGAGTATCAGGAAGAAACAGCAGATAGTTCTCTGATGGCACTGATGCACAATATGGGAGAATTTGAATATCTCGGAACTTGGGGACGCTGTTGGTTCGATTTAGGGACGAGTGATGCGATCGCCCTTGATATACTAATTAATGCTCTCCTGCGCTTAAATCAAGAATATGTCGAAATTCAAAAATTAATTATTGGGGGAGAGAATGAAGATTGGCCGGTGCAAAAAACCGATCGCGCTAAATTCGATCCCTCAGACAATTAACCCATGAGTAAACATGAGTAAAACAAATAAAATTCGCGTTTTAGCCCTCGGAGTAATTCGCGATCGCGATCGCATTTTCCTCTCTGAAGGATATGATCCTATCAAAAAAGAATATTTTTATCGCGCCTTGGGGGGAGGTGTGAATTTTGGTGAAACCAGTTTATCGGCTTTACACAGAGAATTTCAAGAAGAATTACAAACAGATTTAATGAATATTTACTATTTAGGCTGTTTGGAAAGTTTGTTTGTTTTCAATGGGAAACCCAAACATGAAATTTTGCAACTCTATCAGTGTAATTTGGCTAATGCTAAATTCTATCAACTTGATGAAGTGATGTTTCAGGAAGGAAAACGCCAGAAAAAAGCACTTTGGCTGAAACGCGATCGCTGTTTATCTGGGGAATTGAATATTGTTCCCAAATCTTTTTTAAAGTACCTCTAATTTCCGGTTTCCCCTTGCTTCTTCTCTTTCAATTGGCCGAGAAAGGGACGACGCACTCCAGTAGCGCAAAGTTCCCTCTGTATCGTAGAATAGGGAATCTCCTTACAATAAAGTTCTATTGCTGTTCTCTCAACCTCAAACCGAGAGGTGATCGTTCTTGCGATCGCAGTTGTTGCGAACAGTTTCTGTACAATCTCATAACTATCTTGCCATATTGCCCTAACGCGATCGCCCTAGCGATGGTTATAGCATGACAGTCAGGTAAGATTTATACATAATCATGGCTAGACGAAAAAAACTCTTTCCTTGCGGTCACAAGGGATACGGACAAATTTGCCACCGATGCGCCCAAAAAGAGGAAGATCGCGAAAAAAAGAAACAGGAAAAACAACAGTGGGAAGAAACCTTTGCCCACGATCTTATCGACCTGACGGATCTACCGAAAAATGTTGTTGTGAAGGCCAGACAAATTATTAGTGGCATTCAAGAACAACAAGATTATCGCCAATTTCGCGGCAAGAGATTGCGCCACGATCGCTCAATTGTCAGCGTTCCAGTAACTCGCAATTACCGCCTAATTTGTCGGGATAGCGAGAACTTACTTGTCCCAGAGGCCGTAATTTCCCATGAGGATTACAATGTTTGTAAACCCGGAAGTTGAAAGATTATTCAATAATTATTGAAAGATTATTCAATAATTATTCAGTTATTTGCAAACAATTATTTGCAAACAGTTATTTGCAAACAATGACTCCTTGCTTGTTGATTTTCTTCTTAACATATCATGCAAATTTATCTTGATTACAGTGCAACAACACCTCAACGTCGGGAAGTTGCTGCGAAAATTCAACAAGTAACCAGTACTCAATGGGGTAATGCTTCCAGTTTGCATTCTTGGGGAGAAAGGGCGGCCTTGGTTCTTGAGGAAGCGAGGTTTCAAGTATCTCGTTTAATTAATGCCTCAGATCCCGAGGCGATCGCCTTTACGTCGGGGGGGACGGAGGCGAATAATTTAGCAATATTCGGCATTACTCGGCAATATTGTCAACCCCAACATTTAATTATTTCTAGTGTTGAACATTCCGCGATCGCAGAACCGGTAAAATTGTTAGAAAATTGGGGTTGGCAGGTGACTCGTCTTGCGGTTAATCGTCAAGGAAGGGTCGATCCTGGAGAATTAAAGGCTAGTTTGCAAGACAATACTGTTCTTGTTTCTATCATTTACGGTCAAAGTGAAGTGGGGACGCTACAACCCATTGAAGACCTCGCTGCTATTGCCCGCGATCGCGGTGTATTGTTCCATACTGATGCAGTACAGGTAGCTGGACGTTTGCCTTTAGATGTCAAGGGTTTGGGGGTCGATCTTCTTTCCCTCTCGAGTCACAAACTCTACGGACCCCAAGGGATCGGGGCATTATATAGGGGTCGAGATGTAGAATTGATGCCTTTGCTACTGGGAGGAGGACAAGAAAGTGGTTTGCGATCGGGAACTCAAGCTATCTCTTTAATTGCAGGCTTTGGTATAGCAGCAGATTTGGCAAACAAAGAATTGGTAGAAGAAAGAGCTAGATTAAGAGAGTTGCGCGATCGCTTTTTTGATTTGTTGGCAGACTGTCCTTATTTAATTCCCACTGGCGATCGCTTACATCGTTTACCCCATCATCTGAGTTTTTGTTTGACTCCTCCCCTTGCAGGAGAAGTTACCGGAAAGGCGATCGTGCGTCAGATGAACCTTGCGGGTATTGCTATCAGTGCGGGATCTGCCTGTCATAGTGGCAAACTCAGCCCTAGTCCCATTTTAAAGGCAATGGGCTACGATGATGCAATGGCATTAGCGGGAATTCGCTTCTCTTTGGGGAAAGAAACCACCCCAGAAGATATTGATTGGACAGCAATGGTATTAAAGCAAATTTTAGAACGATTAATAGCTAAAATGGTGGTGTTGCAATAGAACTTTGCAATTCTCGATAACACAACTCTAACCTAGTGGTCTGTCATATCTTAAAAATCCTTGACAGACCACTGGGCGATCGCATCCTGCTAATTTTAATATGAAGAAACAAGCATCTTTTCTCAACAGTACAACAAAAATCGAACAGCAGTTTTCTCCACAGGCAAAGTTAGTATTATATCCAGGAGATGCCAATGAATTTATCTCCACCATTCCGGATGCTTCTATTTCTTTAATCGTAACATCTCCCCCTTACAATATTGGGAAAGAGTATGAAAAATCTATTTCGATAGAAAAATATCTCGAAAATCAAAAAGATATTATTCAAAACTTTCATCGCATCCTCAAAGATGAAGGTAGTATTTGTTGGCAGGTTGGTAATTTTGTTAAAAATGGTGAAATCTTGCCTTTAGATATTTTTTACTATAATATCTTTAAGCAATTTGATTTTTATTTAAGAAATCGGATTATCTGGCGTTTTGGTCATGGTCTTCATGCGTCTAAGCGCTTTTCTGGACGCTATGAGACAATCCTCTGGTTTAGCAAAAGCGATCGCTATACCTTTAATCTAGATAATGTTAGAATTCCCTCTAAATATCCAGGAAAGCGCCATTTTAAAGGGAAAAATAAGGGGAAACCATCAGGAAATCCCAAAGGCAAAAACCCTTCAGATTATTGGGAAATTGTCCAACAAGACTGGGAACAAGAAGTCTGGGATATTCCTAATGTTAAATCCAATCATCCCGAAAAAACGATTCATCCCTGTCAATATCCAATTGAATTAGTTGAACGTTGCGTTTTAGCTTTGACTAATGAAGAGGATTATGTATTCGATCCCTATAGTGGGGTTGGTTCTTCCCTTATTGCTGCACTTAAACACAATCGAAGGGCGATCGGCAGTGAAAAAGAACCCGATTATATTGATGCAACTATTGAACGAATTAATGACTATTTTAATGGTAAGTTAAGAATCAGACCTTTAGGAAAACCTGTTCATGTTCCCAGTGGGAAAGAAAAAGTTAGCCAAATTCCCGATGAATGGGAAAAACAAGAACAAAAAACACGGCAATTGAGATTATTTGATACTATAGAAGAATCTAATCTAGCTTGCTTCAGCAATAGTAGAATTGATTAATTTCATGGAGTTGTATTTTTCGGATAAAGTCTTTTGCTGTTGCCATGCGATCGCACTTTTATTGAGATATATCTCTCAAATTATCTTCAAACTCTTGCAATGCTAGACTACTACCAATAATCTTTGCCCGTTGCAAGACCTTAAGAATAATTTCCTCGATCTTCAGAGTAGGAAAATTAGGACTAAAATCTGATTTTTGATACTCTTTTCCTTGCAATGTATAAATTATCAATTTATTTTTCCCATAAACCCAGACTTCAGGAATGCCTAAACTTTCATAAGCAGTAATTTCTGTGAGAGAAGTAATATCAGATTCGATCGCTAAATCGGGAGGCGGATCTCGATCTAAATCTATTCTATCTTTGCCAATAACTGCTCGATAATTTTGAATATAAAAACATTCATCTGGCTCAATTCCTGCTTGCATTGTTTTCTTTTTAAAAGTTGTTGAACCTAAAGCCTCCCATGCTCTTCTTTGCACTCTCAATATAATTTTGACAAGATCGGATATAACAATTTTAGCGCGTTTGTGTTCTGGTGAAGGTGACACAATTTTTAAGCAATTTTGACTGAAGGCAAGTCGCACATTGCGCTTTTCACCCAGTTCTTCTAAAATATCTTCAAACTCTTGCCAACTGAGATCGGGAATCGTAATGTTACTCCCGCTATGCAGATAAATTTTATGAATTGGAGTTAAAACTGTCATTTTAGTGAATAGCAAATGGTAAAAAAGCGATCGCACTTTTATACAACAAGACAATTATAGAACAAATCATCAAAAGATATTGTTACTGAATTACTTAGATTTTAGATTGATTCTGAATTCTGTTCTCGTAATACTTCAATAATGCGAGTATTGGCTTTAGGAAAAGGAAATTGATCGATTTCATCTAAAGTCACCCAGCGAATTTCCTGACATTCGATCGCCTGGGGTTCCCCACCTAAATAGCGACAATAATGAACATTAAGGGTAATACGGAAATGAGTATAAGCATGATCGAGAGTGATTAAATGGTCTCTCACTTCGATCTCAATTCCCAATTCCTCCAAAATTTCTCGTTTAATACACTCTTCAATAGTTTCATTTTCCTCGATCTTCCCCCCTGGAAACTCCCATAATCCAGCTAATACCCCTTCATCTAAACGGCGATCGATGAGAATGTGTCCCCGTTCGTTACGAATTACGGCAACACCAATATTTTTGTGAGTTAAGGGTTTTGATTGTTCTTTCATGAGTAATTGTGATTGACTGACAGACCGGTTTCCCAGTCCGTCAGCTTTAGTGAAAAACGGCGATCGCCCATCGGTTAACTCGCCAAGTATTCCCGCACGGCTCCTCGACGTTGGCGCAATTTCTTCAGTGCTTCTCGTTCCAATTGTCGGACTCGTTCCCGACTAATCCCGAGTTGCGTTCCGATTTTGGCCAAGGTTAAAGGCTGTCCGTCCCGCAAACCGTAACGCAAAGCAATGACTTCGCGCTGTTGAGGGGTCAGATCTACCATTAACTTTTCCAAGTCCAATTGCAAGGAAGATTGGGTAGCGAACTCCTCTGGGGTTTGTCCATCATCTTCGAGCAATTCTCCCAATTCGGTGTCTTGGTTGTCTCCCACCCGTAAATCCAAGGATAAGGGGTGACGCGCCCGTTCTAAGCACTCCCGCACTTGTTGGGGGGTGAGATCCAACTCCTTGCCCAATTCGGGGATAGTGGCTGCTCGTCCTAACTTTTGGGTCAATTGACGTTGAGCTTTCTTGATTTTATTCAGTTTTTCGGTGATGTGAATGGGTAGGCGAATCATCCGGCTTTTTTCTGCGATCGCCCGAGTGATGGCCTGACGAATCCACCAGTAAGCGTAGGTGGAGAAACGATAGCCTTTGGTGGGGTCGAATTTTTCTACCCCGCGCTGCATTCCGATGGTGCCTTCTTGAATCAAGTCTAATAAATCGAGATTGCGCTTGATATATTTTTTGGCCACGGAAACAACTAGGCGCAGATTCGCTTCCACCATTTTGTTCTTCGCCATTTCCCCAGCGTCTACAATGCGCCGTACTTCTGCTGTAGTCATTCCGGCGGCTTTCGCCCAGGCTTCTAGGGTCAGTTCGTTTTCTTGTTGGCTTTCCTGCTCTTCTTTGATTTGTTGCAGAGCGATCGCTTTTTGTATCCGCTTGGCCAAGACAATTTCTTCCTCATGACTCAGTAAGGGAACGCGACCGATTTCTCGCAAGTAGGTCCGAACGGGATCGGTGGAGTTTTTCGCAGTTTTCATGGCATTTGGGTAGAAATCAATGGCACTTGAGTTAACGTCGCGTAAATGTTTTCTGAGAATTCTCGACGTTAAAATTAATAATTCTTTGTATTCCTTATTCAGGAAATCGAGAATCAATGGCAAGAATAAATTGTCGCGAACTTTTCACTCTATCACACTAACCCCCACATTGAGTTAATTATTTTTTTTTTTGCTCTCAGCTTCCTGAGAAATTCCCTTTTGAATGTCCTCTTGATTGCTACCTTGAGGGCAAGTTGCCGAGGCTTAATGTTAAGTATTGTAACATTTATGAAAAAAATAGGTTCAAAAGAGAACAAATTCTCAGAGAGTTCGCAATTGCAAAAATATCCCAACCTAAAGAATATTCCCAGCAAGGGGAGAAAATCATTTATTGGCCTCCAAGTTTTTTATGATTTAGATAGGATTTTCGCATTTGCGGGCAAGATGCCCGCACTACCATAACAGTAGTGGGAGCGTCTCGCTCCTTAGCTGCGTAAGTCCCATTAGAGAACAAGGTGTGGGACATTATCATCTCTCTTGGGGAGAAAAGGCAAAGTTTATGAGAGACGAAGACAAAAGTAAAGAACAACTCATTAAAGAGGCGATCGCCCTCCGTCGGCGTATTGCCGCTCTCGAAGCGCTTTGCTCGACCCATGAGCCGTTTTCTTTCATACTACAAGATGATGATACAAATATAACACAAAAATATGAAACGACAACAGAAGCCCTGTTTAATTTGAACGAACGGCTGTTAGCGGATGCGACTAGATTGGCCAAAGCTGGGGAAACCTTGCGAGTTGCCAAGGATCAGCTTGAGTCGGTGCTGGCGGCGGTGCCGGGGATGGTGTCTTGGATCAGTGCGGATTTGAATTATTTGGGGGTGAATGACCATTTGGCGGAGTTATTTGGCTTAACACCGGATGATTTTATTGGCAAAAATATCGGTTTTTTAGGGGCAGGTTCGGATTTTAATAATTTCGTGCGGGATTTTTTCAAAAGTCCGATGCGCGATCGCTTTGGGGAAATTGTCTCGGATATTAGTGGGACTTCTCGACATTATTTAGTTGTAGCTCAGAAATACAACCGCGATCGCGCCGCTTTTATTGTAGGTATTGATATTACAAAACGACAACAAACCTTAGAAGTCTTGCAGCGTTTGGCCACTTTTGACGGCTTGACGCAAATCGCCAATCGCCGTTGTTTTGATGAAACCTTGGAGCGGGAATGGCGGCGCATGGTGCGAGAGGAGGAACCACTGTCTCTGATATTATGCGATATCGATCATTTCAAACTATATAACGATACTTACGGGCATCCAGCCGGAGATAGTTGCTTGCAAAAAGTTGCGGCGGCGATCGCCGGAGTTGCTCAACGTCCTGGAGATTTGGTCGCCCGCTATGGTGGGGAGGAGTTCGCCCTCATTTTACCGAATACCCCTTCCTATGGAGCCGTTACCGTGGCCAAAAGTATTCGCAAATCTCTAAAAAAATTGCAAATCGTTCACGGGAAATCGCGATCGGGACAATATGTTACTATTAGTGTTGGTATTGCTAGTTTAATTCCCACCACCAGAAGCACTGCTGAAGGGTTGCTCCAATCAGCCGATCGCGCCCTCTATCAAGCCAAGAAAGAAGGGCGCGATCGCATTATTGTCTCTTCAGGGTTGCAACCCCATTAACGGGTGAGACGAGCGATCGCTCTGACTCGGAATAATAATAAATCATGCGATCGCGTCTCTTTATCGGGATTCTTTTTAGGAGGAAATGCGATCGCGAAATGTCTCAAAATGCGAATTATATTGGGCAATTGTTGGGTGATACTTTGAGGATAGAAATTGATGAAGGGGGTTATATCGGAAATGGGCAATTTGGTCGGAACTAATCTAAACCTTGATAAAGTTGTTCGATCGCAATCTCTAAATCAATACTTTGGAAAATGACCCGTTCATTTAGTCCATAGGTGACGGTTTTCCAAGTGTTGTCAGACTGACGACGATGACACTCCACTTGTTGTTTATCTTGTTCGATGAGGATGTATTCTTCTAGAGCAGTAATTTTTTTGTAGTCTGTGAACTTATCGCCTCGATCGAATTTCCTTGTACTCTTTGAGAGAACTTCGACAATAAGTTTAGGGTAGCGTTTGATCTGGCGATCTTGTTTGTCGCGATCGTCACAAGTGACAAAGGCATCTGGGTAGTAATAAAAGTCATCTTCATAATTGACCTTGACATTACCCGAGTAAAAACGGCAGTTAGAACTGCCAAAATGAAGATTAATTTGGCTCAGTAGATTTAGGGCAATGCGATCGTGGTTATCTGTCCCCCCTGCCATTAAATAGGCTAAACCATAGCGATATTCATGGCGGTATTGACTATTATTTTCCTGCTCTAGATATTCTTCGGGGCTGATGTAGTGGGGAACGGCAATCATGACACTATTTGACGCTGCATTAAGACATTATAGCAAATTACCGTAGGGGCGCAATGCTTGCGCCCTTTGATGCTTGCGCCCTTTGATGCTTGCGCCCTTTGATGCTTGCGCCCTTTGATGCTTGCACCCTTTTTTGATAACGGCGATCGCGCTTTCAATAAACAAATTAATGAGCAATGCGATCGCGTCTCTTTCTCGGGATTATTTGGGAGGAAATGCGATCGCGTTTGGTAATTTTTGGGTGAAATATCGAACATTTGGGTTGATAAAATTGGGGTGTGTACCGGAAATGGGCGTATGCGATACGCCCCTACCCCAACATTTATTTTTTACCCCTACAAAACCCCCCAATTTTATCATTTTACCGTAGGGGCGCAATGCTTGCACCCTTTCTTTTCTGACCATTATGGAAATATCTTAAAAGACCAAATCTAGTAAATATTCTGAAAAATCGGGATGATGTTGAGGATTATCTGGATCTTCTTGCCAACGTTCGGGATTATTTTTAATATATTCTCTAATTGAATTTAATGCTTTTTCGTCTTGTATGATAGATTCATAATAATTTCGTTGCCAGATAGGAATCGCTTGATTGTGACGGAATTGATTAATTTGTTTGGTGACACTCGCTTTAAATCCACCAATCATCGATCCTAAAGAATTTGCCGGACGGTTCAATTTTTTTGTTCTCTGTCTTGTTTTATCAAGATTTGTTGTTGCGATCGCTTTTATTTTTGATTCAATAATCCAAACAATACCATGTAGATGATTGGGCATCACAATCCATTCATCTAATTTGAAGGTCGGACGAATTTGGGAGGTTTTCAACCATTCTCGGACTACAATATTGCCAATTTGATTGAGTTGCATTTGACCGTGATGAATTTCTCCAAACCAGCATTGTTTTTGATAGGTACACAGGGTAACAAAATAAGCACCCGGTTGAGAATAATCATACCCTTGGAGACGAATAGAGCGGCGATGATGAATTTCGGGATTATATTTCATGGTAGGCGCGATCGCATTTCTTGATTTTCGGTTGGTATTTTGAGGATGGAGGTCGATAAAATTTGGGGTGTATACCGGAAATGGGCATAAGTATACCGGAAATGGGCGTATGCAATACGCCCCTACCCCAACATCAATTGTCTACCCCTACAAAACCCCCCAATTTTATCATTTTACCGTAGGGGCGCA
>NZ_JACSWA010000372.1 GCF_016888125.1 Spirulina sp. CCY15215
TAACTGCTAAAGTTCCTTTGGCAGCAATGTTCGGTTACGCCACAGATATCCGTTCCAAAACCCAAGGACGCGGTATCTTTTCAATGGAATTCAGCAATTACGAAGAAGTCCCTCGTAATGTTGCTGAAGCCATCATTGCTAAAAATCAAGGGAACGCAAATTAAAGATAAGGAAAAACGAAGCAATGGCACGCGCAAAATTTGAACG
>NZ_JACSWA010000373.1 GCF_016888125.1 Spirulina sp. CCY15215
GCAATTAGCTCTTTCACTAATTCTATAACACTTTTTCGCAGATAGTTTCCCCTTGGCAGAGCTTCGAGTTCTTTGACCGCTTGCTTTTGGACAGTTCCCCGTCCCAATAGTCGCAACCATAAGGTTTCTGTTGTTTTCGGGAGTTGATGAATCACCACAATTGCGGTGTTCCAGCTTGTACTCAGATAGTGGATCCCTTGTTCATCTTTTTTTGAGGACGGTACAGCCGAGAAACTTTTCAGAAAATTGGGGGAAGCAGTGGGAGTGAGTATCCATAACTTAGGAATTTTTCCTTCACCCACCGGGATTTTTGTCCGATTTTCCTCCCGTTCTAATTCCGCCAGCAGGACGAATA
>NZ_JACSWA010000374.1 GCF_016888125.1 Spirulina sp. CCY15215
GTTGCTGTACCATTGCCTCAATTGAGTCGATACGTTTAACCCCATCATACTGAATCATGAGCAAGGATTCAACTCTTGTCAACACTTCTGTTTATGATATGAATATCGATATTTTAGCGCGATCGGCTCTTTTTCAGAGATTAAGAAAGGGAATCAGGATCGATTCCTAATTGTCGAAGGCGATCGCGTAACTGTTGATTTTTCCTTCGTTCTTCTTCTAGTGTTGCTTCTGCGAGATCGCGTTGTTGTTGTGCAAGATCGCGCTGTTGTTGTGC
>NZ_JACSWA010000375.1 GCF_016888125.1 Spirulina sp. CCY15215
ACATAATCTCCAGAACGAAAACCATAAGGAGTAATCGTTCCTCCTTTTCTTTTTCGATACTGACTGGGATTAGGTTTCTTGGAATCGGGATTCTCAAAGTGCAGTTGACGGCGATAGAGCTTGGGGCGGGCAATTACGACAAACGGGCAATCCGTCAATTCGACAGAACCAAACCATTTTCCGCCTCGAATCTTCCGAATCGGGTCAATGAACTTTCGGTATTCGACAAAAGCATAGCAAGCTAATGCAATACCGTCATTGGCATGGGTTTCTGGAGAGATTTTCGATTTGTCCGTTTGGTCTTTTACCAAACCCAAATGCTTTCTCAGAGCCGAAGTTTCCCATCCTTCTTTAGTCGTAACTGGTGCAATTTGGTTTAGCCATTGCACCATGACTTTTTGCCCCACCATCACGGGCGAAAAGCCTTTTCCTGACTTTGCACTTTTGCGTCCACTCGTTAAATCTACGTCGGCTTTAACGATTTCGTAGACAATTCGAGAAATGGGATAGATTCTTGCCAATTCCTTGACAACTCTTAACTCCAACTCTCGATTGGCACGGATGCTGGGAGGGAGTTTGGCGTTTCGCCGATTGTTAAAACGCTTTTGACGATGGCATCTTTGCTCGAAAGGCAATTTTCGATTGATTCTCCGTCCCCTCCTTGCT
>NZ_JACSWA010000376.1 GCF_016888125.1 Spirulina sp. CCY15215
GGTTTGCCTTCGGGTGATAGAACGGGTACTCGCTGCATGGTGATAAACCTCTGTCAAGTAATTAGTCCCTTCCTGCCATTTCAGCTAAGATGTCCTGACCGAACAGCGACGAGAGAAATCGTCTTGCAAATAACTCGAACTCGGGAAGTATTCGAGAGTGCGTTCCAAGCTGAAACTCTATGCAGTATTCAACGGTTTAAATCAAGGTTTCTCCCTCAATCCCCATCGCCTTGCGTTG
>NZ_JACSWA010000377.1 GCF_016888125.1 Spirulina sp. CCY15215
ACGACACCTGGGAATGCGAAGCTAGTTCCCCGCTCTGTCGTTAGCAGTTAAACAATTTTAAGGTCACTGAAATAGTGCTGCTAACCTAACAAGCCCTAATAACTTTGTCGAAGCTAACATTACCCTAGAAATAGGAGGCTCGAAAGAGCAAAACCGCTATGCGTACAGGGTTGTTTAATTAGATACAGTAATTGTCCTGTT
>NZ_JACSWA010000378.1 GCF_016888125.1 Spirulina sp. CCY15215
GCTCCTCAGACAAACGGAGAATACCCGTCACTCTCTCTACGTTATGGGAGAGTGAAGCCCCTCATCTATCCGAAGGATGATGAGCGGGTGTATTCACATAGGGGAATTGCAATTAAATCCTCAATAGTTTTTAAGCTAGGATTTCCCGCTAGATAACCAATACCGCGATGTAGGTGCAGGCGAAATTGTTCGGTTAAAATGGTTTTATTCGTTTCCAAACCATCTTGATAACAGCGCTGTTTAAGGGCAATAATTAGAACATCTGAGAGTTCCCCCCCAAAGACTCGCCAAGTTAATTCAACATTACTATCGGCTGGAATAGGAACAGGAGAAGGTTTACTGGGTTCCGCAAGAGATAAACAAAAAGCCCAACGACAAAGAATATTCCATTGCTCAATTTTGGTATAGCGTTTGAGCTTAGAAAGTTGCTCTTTTGCAGTTTGAGAGAGTCTAAATCGTTCGATGGGAGATTCCATATTTTAATGATTAATTATTCTTAAACAGGTCAAAGAAACTATCATCAAGATTGTAACCGACAGTCATCCACATAGATTTTAATTTTTCTTGGGCAGGAATGCCGCGATCGCGCAACCAATCAGAAATAATAAAGGTTTTTTGCGCGATCGCAATTTCTAAGGCTTCGGGGTTATATTGTATGCCATCAGTACGATGGAACTGATGGGGAACGAGCATAGCAATATAGCGAGGGAGTTCGCTTTTCCAATCTAACAGAAAAGGCAGCCAAGGATAGCGAGTATCCAAGCGTAAAAACCACAAGCGAATTTCAGGAATTTCCGACAATTCTCGGGGATCGGTTTCTTCCCTGGGATAGTCGATCTCAAAAGTAATTAATGATTCTGGGAAAGATGTTTTGATATCTAACAAGGTTTTTTCAACGATCGCACTTGCAGGGGAGAGATCGAGTTTGTGAAGGCGATCGACATCTAATTTGATTTGATGATTCATGTTTCCTCTTCTAGTTTTTCAAAGACAACCCCATCAATTATTTCATAACCCCACCGCGAATTGCGAGATGCAAGGTGTTTTGCTGCATCAATTTCTCCCAAACGACAGAGTTCCGTTAATTGTGTATATCCTCTTTGCTTTTCCTGCTCTAAATTTGCTTGTATTTGTTGTTTTCGTTCTGCGGGGGAGAGTTTGGGGGGATTTGATTGGGTAAAATTAATCTGGAATAGTTTTTTCATTTTTTGACTCCTTTAAAAAGGATAAACATCAACTATTTTTCCGTCAACTATTTTATAGCCCCATTCGGGATGTATGGCAATTTGCCGACCAATAAAAGTTCGACCGATAGGGGTATTATAGGCTTTTTGGAGAATCGGTAATGAGGGAGAATGGGGTTCTTTTTTAGATGCTTCTGTAGGTTGAAGGGAGTCTGTTTCACGGGAGGATGCTTTCAAGGTATGGCGATCGCGAATCGATAATAGTTTTTCCACAACTTGTTGCTTATTCACTCCATCTTTGACACTAAAAGAGGGAGGGAGATAGGGAGTTTGCACTCCTGATTTTTGAGCCTTTATTGCTTCATCCGCAAAGCGATCGCTTTTTCTTAAGAAACCTTCCCACCAACTTTTAGCGCGATCGATGTCTCTAAGTTCGCGATTTGCTCTTGCAGTAGCAGCATCAATAGGTTCTCCTTTATGAATATAATACTGTATTATTTCTTCAATGAATGCCGGATAAGGAACACCAGGTTTAATTTCCCATTCTTGTTGTATTTTTTGACTCGATCCTAAAGGTTTTCCGGCGATAAATTCGTCCCAAAAGGGAGAGATGATTCCTTTTGTCATTCCATCAACAATTTTGAAAACATAGGCCATGGGATTATCTAAGCCTTGAATCTTACAATATTCTAATAACGCTTTTTGAAAGTCTTCAAATTGTTCCTGGGAATGCCAAGGACCTCGAAGAATTTTTCTGTTGACCGGAAAAAAACGATCTCTCGATTTGTTTTCCAAAGCAGGATTAGCCAGACTTTCATCATTACGAGAATGGGTTGCTATTGTTGGTTCTGAAAAAATAAACTTTGCAAATATTTCTAATTTATCCGAAAATTGCTGTATATCCAAAGATAAATTCAAGGAATTATCGATCATTCTTTCTTTCACTAGGTTTCTAGCTTTTAATTGCTTTCTAGCTGTTCGTTGTTCCTCTAAAGATAGTCCAGTATCGCGTTCAATATCTTGATGATTAATACCAATCCATTCCAGAGATTCACTTTTTTCTAATAAATAGCCTAACAATATCCCCGCAGCAATTCCTCCCGCAATTTTCGCTAGTTTAGGATAGTAAGAACAAGGTTTTCCTAATTTTTCTGTTGCGATTTTTAACTGTTGTCTCGACATGAAAAATAAGATATTTGACTCTAATTAAACTTAGTAATTCTTAAGATAGAGTGCGATCGCCTTCTGCATCTCTCTCTAGGTAGACATTTATACAGATTTTAAGTTAAAGTGGTAACGATTATGAATTAGGGCGATCGCTTCAGATAGGCGATCGCTTTGAAAGAGTTAGCTTTCTGCAATACTAGGATATCGGAAAATCAATACCAATGACCGAAATCAAGCCCTCAACAAGTCCTCTTTGTCCAACAGAGCAAAGTCTACTTAAACCCATTTCTTCCCTAGCAGAGGCTTATCATCGCTGTCAAACCTTGGGAATGCGTTTGAGTCGCCAGCGTAAGTACATCTTAGAGTTATTATGGACTATTGAGGACCATCTTGCAGCACGGGAAATTTACGATCGCCTCAACCAACAAGGCAAGGAAATTGGCTATACTTCCGTTTATCAAAACCTAGAAGCGCTTTCGAGTCAAGGGATTATTGAATGTGTAGAACGTTGCGATGGGAGACTGTATGGAAATAAAAACGAAATACACAGTCATGTTAACTGTTTGGATACCCGACAAATTATCGATGTTCAGGTTCAATTACCTCCTGAAATTATTAAACAAATAGAAGCACAAACAGGTGTTAAAATTAGTGAATATCGC
The DNA here is from genome assembly GCF_016888125.1 of Spirulina sp. CCY15215. Classification (GTDB taxonomy): domain Bacteria; phylum Cyanobacteriota; class Cyanobacteriia; order Cyanobacteriales; family Spirulinaceae; genus CCY15215. The sequence goes on from NZ_JACSWA010000378.1 coordinate 3,014, forward strand.
GTTGATTTTTACGGGTATCGAGGCGATCGCCAAGAACAAGATAAATAAATAAAACCCCTTCGTCAAGAAAAACAAATATTAAGAGCAAATAACGTACTAGCTAGAAATCAGTCTCACTGGATGGTGAGCATTGTGACCACCTTCATTGTGGATACATTCTCGGATTCGTACCTAGAAATCAGTCTCACCGGATGGTGAGCATTGTGACTCTTAGTATCACAATCTCATCGTGGTTGCAGCTACTAGAAATCAGTCTCACCGGATGGTGAGCATTGTGACTTGTTTTCCCAGTCAGTAGGGGCGCTACTTCCTACTAGAAATCAGTCTCACCGGATGGTGAGCATTGTGACTCAGGAATATTCGATGGCCAAAAGAACTGGGGTGAGGCTAGAAATCAGTCTCACCGGATGGTGAGCATTGTGACGTGACTGCCGTTCGTCGCGATCAACTTTAGAAGAGATGCCTAGAAATCAGTCTCACCGGATGGTGAGCATTGTGACTATCGTTCCCATCTCAAAGATTTGCATCGCTACCTAGAAATCAGTCTCACCGGATGGTGAGCATTGTGACCATAGTGCAAATATCACCTATTAGGAGATAATATTTTGCCTAGAAATCAGTCTCACCGGATGGTGAGCATTGTGACCTAAGTTTCGCTAGTCTTTCTTTCGATGCGATACTAGAAATCAGTCTCACCGGATGGTGAGCATTGTGACCTATTGGTGTGCGATGGGGGAATCCTGCCCTAAATAGCCTAGAAATCAGTCTCACCGGATGGTGAGCATTGTGACTCTCAGTCATGTCGAGGGGGCAATCCTTATCATTCTAGAAATCAGTCTCACCGGATGGTGAGCATTGTGACTCGTCAAAAAAGGGGGATTGTATTCCCCGTCCGCCTAGAAATCAGTCTCACCGGATGGTGAGCATTGTGACGAGTTGGGGACGGGGATCGTTTAACCCTTCCCTCTAGAAATCAGTCTCACCGGATGGTGAGCATTGTGACACCAGCGCGGACTCCCTATTGAGTGCGATCGCGAAATTCTAGAAATCAGTCTCACCGGATGGTGAGCATTGTGACCTTTGCAGCCATTTCTCATTGATAAGCGATATCGATCTAGAAATCAGTCTCACCGGATGGTGAGCATTGTGACTTTCAGCCTTTGGTGTGGTCAGCACTGGCTACGCTCTAGAAATCAGTCTCACCGGATGGTGAGCATTGTGACATCCATATCCTCCGTATCCATGTCCTCGTCGTGACTAGAAATCAGTCTCACCGGATGGTGAGCATTGTGACATCGCGTCGTCTCCACCGGGATTGAAGATCGGGTTCTAGAAATCAGTCTCACCGGATGGTGAGCATTGTGACTTTCTCGAGACCGAAGCAATTACCCAATCGGAATCTAGAAATCAGTCTCACCGGATGGTGAGCATTGTGACAGCGTATTTTTCACAAGTGCAAAAGGGCGGTTTTTACTAGAAATCAGTCTCACCGGATGGTGAGCATTGTGACCAACCCCCTTTCAAACCCAGATGATATTTAGCTTTCAAGGTTCGGTAGCGGATACCGCCTCATTTGAGAGAAATCAGTGTTACCGGATGGGGAGCATTAATCGCCAAAACCCTTATCCCGTAAAGCCCGGATACCGCCAAACCCAGACTATCTCCTCAAACCCTTGCCATCTCTATAATCCAGCGATTTTTTCTGCCTTACAGATTTTGAGACCCCCCGGTATCCGCAAAAAGCTAAAATAATCGCAATAATATGGATGGATAGGGCGATCGCGCAAAACCTTTGTTATTTTAACAATTGTAAATTATATTTGTATTATTAAAACCAAAGCATTTATAGAGTAAAAATGCAACAGCACGAAAAAAATAATGATCGAGTTTGAGGATTATTACCGATCGCTATATGGCTTTACTCCCTATCCCTATCAAATCCGCTTTGCCGAAAAACTTCTGCTGGATATCCCGCCAAACTGCATTGGCGTGCCAACTGGAAGCGGTAAAGAATCCACCGCGATCGCAGGTTTTATCTGGCAGTGGCTTAAAGCACGACGGTGGCGGCGTTTAGCCTACAACTTGCCCGCTCGAGCGCTGACAGAACAGGTAGAATCCAACACCAAAGAAGCATTGCAGCAAGCGGAACTATTAGTAGACGAAACAAATCTCCCCAACCCGAACAAATTTGCCGTTCGCGTTCTCAAAGGCGGTGCAGTCGCCCGCGATTGGGTTGAATATCCAGAACAACCCTACATCCTCATCGGTACGCAAGATCAATTTCTCAGTCGCTCATTGAATCGGGGTTATGCCATGTCTCCTTATCAGTGGTCGATCGATTTCGGATTATTGAGCCAAGACACGCTTTGGATTTTCGACGAAACGCAACTGATGGGGGCAGGTTTTAAAACAAGTATTCAATTGCAAGGATTGCGAGATCGCTTTCCCTCATTCCATTCAACCCACAGCATTTGGCTATCGGCAACCCTAGACGACTCCAAACTTGAGGAGATTGCTGATTATTCTCGCCAGATCGACAAAATCGAACTAAACGAAAGAGATCGCCAACATCCAATCTTGAAAAAACGCATCGAGGCGCGGAAGAAACTGCAACAGTGGGCAACCGAAGAGAAAGACCCTTGGCCAGCCTTGGCGTTGAAAGCAGTAGAAACCCATCGGGAAGTTGGTGGCAAAGTTCTCATTATTGTCAATCAAGTCAAACGCGCCCAAGCGATCGCAACGTACCTCCGCAAAATGGGGGAAAAATATTTACTCGTCCACTCGCGATTCCGAGAAGGCGATCGCCCTGTCTTGGATGAATTAAAAGCGTTCGATGGCATCATTATCGCAACCCAAACTATCGAAGCGGGAGTGGATCTAGATGCGATCGTCGCATTCTCAGAACTCTGTCCGTGGTGGAGTTTCGTCCAGAGAGTCGGACGCTGCAACCGCCGAGGCGAAAATAACGAAGCGGCGATCGTCTATTGGATTGACGTTAGCGATGGGAACGCACTCCCCTACGAGGCGATCGAATTGCAACAATGCCGCGAAATTCTACAAAATACAGATGAAATCGGCATCAAAGCGGTCAAAGAACTGCAAGAGCGTTACAACATTCGACCGCAACCAGAATTTACACCCATTCCCAAAGAAAAAGACCTGCTCGAATTATTCCATACCGACGAAGACTTGCAAGGCAGTCGCACGGATGTCAGTATTTTCGTCAGAGGACTGAAAGAAGAAGACATTTTTATCGGCTGGCGCGACTTTGAAGATAAACCAAATCCAGAACGAGGCAAATTGCGCCGCGAGGAACTGTGCCGCGTTCGCATCGGAACGGCTCGTGACTTTTTGAAGGGAAAGACAAGTTTTATTTGGAATTGGACCAAAGCCTGTTACGACCGTTATTTCTACCTCGTTCCTGGCATGATAGTACTACTCCCCCGCTCGGCAGGAGGATACTCGAAAGAAATCGGTTTTAGCGGAGATGCCAAAGATAAACCCAATGATTTACAATTGGACGCGATCGCCCACGATTCCCGCAATGAAGATAACAGCAGCCATTCCCAACAATGGGTTAAAAATTGGGTAACGCTCTACCAGCATTCCATCGATACAGCCAAGCAATGTCAGGAGTTATCAGCGTTATTACCCGAACCCCTCCGCGACGAATTCGTTCGCGCTGGAGGCTGGCACGACTACGGCAAAGCTCACCCCGACTGGAAATGTGCGGCAGGTGCGGAAACGACAGAAATTTATGCAAAAATCGCTCGCTGGCGGGGAACGAACCCCGATCGCCCCGGTATTCGACACGAATTGGCTTCAATGCTGGCGGCTCGCCATCGCGGTGAATCACCCCTAACCCAGTACCTCATCCTTTGCCATCACGGTAAAATTCGCACTTGCATCGAACCGTGGCCAGGGGAGTCTGAAGATTTAGTCAAGGGCATTCGCGATGGGGATAAAGTCGAAGAAGTTCAATTATGCGATGAGTTGGGAACGATCCCGCCTCAAACCCTGAAGCTCAAAGAAATGGCTTACTGGTCGGGGAACTGGGGAGATGACGTTGATGAACTTTTAGAAAAATACGGTCCTTTTAACCTCACTTATTTGGAAGCATTGCTGCGGATAGCCGACTGGCGAGCCAGTGCCGAACCCGGTGCCTTTGCTCCAGACCCTAATGAAAAAGGAGAGGAAGCATGAAGCAATTAGAACTGCCACTAAACTACTCGCAACCCGAGCCGAAAGCAAGGAAGACGGGAGAAACAGGATTGATGGTGCGTCCGCTTTCCAATTATTTAGCGGCATTGGGACTATTGCGCCTCGTCCCGGATTTGCAAGGATACTGGCAGGGCGATCGCTTTTGGGTCGATCGCGACCTTGACGAAGTAATCGATTATCTGTTCAAAAGTTATCAGCCCTCCCCCATTTTCACCCCGTGGAACAAATCGGGGGGATGGTTCAAAGAAACCAAACAGGGCAAAACTTACGCGCCTTGGATTGAGGAGTTCCGACAAAGCCAAGGCGATCGCTTTGCCCTGTTGCGAGAGGCGATCGCGACCATCGATCGCGAATACCAACGTGCCACCGATGAAGGATTTTTCCAAAATCCAAACATGGGAGATTATGCCAAACACGACAAAGATAAAAACGACAAATACCGCAAGAAAGTCTTCGTCACTCGCCTCCGCGCTAATGCCTCTCCGAGCTTCTTGCACTGGATCGATACAGTCTACGCATTTTTACCAGACGCACTGACTACCATAGCCATTGCGGGGAAAGCCGGCAATGATGGAGTTGAATACTCCAAAGTTTTTGCTGAAACCCTTCGCGAACTCTTCGACAAGTCGGGAGCCCCCAAACCAGACAGTCGCATGGCATTACAAGCGTTATTGTGCGGCGAGACTGCAATCGCCTTCAAAAAAATTTCCCCTGGCCTCTACTCTCCCAATTCAGGCGGATTGAACCGCAATTTCAAAAATGGCAGCAAATTTGAGGACAAGCGAATCAACCCGTGGGAACTGGCGCTATCCTTTGAGGGATTGCTGGCATTTGCCAGTCAAACCGCCAATCGCCTTGATGGTTTGGACTCGGGCAGCGCTGCGGTTCCTTTTGCCGTCCGAGCCAGCAATGTCGGCTACGCGAGTGCAGCAGAGGAAGGATTCCGGCTCGAGTTGTGGTTGCCTGTATGGTCGCAACCTCTCAATGCCAAAAAACTGAAGCGCTTGTTTGCTCGGGGGCGATCGCGTCTCGATGATAAACCTGCAAAAAACGGGTTAGAATTTGCTCGTACCCTACCCCAATTAGCTCGACGCACGGGCATCAAACGACTGGAGCGCTACGGCATCATCGAACGAGCCAGCGAACAAGGCAATACTTGGGCTTGTCACCTCGGCACGTTTTTTACAAAGCAAGACGATGTGACTTTGATTTCGCAAGCTGAAAGATGGGTAAAAAGTTTTAACTCGCGGCTTTTAAAAGAGCGCTATTTCGAGACTTTAACCGGACGGCGACGCTTGGAAGATTTCGTTATCGACTTGGGAGAATCTTTCGTGCGAGCCGATCGCTCTCCTTCCAAATTCAAGGATATCCGGCGACCTCAATTGGACAAGGAATGGGCAGACCGATTGCTCGAGGAAAATAACTGTCCTGAAGTTCGACTGGCGATCGCCTTAAGTCATGCTTGGAGTTTCTCTCCCAAAAATAAAGAGCAAGAAAAGTTAAATCATCTGTTAAATCATCTATTGCCTTGGGGAACGAGGGATTTGGAATCGGCAGCGATCGCCGCTAGTCAAAACTGGGCGATTTATGCCAGCCAGCACAAAAATACTATTCCTCAACGATTCCGCCCTTACGCCCGCCTAGACGATCTAGCTCAATTCTTGCGACTGGAAACGGACGACGATCGCATCTGGAAATTGGCAAGGGGGCTGCGGGTAGTACAAGCAAATAAAGTCGATCTAGGGTTTCAACGAGGCAATTTTTCGCCAGGTTTCGAGGCGATCGCGATTTGCTGGCATTGGTGCGAGTTATGGAGGGATAGCAAAAAAGACCCGAAAATCGAGACTTTCAAATACGAAGGACAAATTCTTTCGGGGCTGTCCTCCGGTCGCTCTCGCATCGCAATGGATGCAGCCTTACGGCGCTTGCGAGGTAATTTGTCAGGACTGACGGATACAAGCTCGGGAAATAATATTCCCACGCTCCAACGCGGGTACGATTTGCCACTGCACCTATCGAGGCGATGGGCAGCAGCGCTTGCTTTTCCGCTCTCTAATTCCTCCATCTCTGTATTAACGAAAAACCTTCTCAACCTTGACAAATCAAAAAAACAATGACGACAAACAAGACGAAAATTAACGAGCTTCGCGACTTCAACGCGATCGCTTTCCATCTCGGACTCGAATCCTACGGACCCAAAGCAATCCAATTGCCCACCTATCAAGATATTGGCAATGCTATTTTTACCCGCCCGGATAATACCCAAAACGGCATTCTTGACACCCATGGCAGCATAGCCAACCGTTTAGAAACAATGACTTGGGACGATACCATCGATAAGCCGATCGCTTGTCTCCAAAAAATGCCATTTGTGACTGTCAATACCAAGAGTAACAAGCTCTTAACCACTAGCCTACACGAGCCTCACCGATTGAACAGTCCCTATATTTTTAAATCAGAATTTCCTGACCATGAGACATTCGAGAAAACCTTTGGCAAGCGCCTAAAAGCTACTGATGGCGATCGCGTCAAAATGGCAAAATTATTTGCTGAAGTAGACCCCATGAGCCTGATTCACGGCACTTTTATGAGCTACTCGAAAGAGTTTGAGGTACGCGGCGGCGGGGCAAAAATAACGGCGGCATTATCAGGATTTGCCGAAGCGACAAATATCCAAGCCGTCGAATATGGAACCCAAAAAAGCGATCGCATTAACGCCAAACAAGAAGAAAAAAAAACATCCAAGGAAGGATTCGGAACTTTTCAAACCAGTGCAACCTTATGGTCGCCAGAATCAATTGATGCTTATTTTCATCTCGATATCGATTTGTTGCGAAGCTATCAACTTGGAGAGAATTTTGTCGGTTGGGCGATTGCCATTTCGCTGTTGAAAATTCTGCGATTTATCGATCGCGGCTTGCGCTTGCGATCGCACTGCATTCTTCAACCCAAACTTACAGAAAGTGGAGAAATCGATCTTGCTTTTCGATTGCCTCTCAAGGCACGCGGCAATTATTTCGAGTTGGGATTTCCCGATGAAAAGGCATTGGCAACAATCGTTACGGATTTAACCGAGCGGTTGGTCGAATCAACAACCTTTGGCGAAGCTATTGTTCTCGCGGATGCAGTAACGAACAAAAAATGACAACAACGATAAAAATTCAATTTCTGACGGGGCGCTATCATGCAACCCCGTGGGACTCCCACCCCAACGAAGGAGTAGCAGAACCCTTTCCCGCTCCGTGGCGAATTTTACGGGCGCTGGTGGCCATAAGCTATCGATTCGACTGCGATCGCGATACTTTAGCGAGCTTGATGAATTCCCTCGCTTCCAGGCCTCCCTCGTATCTCGTCCCTCCTTCAACTCGAGGTCACGTTCGCCAGAGCGTCCCCATCGAACCCAAAGGCAGGAATTTCGTACAGCGACGGCGGTTAATTGATTCGTTTTGTTGCTATGGGAAACCCTTCGACGAACAAGCCTCTGTGTATGTGTCTTGGGACGCAGATTTACCTGAAAAAGAACAGCACCTGCTCGAAGAACTTTGCGATCGCGTTCCCTACATCGGACGTTCCGAATCTTGGGTGCAAATGTCTGTCGTGGAGAATCTGCCGAAGCAACCCAACACCGTCCCCGATAAAAAAGATGCTATCGTATCTTTAATGGCTCCTTTATCTCCAGAAGGATTGCAGGGGTTTTTAGCTGGGATACAAGCTCTCAACCTTGACAAAAAAAATCCACCTTCTTTGCCCCAAACAGTATTGGAAGCCTTGGATATCAATTATGTCGAGGTGCAAAAACAAGGCTGGTCGCGAGTTCCAGGTAGTCAGTTCGTCGGCTATTCCGACAATCCGGCCAGCGCGACTATTGTTTCCAATATTATTTCCCAGGGATCGACTCCCGCTCCCAAATACGTGCGATTGCGGATTGATGCAGAGCGGCGATTGCTCCCTCCCACTCCTCTCATGCTGGAACTGACCGATCGTCTGCATCGATCGCTTACGAAGTTATCAGACGGCCATCGGGTTTTTAGCGGTAAAGCAAACGGACAACCCTTGCATACCAAAACACCGGAACACGCCAAATTTTTCCCGGAGTTTGACGGACGAGGACGAATTATAGCGATCAATTTATATGCCAGGATGGGGTTCGACCGAGAGGCAATGGATTCTTTATTCCAACTTCGCGAATTGGATAGGAGCGATAGGCCAGCTTGGTATCCAAGGGTAGAATATTTCGCGCCGGACTGGCCGGGGCCAGCGCGGCGATCGCGTGTCTGGGTGTCCAAAACGCCCCTTATTTTGCCGCGCTGGCCAAATAAGCCTAAAGATTGTTTAGAATCGCAAATACAAAACCTTTTGAGATATGAAGAACTACCCAATCCGGCGCGAATTGAAGAAATACCCCCACTAGAGCGCTCTCGAAATAAAATCCCCTTTTATCGCCCGCACCAAAATCGCAGAATTTTCGAGCGTCGATTTTGGTTGCGCTTGGAATTTGCCGAAGACATTGCCGTTCCTTTTGCGATCGGTTGGAATTCTCACTATGGTTTGGGAATGTTCGAGCCAGAGCGATCGGAGGTGCGATAATTGTTTTCAAATCGAGGCAATATATCGTTCTTGCATTTCATCATCCCAATAAACGCAAATTAACGGAATTTGCCACAGGTCACGAGATTCCCATCGAATTAGCGAGTTAACCACTCCCTTTTCTCTGCTGCTTGAGTTTTTCCACCCTCTCTCGATTCTCTCCCTTTGCTAATGCGATCGCCTCTCTTGTTTTCTCCTCTCGCACTGCTTTCTCGTCACTTTCGATCGCAGCTTCGAGGATATTCTGAATCTCCGGCCTTGGTGTTTTAAAATGTTCTAATAAGAAAGCCTTGGCATCGGCAATAGTTGCGTCGGTTTGAACTTGCGATCGCAAAAAATCTTGCACTTCCTCAATGCGATCGGCGGTTTTGGGACCGTATCGCAGTAAGTTGCGGAAGTAATGAGGGCGATCGCCATAGCGCCCGACGGAGATATCGCCACCGCATTCATCTTCAATTTGCATGAGTTCCGCCAATACTTCGGGATCTCTTGGATTTTTGCAGTAGCGATCGAACAGAGATTCTGTTGTTGTTTGGGTTGTCATCACTGTTTTCACGATAATAATATCAAATATTGAGAGCAAAAATTACTCTCAAATCGAGGCAATATCTCGAGCATATTCCTCAAGAGAAATCATAGGAGTATAACCAAAATCTCGTTGTGCGGCATCGATTTCTCCCGCTATATCAAACGAAAACTTACCAATACCATGTATAGTAGGATGTAGCCTGCCCAATTTGCCCATCACTGCATCAATAACCCTCATGGAACTACACACCAAAGTAGGGATATAGATGGGTCGGTAAGTATTCCCAAAACCTGCACAGAGAAGCCCATAAATTTCGTCAACTGTGTAATCAGCCTTCCTATCTCCAATCCAATACCATTTACTATAAGTAGCAGGCAACTTTTCTGCGGCCAAGAATGCAGAAACTACATTATCAACATGGGAGATGCTGCGATAGTTTTTACCATGTCCGAAAACAGGCTGATATTGTCCCCGCATGAGATTGAAAAACTTTTGCTGACGTGGGGGTGCATAGGGACCGAAAAACCAGAAACCCCGCAGGGAGGTGCCATCAATTTCACCCGCTATAGACTTCTCCAAAATGTAGCGCTCTGCTTTCCACTTACTGCGCCCATAATGTCTGTAGGGATTATCGGGAGTATGTTCGTTGAAAAGCCTTTGTTTTGGGGTTCCCTGTCCGCAAATAGAGTCTGTTCCCATATAAAGGATACGACGAACCCCTCGGCGAATACACTGGTCAACAAGATTGCGGGTTCCTTGTTCATTGACCCGGTATAAAGTTTCAATACGGGGAGGATAGATCGCACCCGCTAAATGAAATACAGTACCAATGCCATCAAGAGCAGTGAAAACCGCTTCAGCATCGCCAATATCTCCAGGGAATATCTCGAAATTGTCAGGGAGATCGAGCAAATTTGCATTTCGTTGCTCAACCAACAGACGAACCTTCCGAGAGGGGGGAATCTGTCCTTGAAGATCGCCGTTAATGAGTATATCGATAAAGCGATTTCCTAACCATCCTGGTACACCTGTAAGCAAGAGTGGAGGCATTTCCTCCTTTATTTTTTTCGCGCCAGTCCTCGCGTTTTGGTGGCGCGGGAGTCCCAGGCTATAAACTCCAGCCAAGCGCTTGCGTTCGCCTAAAATGGCTCGCTCTAGGCTTGTTCGAGCCGTGGGAATCTGATAATTTAGTTCTCTGATGGCTTTACTCGAATCGTACCAGCTATAGTTGCCAATGACGCTACGTGCATATTGAGGGTCTAGGGGTGGCTCCTTACCAAAGGGGCTTAAGAGTGCCTTCAAACCCACTGTAGCGAGGACGATCGCCCATTTTGGTAGGGGAATAAAGGGTGGAGTTTTACCGCTAATATCTGCTAGTAAGGTGAAAAAATCACGAAAGGTAATATTTTCGCCCGCTAAAATATAGGATTCTTGAGGTTGACCGGATAGCCAAGCCTCAACGTGACCTCTAGCAACGGCTTCCACGTCAGCAATGGAAATACCACCGTTGAAAAAGAAATTCTGTCCCTTTTGGAGAAAGTTATTGATAAGTTGATGGGGAGGGGTTCCCCGCAGATCTCCCGGTCCGACGACCCAAGAGGGATAGATGCGCCGAATATCTAAATTGCTCTCTACTATTAGGCGATCGCAGAGTCGATCTGCTTCTACTTTCCCTTCGATATAGGGACTCTCCCACACTGTCGTCCGATCTGCTTCTGAGAGTAGGTTTTTGGGGTTGTTGGAGCGTCCGAGGACGACAACGGAACTCGTATATACTATTGTTTTAACATTGCTCTGTGCTGCGGTTTTTAAGAGTGTAGAAGTCAGTCCTATGGTGCTTTCAAGAATACGAAGAGAGGCTTTTCTGTCTGTGGTGTTTTCTGCGGCTAGATGAAAAAGACAATCTATTCCTGTAAGAAGAGATGCGTAAGTTTCGGGTTTCTGGAAATCAATAATGCTATAGTTAGCACCTCGATTGACGAGAGTGATTATATTGGCGTTCACTTTACGCACTAAAAGATGAACTGAGAAACCGCGATCGCATAGACATTTGGCGACGTTAAAGCCGATATGTCCTGATGAACCTGTTACGACGACTTTCATAATGCAGAAAAAATAAACAAATTAGATCTCTATATTTATTTTAATACTGGTGGCGCTTGGGCGATCGATCTTTAGCTCAATTAAAAGGAAACATTTTTCAATATTTTTAAGGGAGTTAATTTTTTGAGTAAATTAAGTTGCTCGGTATCGCGCACAAAAAATGTCCCAGCAAAACCGAGAGAATTAACACCAATGGATTGAAATTCCCCCTGCGATCGCGCCACAATTAAGAGCCATTCTCTCGTTGCCAAAAGATTATAAGCATGGGTTTGTTGTCCCCGCTCTTCCCCATTATGAAATATACCGATTTTATTTAATAAATCTTGATATAAATTCAGCGTTCTTTGTGCTTTATCCCAAATCGAAAGATTATCTTTAAAATCAAATCTTATTATAGCATGATTAAAAGAAAAAGAATCAATTTTTCCTATCTTTTCTTGCCATTTAACTGTAGAGATTAACGGCGAGATGGGCATATTTTCTCCTGCCGGAATGAGAGGAAAAGGAACAATTTGTAAATGCTTGTGCATCTGACTTGCTCCGGCTTTCTCTCCCCCATTATAAAAGGCTAAACCATCAATTTCTGTTAAACAAGCCCACATCGCTGTAAAATCTTCTAAAGTCAACCATGTTTCTTGATGTTCAAATTCTCGGGTAACAAGGAGAAGATGGCGATCTACGACATTAAACTTATTAAATAAACATAAATGCGTTGGGGAAATATCAGTCACAAAAAGTTCTGATTCGTAAGGTAGAAAAGGATTAAAAACTTTTCCGGTTGCTTTGGTTTTATTTTCTTTTTGTTGTCGATCTTTTTCTTTACGCCGAAGATTTAAAGATATTCGCACGAGAAAATTAATCCCCGCTTGCTCGATAAATTCGTATTCCGTGGGGATAGATTGTAATGCGCCTGAAGCGATCGCACTTTGGGTTCGTTCCGTTGTTTTCTGCCATAATGTACCGGGTTCGAGCAGAAGTTTTTGAGTATTGGCTTGTCCCCTTGTCATGCAAAAAACCTCCGATGAGTTGCCACAATGCTAGATTTACCATTTAATGCGATCGCGAGAATATTAAAATTTGTAAAATCACCTTCATCTAATTCTACAATGAAATTTATCCCTTGTAATTTGTAGAAATAATGACCAAAAAAGTTATTAAAACCAATGCAGCACCTGCTCCCGTCGGTCCTTATAACCAAGCGATCGCCGCAACAGGACAAATGATTTTTGTGGCTGGGCAAATTTCCCTCGATCCCGAAACAGGAGAAATTGTTGGTACAGGAGATATTGCTCAACAAACCCATCAAGTCCTGAAAAATATCGGTGCAATTCTCCAAGCCGCCGAAGCCAGTTTAGAAAATGTAGTGAAAACTTCGATTTTTTTAACAAATTTAGATGATTTTGCGACCATGAATCAAGTCTATGGAGAATATTTTAAGGAAGACACTGCCCCCGCTCGTGCCACAGTGGAAGTATCTCGTTTGCCTAAAGGGGTGTTAGTTGAAATTGAATGTATTGCTATTGTTTGAAGGAGAGTCAGAAATCGCACTCGCCACTCCAACAAAGTTAGGGAGGGAAAGTGCGATCGATCGGGTTATTAAGCAAAGATTATTAAATAAATCAAGAGGAGAATAAAACCCTACTTATCAGCTAATCATTCTTGTTGAAATCATCGATCCAGCCTCGGATTTGTTCGGCAGCAATATCTCGACCGCCCCAACCAAAGGCGATCGCGATCGCCACGGCAATACCGCCTAATAGCAAGCCAAAAGCCAAATTGACAATATCACTGGCAATCCCGATTTGGCGCAGGGACATCGCCGAAACAAGGGCAATGACGGCGATCCTGGCAGCATGACCGACAATGCGTGCCTGACGGTTGCCAGAACTGGAAATCAAATTAAAAGCCCAATTCGCCAAATATAAACCCACGGCGAAAATAATCATCGCCACTAAAACTTGGCCGCCAACTTGCATTGTTCCCTGGACGAACTCCGTCAGAGCAGGAATTTGCAAAATATCCACTGCTGCTAAAGTAGCAACCAGCATAATCGCAATTAACACAACCGTCCCAGCCAATTCCGAAGGGGTGCGGGTGGGGATTTTCGTTTCGGGAGTTTCCGAAGGGGTTGCGCCTTCAACATCTACAGTCGTGGTCGTCTTCGCTACAATACCCGATAAACCCAACCACTGCAAAACATTATTAAAGCCAAGTCCCACTAACAAACTTGCGACCAACTCGGACACATAATTACCACCCAAATAAGCCAAAACGAGAATTAAGGCGGCGGTAAAGACTTGAGGTAAAATAACGAGAACTTGCTCTAACATGGCGATCGCAGGTTCGGAAATCGCGTCGATCTGTAAAGCATTCAGCGCCGAAATAGAAACAGGAATCAAGACCAATACATAGACAACCGTTCCTAAAATCCAAGAGAGAGAGCGTTGTTCCCCGGCTGCTGTCAAGCCAAAACGAGCGCCCAAGCGATCGGCTCCCGAAGCAGCCAGTAAATTCGTAACAATTCGACGAATTACTTGCGCGATCGACCACCCCACAAAAGCAATTAAGATTCCCGCTAAAATATTAGGGAGAATTGCCAGAATTTGATTGAGTAAATCCTGGACGGGTTCGAGAGTTCCCTCTAATTGCAAGGTGCTGAGGATCGAAGGCAGAAATAGGAGAAAAATAAACCAGTAAAGAGTATTACCAATTGTGTCTGAAAGGGAAAATTGAGGGGTTGGAGTTTCTCCTACTTGCTGTCCCAAACGCTCGTCAAGATTTACCGTTCGCAATGTTCGCGTCACGATCAATTTAACCAGGGTTGCTAATAACCAAGCCAAACCCACAAGAATTGCTGCACCGCCAATCTGGGGTAGAAAGCCCGTCACAGACTCGAGCAGAACTCGTAAGGGTTGGGAAACCTGTTGCAATTTCAAGGTTTCTAATGCTGCAATTACCGTAAAGAGAATCACTAACCAATAAGCTATCTCTGCTATCCATTGCTCAATGGGAACAGTAGAATCGCCTGGTTGACCGGTGATCCAAGAGGCAATTTTGTTGTCGATGTCAGTTCGCTTTAGCAATCCGTAAATCATTTTACGAATGATTCCCGCAACAATCCAACCCACAAGAAGGATCAAGATCGCCTGTACGAGTCCGATCGCCGAAGTTCCCAAGTTTTGACCGACACTGCTTAAAATCTCTTCCACCCAAGATGGTTTTGGGGGAAGTTGTATCAGAAGGGGAACATTTTCGATCGCCAAAGTTGTTTCTAATAAAGGTGTCATATTTATGCAATCATTTCGTTCTACCTTGAGGTATACAGTAAATAACTTGAAACTTCAAATTCTCTCGGTTATAAGTTGGTTTCTGTCTTTCTCATCCTTAAGGCAGATTTGTAGATTATTGTTTAGATGCGATCGCCGCATAAAAAGGGTCTGAGCCTCCCATCCCTAACATTTGCAAGAAACTCCCCAATTCGGAGCGATGGGCGATAATTTCTGGGTCGCTAAAACCGGGAACCGATTGAAAATAACTTTGCACCAGATCGAGACGGCTGTTTTCTGTCCCTTCTCGCCAAACGGCGATCGCCTTCTCATAAAACATCCGGTTAGAAAAACTGATAATGGCAATACCACCAGGCTTTAAAATGCGCTGAATTTCCGTAAATATCGCCTCGGGATATTGGATATATTGAACAGAAACGCAATTGAGAACCGCAGCAAATTCATTATCGGGGAGTGGGAATTTGGGGTTCTCATTAATATCTTGAATGAAATAGCGATCGAGGCGAGGATTTTTAGCCAATTCTTCCTCATTCATGCCGTGACCTTCAACATGGGCAAATTCTATCTCTTCGGGTAGATGGGACACCCAACTGCTCATCATATCGAAAATACGGCTATTGGGTTCGAGGCGTTCTCGATAAAGATTCGTTAACCGTGCTAAAAAATACTTGTCCGCGTGGGTGACAAAACGAGGAAATGTATAAAAGAAAGTATCTTCCGCGCGATCGAGTTTGCTGCGTTGTTCTGGACTAAGCATGGGAATATCGGTTTTAGGTTGTGAGGATGTAGGATGCAATACCCACACCCCCTTCCCCTAAAATTATTACTTCTCGTAGAGCCAAGATTTCGTATGAGACTCCCAAGACACTAATTCATCTTCTGGAAACCATAACGCGATTTCTCGTTGAGCCGTTTCGATCGCATCGGAACCATGAATGAGATTTCGTCCTACATCAATGCCATAATCGCCGCGAATCGTGCCAGGATCGGAGGCTAAAGGATTGGTTGCGCCGATGATTTTGCGAGCGGAAGCAACAATGCCATCCCCTTGCCAAACCATTGCTACAACAGGGCTTGAAGTGATAAATTTCACTAATCCTGCAAAAAAAGGACGCTCTTTATGAACGTCATAATGTTGTTCTGCCAGTTCCTGAGAAACGGCAACTAATTTCATCCCAACCAAAGTAAAGCCTTTAGTTTCAAATCGCTTGACAATTTCGCCAATTAAACCGCGCTGTACGCCGTCAGGTTTAATCATAATGAAGGTGCGTTCCAATATACCCTCCCGTTCGTGAACAAATGAATACAAAGGTCAGATTAGCTTAGAACGGGGACAATCAGAAAAAGAACATGAAAGCAAAGCATTACATTAGATGAAACGCTTAATCGTGTCATAGCGATCGTCCAGGGGATCGTCTGAAAATTTCTTCAGGTGTTTTTCCCACTTATTGAGCCAGTCTGGTAAGGTTTGCTTTCCAGCTTGGTGTCGTTCGATTGCCCGTTGAAATTCCGTGTAAAATTGATAGAATCTTACATAGTCATCAAGATCTGCGCCGCTAAGGTCGTAGCCGCACTCTTGGGCGACATTAGCAAATCCCTGACGATTTGCGGGACAAGGGGCTTTGAGTTTATTTTGAATTGATGGATCGTCACAGACTTTCTGAAAAAAGTCAATTACCCTTTCTCGCTGAGACATTGGCCGCACACTTGTATCTGAACTAGAGTTAAATTTAATCGTAATGAAAGTCAATTGTTACATACTCGCCCATACGACGGCAAGCAATTCGATCTGGGAATTTGGAATTTATTAAGAAAAATATCAAGTTTCGATTTTTGTGGCAATACTGTGATAGGGATATGGCGAGGAAAAACAAATGGCAATATGATCTGGGTTGACACGATGCGATCGCTGAATTATTTTTTTAAGAGAGAGGCAACATCAAGATAAATTCTGTGCCTTCGCCTAATTCTGAGCGACAAGTTATTGTCCCGCCATGTTTTTCTGCAATAATTTGATGGGCGATCGCCAATCCTAAACCGGTTCCTTTTCCCACTTGTTTAGTGGTAAATCCTTGCTCGAAAATCTTTTGTTTAACTTCTTCATTCATACCTTGACCATTATCAGTAATAGAAATTTTAACTCCTTGATTTTCTGCTAAAGTTGTAATTTTAATTTGGTTATTATTTGCCTCAATTTCTGCAAAACTTAGACCTTTCGTTGATTCATCCAAGGTATCAATAGCATTGGCAATAATATTCATAAAGACCTGATTCAATTGACCGGGAAAACACTGAACTTGAGGTAAATCTCCATAATTAGTAATGACTTCAATTTCAGTGCGTTTTTCATTAGCTTTAAGGCGATGTTTGAGAATTAACAGAGTGCTGTTAATACCTTCATGAATATTAAACGGTACTTTGTAGTCTTTATCTGCACGGGAGAAGGTGCGGAGTGAAGTGCTAATATTTTTGAGTCTGTCACAGGCTATTGTCATAGAATCAAGCATTTTTGGTAGGTCTTCTAAGCTATAATCTAAGTCAATTTCTTCGCTGTGTTCGATGATTTCATTACTCGGTGATGGCAGACTTTCTTGATAGAGTTTTAAGTGTTCAAAAATATCAGTAATAGTGGGTTTAGTTAATTCGAGACTGGCAGCAATAAAGCCCAAAGGATTATTGATTTCGTGACCGACTCCTGCTATTAAATTACCCAGTGCCGACATTTTTTCACTTTGTACCAGTTGGAGTTGTGCTTGTTGTAAATCTTGCAATGATTGTTGAGATTGCTGATAAAGCCTCGCATTTTCTAAGGAGATTGCAGCTTGGGAAGACAGAAGATTAATTACACTAAGGCGATCGCCAGTAAATACACCACTCACCAGTTTATTTTCTAGGTAAAGAATCCCCACCAAATTTCCTTGATTCATAATGGCAGTACACAAAACACTCTGGGGTTGATGAGATAACATATATTCCCCAATCAGACCAGGGATATCTGTTTGGCAATTGTCTATAACAACCGTTTGTTTTGTGTTTTTGACGTAATTAATAACTGTTAAAGGAATATCCGAACAATTATTTAATGATTGTGGTTCAAGTATAGTTTGTATTTTCCCTTGAGTAATTAAAGTAATTGCTTTAATGAGCCAAGTATCATCTTGAGGTAGCAATAATGCCGCTTTTTTTGCCCCAGAATTTTCGATGATAATACGAGAGAGACTGGCAACAAGTGGGTCTAATTCTAGAGAGCTAGAGAGAACTTGAGCCGCTTTGAGTACGCTGGTAAAATCTAAGACATCGGAAATGCTGGTGCTGCCTGTGCTAATGGTGCGAGTGGATGATAATGTTCCATGAAAGGTGATAGTTTCTAGGGTATTAAGGTTGAATTGTTGTTGTTGCAGGATGGGTTGGAGTAATTTGGGATAGGTTGTTTCAAGGTGATTAACTTTGGCTTTGGCACCCCAACGGGAATAGCAATAATAGGCATTGATGATGTGAATTTGAGCAAATTGCTCTTTACCCCAGTCAAGGTAAAACTTAGCCGCTAGTTCATTGGCTAAGGCTTCTTCGTTGATAAATTGATTTTCTTGGGCGAGAGAGATAGCGCGATCGTACAAATCTATTGCTTCTACTTTATTGCCCAAAACCCTTTGCCGTTCTGCTTCAACTAAATACCATTTATGCAGATAATTCATGGGAGCATTTTTTGCCCATTGGTGCAAAATCGTTTGATGGGTTTCTACAGAGGCAAGAACTTCGGCTTGCTCCGACTCTAGCTGCGCCAAATATGTCAGGGCTGCATAGAAATGAAAAATGGGAATAAAAACCATGTCTGACACGGCCATCAAATACTTTTTGGCTTCGGCGCTATGGTTTAGGGCAGACGTATAATTGCCAAAAAAGTAAGCTAGGAAAAGTTTGTAGATGTAAGCAAAAGCGATCGCAGTAAGCTCGCTATCCTGATGGTGTTTGGGAAGCATCACTGTTTCATCGTAGACATCACCAATTAAGCAATCCGACTGAACCTGAGTTGCCCTCAAGTTCTGCACCATCTGCTGCTCCACCTCCATATAAGCCCGAGCAGAATCCTGTTTGACTTGTACGAATACCTCCCTGTAAACTGCTATTTCTGCCTCCAAAGTCTCCAATTCTACCCCACTAAAAAGGTTGGCATTGATGTAATTGGATATGCAGTAACCTGCAGTAGTAAAATCACCAGTTTCCATACCCGCCATATAGCCATCTTTAACTGTCGGCATCATTGCCCTCAAAGATTCTCGACGGTGCTGAAGAAAGCCGCCAAAATTTAGTAGAACCATACACTTTAATTCTGGCGCATTAAAGCGATCGAGCAACTTCAGTGCTAATCGCCCAAAGCGATAGCCCGTTTCCACTTCTCCGCCAAAGGCAGATATTACCATACCGTGAATAACATACCCCACCGCCGATTCAGGTGCATTGCCAAACTGGAGCGACAAACTCACCATCGTTGCGCTTAGTATGGGCATTAATCCGGGCATTCCTTGGAAAATTGCTGTAGGTAACATTCCCAACAGTTGCATCGCTGCCTGAGTTTGAGGTTCTTTCATTACAGGTAGCTCTATTAACTCTTCAATTTCTGTGCTTTGTTGGCTGGCTAGAGTCTGTAGCGCTTTGCCAATGGTGGCTTCGTCAGCTTCAGCAGGAAACTCAAAGCCTAACAGTAAGAGTGCATCTCTTGCCACTGCGAGACCTTCTAACATCTTACCCTTGGCTATTTGTGCGATGATTTTAATTTGGTAAATTTTTACTTTGTCTAAAATCGTCTGAGCTTCTTGCAACACCAGTGCAGCCATCTGTTCCATGTTGTCAAGATCGGCATTCAAATAGGCAACTTCGGCGGCAGCCACATAGAGATTTAATGTTAATTCATACTGATTTTGCCAACAGTTTTCTGCCAATAATTCAATCCCTATTTGTAAATAGATTTTGGCTGCTGTGTATGCAGTAGAATTTCTGGCTTTCTGTCCGGCTTTTAAGTTAAGTTTGGCTAAGGTTTCTCGTTCCGGCTCTTGGATGATTAGCTCTTGGCCTTGGTTTAAATGCCCGACAATATCAAACAGTTTTTCTTCTTGTGCTATTTCTGAATAATTTTGCTGAAGTAGTTGTCCAATTTTAAGATGGGTGGCTTGCTTTTGGTCATTGGGAATGAGTGAATAGGCTGCTTGCTGTACTCGGTCATGTAAAAATTTATATGTGACAATCTCTTGATTTTCTTGAGTAACAGTTTGACTTTCTTGCCCCACATAAAATTTATAAACTTCACTTTGCGGTAAAACTAACCCTTCTTGCAGCGCTTTCCATAAACCAGCCGCCGTTTCTACTTCTGAATGTTCCGAAACAATTGCCAAAGTTCCTAAATCAAACTCATTGCCAATACAAGCTCCTAACTTGAGAATATCCTGGGTGAAGGATGGTAATTTCTCTAACTGCAACGCCATAAATTCTACGACATCATCTGTTAGTGCTTGCTGATTGATTTGCGCCATATCGCATTGCCAACAACCCAAATTAAAATCATATTTAATTAATTTCTCTTGATGCAATGCTTTGAGAAATTGCGTGGCAAAAAATGGATTTCCTTTGGTTTTCTGAAAAACCAATTGTGAAAGTGGCAAGGCTAAAGTTTCGTTACATTTAAGTGTATCAGCTATTAATTGATTGATTTCTATTTCACTCAGTGGTGCTAAAGTAATTGTATTAATTGTTGCTGCTGTTTTCTGGATTTCACTCAAAGTCAATATCAAGGGATGTCCAGGATTCACTTCGTTATCCCGATAGGCTCCAATTAATAACAGATGATGGGTATCCACCATTAACACCTGCATTAATTTCAGCGATGCCGAATCGGCCCATTGTAAATCATCTAAGAACATCACTAAAGGATGTTCAATACTTGTAAAAACTTGGGTGAATTTTTGAAATAATAAATTAAATCGATTTTGTGCAGCATTTCCTGATAATTCCACTGCTGGGGGTTGTTGACCAATAATTCTTTCTAATTCGGGGATGACTTCAATAATTACTTGTCCGTTTTCACCTACTGCCTCTAATATTTGGCTTTTCCATTGTTGAATTTGGGCATCACTTTCTGTTAATAATTGCCCCATTAAATCTCGGAAGGCTTGCACAAATGCACTGAAGGGAATATTCCTTTGAAATTGGTCATATTTTCCTTTAATAAAATAACCTCGTTGCTGCACAATGGGTTTATGAACTTCGTTAACAACTGCGGTTTTTCCAATCCCAGAAAAACCAGCGACTAGCATCATTTCTGAACCTCCCCCCTTACGAAGGGGGGTCTGGGGGGGATTACTGACTCTTTCAAAGGCTTGGAGTAGGGTTTCTATTTCCGTTTCTCGTCCATAGAGTTTGTCAGGGATCAGGAAGCGATCGCCCACATCTCGCCGAGCAATTTCAAAGTCTTGAATATCACCTGTTTTTTGTAGTTGACTTAAACAGTTTTCTAGATCGTATTTTAATCCCAATATACTTTGATAGCGGGATTCTGCATTTTTTGCTATCAATTTATTGACTATTTTTGAGAGTACCGACGGAATTTCTGGGTTGATTTCATTGATCGAGGGTGCTATTTTTGCCAGATGACAATGTACTAATTCCATTGGATCATTGGATTCAAAAGGTAATTTTCCTGTGAGTAATTCATAAAAAGTTATCCCTAAAGAATAAAAGTCAGTCCGATAATCAATTCCCCGATTCATCCGCCCTGTTTGTTCGGGGGAAATATAGGCCAGTGTCCCTTCTAAAACGTTGGGATTTATCAAAGTTTGTGTTTCTTTTGGCAGTAAAGATGCGATACTAAAGTCGATTAATTTAACTTGTTTTGTTTCGGGATTGATTAATATATTGCTGGGTTTGATATCTTTATGAATAATTCGCTCGCGGTACAATATTTCTAAGGCATTGCATAAGGTGATTGCTATTTCTAAAACCTCGCTCAAAGAGGGTCTATTTTCTCTTTTTAGCCCCCATTCCTGAAGTGAAATACCGCCAAAGTCTTCCATGACTAAGGCATAACTATTTTGGTAGGATTCTAGGCTATAAGTTTGGATAATTAGGGGTGAGTGGAGATTTTTGGCAATGGTGTATTGATTGCGAAATTGTACTAATTCGCTGAAGGTAGGATAGTCATTTTTCAGGAGTTTGATAACTACTGGTAATTGGTCATTGGTACGAATGCCCCGAAAAACTATTGTTCTACTCCCCGAATAAACGGTTTCGGTGATTTGATAGTTGAGAATTTTAATAGTTGTCTGAGGGTTGCTGTTTTGGTGAGAGTTATTCATGGCTGTTTTAGTTTGAGAATAGATAGTTACTTAATTGGTTAAATGAGTCTGAAATCTCGGAAAAATGGGTGCATCTCAGTTTTGTAAAAATAGCGAGCAAGATGTTTTTCCTTTGGACACGCTACGCGAACGCACTACCCCCATTATGGTTTATCGTAGTGGGAGCGTCTCGCTCCCTAGCTCTAATTATTCGGATTATTCGGAGCCCATTATGGCTTATCGTAGTGGGAGCGTCTCGCTCCCTAGCTCTAATTATTCGGATTATTCGGAGCCCATTATGGTTTATCGTAGTGGGAGCGTCTCGCTCCCTAGCTCTAATTATTCGGATTATTCGGAGCCCATTATGGCTTATCGTAGTGGGAGCATCTCGCTCCCTAGCTCTAATTATTCGGATTATTCGGAGCCCATTATGGTTTATCGTAGTGGGAGCATCTCGCTCCCTAGCTCTAATTATTCGGAGCAATGTTGTAAATTTGCAACTTTGAGATGCACCCGGAAAAATAAACTTGTCGATCCTCCCTTAATTTGGTAAAGTGATCATAAATTCTGTTCCTTTTCCTAGTATAGAATTAACCTGAATCGTACCGCAATGTTTTTCCGTAATAATTTGACGGGCGATCGCCATTCCCAAACCCGTTCCTTTCCCTACTTCTTTCGTAGTAAATCCTTGCTCAAAAATGCGCTCTTTTATTTCATCAGAAATTCCCATCCCATTATCAGCAATTTTCACGATGATGCTCTGTTTATCTTCGCTTAATTGGGTGCTAACTGTAATACAATTGGGGTCACTTTCTATCTCCGTGTAGGTTTTTTCTGCACTACTTTCTTCTAGAGCGTCGATCGCATTGGCTAATAAGTTCATAAACACTTGATTGAGTTGTCCTGCATGGCATTTGATTTCCGGAACATCCCCGTATTCTTTAATAATTTCAATGGCAGGGCGTTTTTCATTGGCCTTGAGTCGATATTTTAAGATTAATAATGTGCTGTCAATGCCTTCATGTAAATTAAATTCGGTTTTTTTATCGGTATCTGTGCGAGAAAAGGTTCGCAAGGATGTGCTAATATCGCGAATGCGATTCACTCCTTCTTGCATGGATGCAATGGTTTTAGGGAAGTCTTCCAGGAGAAAATCTAGATCCAGTTCTTCAATGTCTTCGGTAAGTTGAGGACTGGGGTTAGGAAATTCTTCTCGATAGCCTTGGATAATGGTGAATAAATCTTTCAGATAGTCTTCGATAACCGTGACATTACCGCCAATAAAACCGAGAGGATTATTGATTTCGTGAGCAACCCCCGCTACTAAATTGCCCAAGGTTGCCATTTTTTCCTTTTGTACCAATTGCAATTGTGCTTGTTGTAAGTTGGTCACAGCTTGTTGTGCTTGTTGGTACAGTTGAGCATTTTCGAGGGCGATCGCGGCTTGAGAACAGAGAAGATTGAGGATTTCTGCGCGATCGCCAGTAAATGCCCCAGTAGCGCGGTTATTTTCGAGGTAGAGAATGCCAATGAGTTGACCGCGATCGATCAAAGGAAGACATAAAACAGATTTGGGTTGATGTTGTTGGATGTAAACATCTCCTGCATAACTAGCTTCTTGGCTGACATTTGTTAATAGTAATGGTTTGCGGCGGTTTTTGACTTGGTTGATGATGCTCAACGGTACGACATTACTGCTTTCTACGGGGATAGAGTCGGTGCAATTATCTTCTCCCGTGCTTCGTGCCTTGAGGGTTAAAACTTGCTCTTGGAAGAGCATCAAGGCAACTGTTTCAGCACCAGCATTTTCCCGAATAACCTTCAT
Organism: Spirulina sp. CCY15215; assembly: GCF_016888125.1. Classification (GTDB taxonomy): domain Bacteria; phylum Cyanobacteriota; class Cyanobacteriia; order Cyanobacteriales; family Spirulinaceae; genus CCY15215. The sequence goes on from NZ_JACSWA010000378.1 coordinate 26,891, forward strand.
TAAATTGGCGATCGCGCCTTCTAATTCAATTTCTTCTGAAAGCAGCCGAGAGGCTTTCATTAATGTTGCTAAATCCAACAATTCCCCTGCTCCTGTGGTAGTTTTGGAAATGGTTCCCGTACTCAAACTAACGAAGGTTGTACTCCCTGTTAAACTGGGTTTTTGCCCTGCGAGAATAGGTGTTAAAAAGCTGGGATAGCGTGTTTCTAAGTCTTCAATTTTGGCTTTGGCTCCCCAACGAGCATAACAATAGTAGGCATCTTGCATATAACCGCTTGCCACTTTTTCCTTGCCCCAGTCGAGATAGAATTTGGCGGCGAGTTCGTTAGCTAAGGCTTCTTCATTGAGAAATTGATTTTCTTGAGCGAGGGAGATAGCGCGATCGTACAAATCTATTGCTTCTGATTTATTGCCCAAAACCCTTTGCCGTTCAGCCTCAACTAAATACCATTTGTGTAGATGATTCATGGGAGCATTTTGCGCCCACTGTTTCAAAGTAGTTTGATCGGCTTCCACCAAGGCAAGAAGCTCTGCTTGTTCCGGCTCTGGCTGTGTAGAGAAAAGCGCCAAATGTGTCAGGGCTGCATAGAAATGGAAAATGGGAACAAAAATCATGCCTGATACTCCCATCAAATACTGTTTGGCTTCGGCGTTATGGTTTAGGGCAACAGTGTAATTGCCAAAACAGTAGGCAAGCATAAGTTTATAGATGTAAGCAATAGCGATCGAAGTAAGATCGTTGTCCTGATGGTGCTTAGGAATCATCACCGTTTCATCGTAGATATCACCAATTAAGCAATCCTGCCGAGTACGAGTTTCCTTCAAGTTCCGCACCACCTGATGCGCCATATCCACATAAGTCAAGGCAGAATATTGTTTTACCTGCACTAAAACAGCCCTGTAAGCTGCTATTTCCAGTTTCCAAGTGTCCAGTTCTACCCCAGCAAAAAGGGTGGCATTGAAGTAATTGCCCATGCAGTAGCCAGCGTTAAGAAAATCACCAATTTCCATACCAGCCACATACCCACTTTTCAGCGTCACCATCATTGCCCTCAGAGATTCCTGATGATGCTGAATACAGGCTCCAAAAAAAAGTAGAACTGTAGGCTTGAATTCCCCTACATTAAATCGGTTAAGCAATTTCAAAGCCAATTGCCCAAAGTTATAGCCTGTTTCCACTTCTCCTAAAAAGTTACACAGCACAAGACCATGAATCGCATACCCCACCGTTGATGCGGGTGTATTCCCAAACTGGAGCGATAAACTAACCATAGTCGCGCTCAGTATGGGCATTAATCCCGGCATCCCCTGAAAGACAGTTGCAAATAACATTCCTAATAGTTGCATGGCTGCCTGAGTCTGGCGATCGCTCATTACAGGTAGATCGATTAGTTCCTGAATCCCTCTGCCGCTTTGAAGATTAGCTAGGTTCTGTAGTGCTTTGCCAATCTTGGTTTCGTCAGGTGCGGTGGGGAGTTCAACCCCCAATTGCCCCAGTGCATCTCTGGCTACTGCGATCGCTTCTAACATCTTGCTTTGGGCTGTCAGTGCGACGATTTGAATTTTGTAAATTTTGATTTTGTCTAAAATCGTCTGAGCTTCTGCTAACACCAGTGCAGCCATCTGTTCCATCTTGTCAAGATCGGCATTCAAATAGGCAACTTCGGCAGCAGCCACATAGAGATTTAATGTTAATTCATACTGATGAAGCCAACAGCTTTCTGTCAATAATTCAATCCCTATTTGTAAATAGATTTTGGCTGCCGTGTATGCGGTAGAATTTCTGGCTTTAACTCCAGCTTTTAAGTTAAGTTTGGCTAAGTTTTCTCGTTCTTGTGGGTGGGCGATTAGTTCTTGTCCTTGGTTTAAATGCTCGACAATATCGAACAGTTTTTCCTCTTGTTTTATTTCTGAGTAATTTTGCTGAAGTAGTTGTCCGATTTTGAGATGGGTGGCTTTTTTATCTGAATCTGGAATCAAAGAATAAGCAGCTTGTTGAACGCGATCATGCAGAAACTTGTAGCCTATTGATATGTTTTTCGGCTGTGCTTGTTCCTCAGAATGAGTCTCTTGAAAAAACTTATAGGTGTAGCTCAGAGGTAATATCAAACCTTCTTTTAATGCCGGCCACAGTGCAGTTGCGACTTCCACTCCTTGGCGATCGCAAACCATTGCTAAAGTCTCTAAATCGAACTGATTGCCAATACAGGCTGCTAACTTCAGTATTTCTTGAGTTTCTCCCTCTAACTTATGCAGCCTTGTGGCCATAAATTCCACCACATCATCGGAGAGTGTTAACTCCTGCACCCGTGTTAGATCGCACTGCCAATAACCAACATTAAAGTTAAAATGAATCCAGCCATCATCGTGCAATCCCTTGAGAAATTGAGTTGCAAAAAAGGGATTTCCTTGAGTTTTTTGGTAGACTAATTCTGTTAAAGGTAAGGCGATTTCTTCTTCGCAACTGAGGGTATCTGCCACCAAGTCATTCAGGTTAGTTTTGCTCAAAGGAGCAAGTGTTATAGTATCAAGAATAACTTCCGCTTTGCTAATATTATCAAGAGTGAGCATTAAGGGATGAGCGGGAAATACTTCGTTATCTCGATAAGCTCCTAATAACAGTAAATAACCTATTTCTGCATCCTCCATTAGCAGTTGCATTAACTTCAACGATGCCGAATCTGCCCACTGTAGGTCATCAATGAAAATAACTAAAGGATGATTGCGCGTGGTAAATACTTGAATAAATAGAGAAAATAAGCGGTTAAAGCGATTTTGGGCTGCACTTCCGGAAAGTTCGGCAACGGCAGGTTGTTCTCCAATAATGCGCTCTAATTCGGGAATAACATCAATAACAATTTGTCCATTTTCTCCTAAAGCCTTGAGAATTTTGCTTTTCCAGAGTGCCAATTGAGTATCGCTTTCCCCCAGAAGTTGCCCCATTAAGTCTCGGAAGGCTTGCACAAAGGCACTAAAGGGAATATTACGTTGAAACTGGTCGAATTTGCCTTTGATAAAGTAGCCGCGTTTGGCAACAATAGGTTTGTGAACTTCATTGACCACGGCAGTTTTGCCAATCCCCGAAAATCCCGCTACCAGCATTATTTCTGTCTTTCCTTCAGAAACGCGATCGAATACTTCAAGCAACATTTGAACTTCTTTTTCTCGTCCGTAGAGTTTTTCGGGAATGAGAAAGCGATCGCTCCTATCCCGTTCTCCTAATACAAAAGGTTCTATTTTTTCACTTTCTTGCCATTGTTTTTGACATTTTTCGAGGTCGTATTTTAATCCCAAAGCACTTTGATAGCGGTCTTCGGCATTTTTCGCCATCAACTTCATCACAATGTCTGCAATAGGTTTAGGTATTGATAACTGGTGACTGATTAAGGGAGGCGTTTTGGCAATATGAGCGTGAATCAATTCTAGGGGATCGTCACTTACAAAGGGAAGTTTTCCCGTTAGGAGTTGGTAAAAGGTGACACCGAGAGAATAAAAATCACTGCGATAGTCAACTCCTCGGTTCATGCGTCCAGTTTGTTCTGGGGAAAGATAAGCAAGAGTTCCTTCTAAAACGTTAGGAGTTTGTAGGGTTTGGGTTTCTTTGGGTAATAACGAGGAAATACTGAAGTCGATGAGTTTAACTTGTTGAGTTTGAGGATGAATCAGTATATTTGCGGGTTTGATATCTTTATGAATAAGACGATTTTGGTGCAACTGATGCAGAATTTCTGCGAGTTGAATGGCAATCGCGAGAAACTCGACAACGGTATAATTATCCTCTTTGGCTTCCTGTAAAGCCATTCCCCCAAAATCTTCCATAATCATGACATGGCGGTTCTCGTAGCGTTCTAGGGCGTAGGTTTTGATGATGCCTTCAATGTTGAGATTACGGGTAATGGCATACTGGTTACGAAACTGAACTAATTCGTGAAAGGAAGGATATTCATTTCGCATTAGTTTCAGAATGACGGGTTTGGCATCGTCATTGCACTGTCCGCGATAGACGAGGGTGCGATCGCTTTCGTGGATGAGTTCTTTGGTTTGATAGTGGAAAAATCTGACTATTTCTGTTTCCATCATTTGAACATCATTAATGACTTCATACATTGTGATCTAAAAATATCAATTGACAAAAATTATCTTGCCAGAATTACGCTGGGCAAATGCAAATAGGAATTGTAATCGCAAATTCTGTACCTTTGTTGTATTCTGAGATACAAGTTATCTTGCCGCCATGTTTTTCGACTACAATTTGACGGGCGATCGCCATGCCTAACTCCGTACCTTTACCTACTTCTTTCGTGGTAAATCCTTGCTCAAAGATGCGCTCTTTTATTTCATCAGGAAGTCCCTTGCCATTATCAGTAATTTGCACAATAATGCCCTTTTTATCTTCGCTTAATTCAGTGGCGATGGTAATGCAATTGGGATGCTTTTCTATCTCAACAAAAGTTTTGGCGAATGCGATCGCAGTCTGTTTGCATGGATGCAATGAATTTCGGAAAGTCTTCGGCCATAAAATCTAAATCGGCATTGCTGTAGTATGAAACTTCAAGCTGTAAATTGCAAATTAATATTATGTCGATCGCATCACGAAGTTTACAAAAGCTCCTCCGGGAGAATATATCGGGGGGGGAACCCCTCAGCGTTGACCCCGAACAGTCCAGGGAACTGGCTGAAGACTTGTTGGCGCTCCTTGAGCCTCTCGCTGGCGCAAAGCGGAATAATAATTGTCACCATTACAGTCGTTTCCGAGGGGGATCAAGCACAGACCAGCCCCCCAGCAATGACCTCTGTTGCTGTATTCTGCTCCAAGAACCAGGCGATCGCTGGTATCGAAATGAAACCCATTTACATTTGCTTAGGAGTCCGGAGCAACAGTTCTGGGTAGACTTAGGGGGAGAGCGATCGCCCGCCCCCGTTTCAGATATTAGTGAGGTGGTTGCCCTAGTCCACGCATTTTTTCAGAGAGTTGACCGACAAAAAGCCCAGGCTGCCAAGCGCCAAAAACAGAAAGACTTGAAAATACAAGCCATCTTGGCTCAGGTGCGTAAAATTGCCAAGGAAGATCGATTTGACTTTGCCACCGAAGTCGATACTGTTAAGCTGAAGCTGATTATTCGTCTGTCTGACCAAGACTACTTTGCCATTTTGATTCCCTTTAACCAGTTCAAGGAGGTACTCCCCAAATTGCGTACTGCAATTCAGGCTCTCCGCGAGACTTACAATACTGGCGTTCGCTTTAAAACTCATCTCAAGCGAGGCTATCGCCGTTCTGACTGGATTCGTCATGAGGATTTGTAGTTAAATGCAGAAGGATAAAGGTAGAAAAAAATGATTCGTATTGATGCCCGCGAACTCGATCGCGTTTTGGAACTGACCCCACGGTCGCAAAATATTCTCCTGGTGGGCAAGCATGGTATTGGCAAATCAGAAATGATTAGCCATTTCTACCGTCAGCGCCAGAATCTGCCCGTCATCCCCTTCTTTTTGGGGCAGATGAGCGATCCGGGGGATTTGATTGGCTTACTGCATAAAGATGAGGCAACGGGGCGTTCGGTGTTTTTACCTCCCTACTGGTGGCCCGAAGCCGATCGCCCGGTGGTACTCTTTCTCGACGAGCTTAACCGGGCCCGACCGGAAATTTTGCAGGCGGTTCAAGACCTAACTCTTAACAAAACCCTAGCTGGTAAATCTCTACCTCCTGGCAGTATTGTCATTGCTGCGGTGAATGCGGGGGAAGAATATCAACTGACGGAACTAGATCCGGCTCTGGTGTCGCGGTTCAATCTCTATGAGTTTGCGCCGACGGTGGAAGATTGGCTGCTCTGGGCTGCCAAGCAGGATATTGATGCGCGGGTGCTGACGTTTATCCAACAGCATCCAGAATATCTCGATGGTGACAATCCCGATGCGGATGCGGCGATCGCCACTGCTGGCTTGATCAAAACTCCCGATCGCCGCGCTTGGGTCAAAGTTGCGGATTTTCTTCGCAACTATAAGGACGATCCCCCCCTGCCCCCCCTTAATAAGGGGGGAGGTAAGGAGGACGATCCCCCCCTGCCCCCCCTTAATAAGGGGGGAGGTAATAAGGGGGGAGTTAATAAGGGGGGAGTTAATAAGGGGGGAGGTGAGTTGGAGGAGATTCACTTCAAACTGATTGCAGGGATGGTGGGGAGTCGTGCCAGTATCGCCTTTCGCCAAAGCCTCGCTAACCAACGGGGTTTGAGTCCCGAGCAACTCCTACTGCAATATTCTAAGCATTCCAAACATCTCAAAGACTTGGAAATTCAGGACTTGGCCAGTTTGAACGAACGGGTCTTACTCTGGCTCAATGCCGGGCATTGCCCGGAAAATAAAGCGGATAATGCCCGCAAGAATCTGTTGAAATATCTCCAGTATCTCCAGAAGGCCAAACAACTCGAGGCGATCGCCCATTTTTCCTCCCTAGTTCAAGGTCCCAAGTTTAGCGATGCGATGGGGTTTGTCGCTGAATCGATCGATCTGATTGATTTCTTATCGGAGTATTTGGAGGCGATCGAGGTGTAAACCCGACAATCTTTCTCTCGTGCTAATCTTGTAGAAGTTTCATTCAATACCCATCCGGCGATTTGTCAATACCCGCCAAACCCTTTGTTGTCTTAATCTCTCGCGCTGAATAACTATGATTGCAACTCTAACCAAACCCATATCATTCGATGAATTTGTGGACTGGTATCCCGAAAACGCGACGGATAAATACGAACTACGCAATGGAGCGATCGTCAAAATACCTTTAGGAACTGGAGAACATTCTAGTGTTATCGGTTTTTTAATCGGAAAACTGGCAATTCACATCAACCGTTACGAATTACCTTGTGCAATTCCTGGCGATTGCTTGCTGAAAGCGATCCATGACGAATCCGGCTACCAACCTGACATTATTGTTCTCAATAAAGCACAACTGGCCGAGGAACCCCGTTGGCAGAAAGAATCGATTATTACCAAGGGAAATTCCTTGGGACTGGCGATCGAGGTTGTCAGTACAAACTGGCAAGATGATTATCTGAGGAAGGTCGGGGAATACGAACTGATGGGGATACCCGAATACTGGATTGTAGATTATCTGGGTTTAGGGGGTCGGCGGTTTATCGGCAATCCCAAACAACCGACTCTCTCTGTTTACCAACTGGTGGATGGAGAGTATCAAGTCACGCTGTTTACCGAAAACGAGAGGATTGAGTCTTTGGCGTTTCCGGAATTGCAACTGAGTGTCGCAGAGATTTTTGCCGCCAAAACTATAACAGACACATGAATTAGATCCCCCCCAGCCCCCCTTGAAAAGGCAGGGACTATTCGTTAAGCAGAGAAAATTGTTACAATCCCTTATTTTTCGTTAGCAATCATTTGTTCTACAACGACACGATCGGGGTTACAGTCTTTTTCTCTAGTCAGTGAATAATCCCTGCCTTGAAAAGGGGGGAGAATCCGGAAGTCCCCCTTGA